>NC_008530.1:1262906-1578633 GCF_000014425.1 Lactobacillus gasseri ATCC 33323 = JCM 1131 | reverse complement strand
CGCTGCGCCGAAAATGTACCGGGGCTAAGCATAGTACCGAAACTGTGGATGCATATCAAAGGATATGCGTGGTAGGAGAGCGTTCTAAGTGCGGAGAAGTTAGATCGAGAGGACTAATGGAGCGCTTAGAAGTGAGAATGCCGGTATGAGTAGCGAAAGATAGGTGAGAATCCTATCCGCCGAAAGACTAAGGTTTCCTGGGGCAGGCTCGTCCGCCCAGGGTAAGTCGGGACCTAAGGTAAGGCCGAGAGGCGTAGCCGATGGACAACAGGTAGAGATTCCTGTACTGAAATTGTTCGATATGAGCAAAGGAGGGACGCAGGAGGCTAATGACGCATGTTGCTGGAAATACATGTGCAAGCAGTAAGAAGAAAGATGAGTCAAATGCTTGTCTAAAGAAATCAAGCTGTGATGCGGAGCAAAATTAAAGTAGCGAAGGTCATGATGTCACACTGCCAAGAAAAGCTTCTAGCCAGAGCAATTTTACCCGTACCGCAAACCGACACAGGTAGTCGAGTGGAGAACACTCAGGTGAGCGAGAGAACTCTCGTTAAGGAACTCGGCAAAATGACCCCGTAACTTCGGGAGAAGGGGTGCTGATGGTAAAAGATCAGCCGCAGTGAATAGGCCCAAACAACTGTTTATCAAAAACACAGGTATCTGCAAAATCGTAAGATGACGTATAGGTGCTGACACCTGCCCGGTGCTGGAAGGTTAAGAGGAGAGCTTAGCGCAAGCGAAGGTTTGAATTGAAGCCCCAGTAAACGGCGGCCGTAACTATAACGGTCCTAAGGTAGCGAAATTCCTTGTCGGGTAAGTTCCGACCTGCACGAAAGGTGTAATGATTTGGGCACTGTCTCAACGAGAGACTCGGTGAAATTATAATACCCGTGAAGATGCGGGTTACCCGCGACAGGACGGAAAGACCCCATGGAGCTTTACTGTAGCTTGATATTGAGTATTTGTTAAACATGTACAGGATAGGTAGGAGCCAGAGAAAGTAGGACGCTAGTCTTACTGGAGGCAATGTTGGGATACTACCCTTGTTTGATGGATCCTCTAACTCGCAGAGCTGAGCGTTCTGGAGGACAGTGTCAGGTGGGCAGTTTGACTGGGGCGGTCGCCTCCTAAAATGTAACGGAGGCGCCCAAAGGTTCCCTCAGAATGGTTGGAAATCATTCGCAGAGTGTAAAGGTATAAGGGAGCTTGACTGCGAGAGGTACACCTCGAGCAGGGACGAAAGTCGGGCTTAGTGATCTGGTGGTACTGCATGGAAAGGCCATCACTCAACGGATAAAAGCTACCCTGGGGATAACAGGCTTATCTCCCCCAAGAGTTCACATCGACGGGGAGGTTTGGCACCTCGATGTCGGCTCGTCGCATCCTGGGGCTGAAGTCGGTCCCAAGGGTTGGGCTGTTCGCCCATTAAAGCGGCACGCGAGCTGGGTTCAGAACGTCGTGAGACAGTTCGGTCCCTATCCGTCGTGGGCGTAGGAAATTTGAGAGGAGCTGTCCTTAGTACGAGAGGACCGGGATGGACATACCGCTGGTGTACCAGTTGTCTTGCCAAAGGCATCGCTGGGTAGCTATGTATGGAAGGGATAAGCGCTGAAAGCATCTAAGTGCGAAGCCCCCCTCAAGATGAGATTTCCGATGCGTAAGCAGTAAGACACCTTAAAGACGATGAGGTAGATAGGCTAGGAGTGGAAGCATAGCGATATGTGGAGCGGACTAGTACTAATCAGTCGAGCACTTGACCAAAGCTCAAAGGTTTAGAGCGGAAGATTATATTCAGTTTTGAGTGTAAAAGCTCAGAAAGAGTACGGTGGCGATGGCAAGAAGGATACACCTGTTCCCATGCCGAACACAGAAGTTAAGCTTCTTAACGCCGAGAGTAGTTGGTGGGAAACTGCCTGCGAGGGTAGGCAGTCGCCGTGCTAAATGGAGGATTAGCTCAGCTGGGAGAGCATCTGCCTTACAAGCAGGAGGTCACAGGTTCGAGCCCTGTATCCTCCATTGAGTCGTTAGCTCAGTTGGTAGAGCATCTGACTTTTAATCAGAGGGTCGGCAGTTCGAGCCTGCCACGACTCATTGGCCCAGAAAAACTCAAGCGGGTGTGGCGGAATTGGCAGACGCGCTAGATTTAGGTTCTAGTGTTTTCGGACGTGTGGGTTCAAGTCCCACCACCCGTACCATGCCGATTTAGCTCAGTTGGTAGAGCATCTGTCTTGTAAACAGGGGGTCGAAGGTTCGAGTCCTTTAATCGGCATAAAAATTGAATAAAAAATGCGGAAGTAGTTCAGTGGTAGAACATCACCTTGCCATGGTGGGGGTCGCGGGTTCGAATCCCGTCTTCCGCTTATCATTATCATGCCGGGGTGGCGGAACTGGCAGACGCACGGGACTTAAAATCCCGCGGTTGGTGACAACCGTACCGGTTCGATTCCGGTCCTCGGCATATAATGATGCACCCTTAGCGCAACTGGATAGAGTGTCTGACTACGAATCAGAAGGTTGAAGGTTCAAATCCTTCAGGGTGCACACTTCGGGAAGTGGCTCAGTTTGGTAGAGCACCTGGTTTGGGACCAGGGGGTCGCAGGTTCGAATCCTGTCTTCCCGATTGTAGCTTAAAAAGGAAGTTACAGGATGGCGGTGTAGCTCAGCTGGCTAGAGCGTCCGGTTCATACCCGGGAGGTCGAGGGTTCGATCCCCCCCGCCGCTATAGAGGTAAGCTTGGACCTTTAGCTCAGTTGGTTAGAGCAGACGGCTCATAACCGTCGGGTCGTAGGTTCGAGTCCTACAAGGTCCATAGGATCTTGGCTTTTTTTATATAAAAAAATCGCGGGATGGAGCAGTCTGGTAGCTCGTCGGGCTCATAACCCGAAGGTCATAGGTTCAAATCCTGTTCCCGCAATATGGTCCCTTGGTGTAGGGGTTATCACGCCTCCCTGTCACGGAGGAGATCACCGGTCCGAATCCGGTAGGGACCGTAATGGCTCGATAGCTCAGTTGGTAGAGCAAAGGATTGAAGCTCCTTGTGTCGGCGGTTCGATTCCGTCTCGCGCCATTAGGAAGCAAGAAGTTGCGGGTATAGTTTAGTGGTAAAACGAAAGCCTTCCAAGCTTTAGTCGCGAGTCCGATTCTCGTTACCCGCTTCAAAGGGAAAGGGGCCTATAGCTCAGCTGGTTAGAGCGCACGCCTGATAAGCGTGAGGTCGATGGTTCAAGTCCATTTAGGCCCATTGGAGATTTACTCAAGTGGCTGAAGAGGCGCCCCTGCTAAGGGTGTAGGTCGGTTTATACCGGCGCGAGGGTTCGAATCTCTCAATCTCCGCTTTGCATTAAGTACATTGGAGTTTCCAATGTACTTTTTTTATTTCAAGAAAAAGAGATTATGCATGTGATAGTATCGATTTTTGTATAAGGATAAATTTAATTATTAGAAAAATTTTGCATATTTTGAGTATATTTACCTTAAAAACTAAAGCAAAACCCTAAATTAGTTATATATGTCTTTTTAAAAGTATGTTAGTCAGTATATTTAGAGCTTAATAAAAGCATCTTGAGAAAAAGATCATTTTTAGTTGACTTTAGATTTAGATTTTTGCTAAAAATAAAAATCCCGCTAAATCAAGGATTTCATCAATCTGAAGATTTAGTAGGATAATCTCAATATAAAAATAATTTATTTATTTTTAGTTTTTAAATCTTTAAGTAAACGAATAATTTCATTGTTTTGCTTAATTAAGATCCAGTTTTGTAGTTTTAAAGTCTCTTCTGGCGAAACTCCTTCTAGTAAATCACTTTCAGCAGTTTTGTGAAGAAGAGACTTATAGGATGATTCAGTATTTTTAACTCCATGTTCGGTCAAATATTTATTGGTCAGATTATCTATATACTCATTAACTTGATTAGCATCTTTTTCAATTAATTCTTCTTTTTGCCAAGGTGTTAATTTCGCATGATCTTCGCAAATTAAGTTTCCATCAGCTAACTTTAATAGTTTTTTGCTGCTTTTATTGTCAATAATACATCTTTTACTAGACATAACATACCTCCATATATGCTCAGTGTAGCACCTTTGTTAAATAACAGAGAGTAAAAATGCAATAAAAGAAAAAAAGTTCAAATTAGGGGTTGCATCAACTGAGTGTTTTTAGTAATATAGTTATTGCTGATGCGGAGAGTAACACAAAACAACGCATCAAAAAAATAAAAACTTGTTGACATCACTTTATAAATAGAGTATGATTAATAAGTACGTTAAAAAACGACCCGTTGGTCAAGTGGTTAAGACACCGCCCTTTCACGGCGGTAACATGAGTTCAAATCTCGTACGGGTCATTACCATATTAAAGATGGTATAAATGGAGGATTACCCAAGTCCGGCTGAAGGGAACGGTCTTGAAAACCGTCAGGCGGGTTCTGCCCGCGCGTGGGTCCGAATCCCACATCCTCCTTAATCATCGCGGGATGGAGCAGTCTGGTAGCTCGTCGGGCTCATAACCCGAAGGTCATAGGTTCAAATCCTATTCCCGCAATATGGTCCCTTAGTGTAGTGGTTATCACGCCTCCCTGTCACGGAGGAGATCACCGGTCCGAATCCGGTAGGGACCGTAATGGCTCGATAGCTCAGTTGGTAGAGCAAAGGATTGAAGCTCCTTGTGTCGGCGGTTCGATTCCGTCTCGCGCCATTCTGGAGGCCTAGCGAAGTGGCTAAACGCGGCGGTCTGTAAAACCGCTCTCTCTGAGTTCGGTGGTTCGAATCCACTGGCCTCCATTTAAATAGGGATATCGTATAAAGGTAGTACATCGGTCTCCAAAACCGCTAGTGTGGGTTCAATTCCTACTATCCCTGTTTTTAATATTATGGCGGAATTGGTGAAGTGGTTAACACACCGGTTTGTGGATCCGGCATGCGTGGGTTCGATCCCCACATTCCGCCCTAACATTGGGATATAGCCAAGTGGTAAGGCAATGGACTTTGACTTCATCATGCGTTGGTTCGAATCCAACTATCCCAATTTGTTAATGATCAGAGGTTGGCGGTGTAGCCAAGTGGTAAGGCACGGGTCTGCAAAACCCTAATCATCGGTTCAAATCCGATCACCGCCTTCGCCTGAATTTCCTGATTAATTTCATTTATGGCGGTGTGGCGGAATTGGCAGACGCGTCAGACTCAAAATCTGGTGTCCCCTGGGACGTATCGGTTCGACCCCGATCACCGCTATTTATTCAGACATTCTGGCAAAAAGACGTGAGTTGATTCTCACGTCTTTTTTTTATCCAAAATTGCAACTCCTTTCTACTAACTTTATAATGGTCTTTAATGGAGGTATTTTACATGAATATTGGGCTATTTACCGATACTTATTTTCCTCAGCTTTCTGGGGTAGCAACTTCAATCCAAACATTAAAAAATGCTCTTGAAAAAAATGGACACTCTGTTTTTATTTTTACTACAACAGACCCTCATTTGGGAAAAGGAACTATTGAACCTAATGTTTTTAGAGTTAGCAGCGTTCCTTTTGTTTCTTTTACGGATAGAAGGATAGCATTTCGAGGACTTTTTCAGGCTACTAAAATTGCCAAAGAAGTAAAGCTTGATATTGTTCATACACAAACAGAATTTTCAATGGGTATGATTGGAAAATATGTTGCACATTCTTTAGGTATTCCCGCTATTCATACGTACCACACTATGTACGAAGATTATTTGCACTATGTTTTAAATGGACATTTACTGAAACCATATCATGTAAAGCAATTCACCAAAGCTTATTTGCATAATATGGATGGAGTGGTTGCACCTAGTGAACGCGTTAAAGAAACATTAACACGATATGGGGTTACTATTCCTATGCGGGTAATTCCGACCGGAGTAGATTTGACTGCTATTAATGAAAATCCACGACGAAATGTAAGAAAAGAACTAGGAATAGATTCGAATCAGAAAGTTATCCTTACTCTGAGTCGTGTAGCTGCAGAAAAGAAAATAGATCAAATTCTGGATGTATTACCGACAGTTTTAGAAAATGAACCAAATGTAAAATTTGTAATTGCTGGAGATGGTCCAGATGTGCAACCTTTAAAAGATCAAGTTGCAAGACTTTCATTAGAAGATTATGTCATTTTTGCTGGTAGTGTTGAGCACAGTGACGTAGGGAATTATTATCGAATGGCAGATTTATTTGTATCAGCTAGTGATACTGAAACGCAGGGCTTGACATATATTGAGGCTCTAGCTGCTGGTACTAAATGTGTTGTTTATAGTACTGATTATACTGAGCATGTTTTTGATAATAGAGAGCTTGGGAGTACATTTACAACAAAAAGTGAAATGACGAATGAAATTATTGATTATCTAAAAGCAAATCAATTCATTATTCCTAAAGATTTAAAAGAGAAAAAGTTAATAGACGTGTCAGCAGCTACGTTTGCACGTAAAATAGAAGCTTTTTATCAAGAAGCAATTCAAAATAAACAAAAGACTGAGGTAAATTATGATTAGAATTAATATGTTTTCTCAAGCTGACTCTGTTCAAGGTCAAGGCGTGGGATCAGCGTATAAAGAGCTAATTCGTTTACTTAGAACAAGATTAGTAGATGAATTTTATGTAACTATCAATAAATATGGAAGAAGTGATTTAACACATTATCATACAATTAATCCTACATATTTTGCTAACAGCTTTTTACCTAGTAGAGGTAGGAAAATTGGATATGTACATTTTTTACCGGAAACCTTAGAGGGTTCTGTTAAACTACCTGGGCCAGCAAAAAATATTTTTTATAAATATGTAATTGATTTTTATAAAAGAATGGATCAAATAGTAGTAGTCAACCCGATCTTTATTGATAAACTAGTAAAATACGGTATTAATGAAAAAAAGGTAAAATACATACCCAATTTTGTAGCTAAAAGTGAATTTTATGAGCAGAGTCAAGTTCAAAAAAATGCATTTAGAAATAAATTGAATATCCCTTTAGATAAATTTGTAATTGTCGGAGATGGACAAGTTCAAGAAAGAAAGGGCGTAGATGATTTCGTTAAATTAGCCGAAGCAAATCCAAATATTCAATTTATTTGGGCTGGTGGCTTTTCATTTGGAAAAATGACGGATGGATATGCACACTTTAAAAAAATAATTGATAATCCACCTAAGAATTTAAAATTCACAGGGATTGTGCCACGAGAAGAATTAGTCAGTTATTTAAATATTGCTGATCTGTTCTTACTGCCATCTTTCGATGAACTTTTTCCAATGTCTGTTTTAGAAGCTTTTTCATGTAATACTCCTGTATTATTGCGTGATTTGGACTTATATCAAGCTATTATTGATGGATATTATATGAAGGGCAGAAACTTTGAGGAGTTAAATGCTCAAATTAAATCTGTAGTATCAAATCCAGAAAAAATGAAAAAATATCAAAAATTGTCTGCTGAGGCAAGTCAAGAGTATTCAGAAGACCATCTCGCTAAAATCTGGTACGACTTTTATATGGAGCAATATGAAATTGGTAGAAAGTTAGGGCAAATTAAGTAATGAACAAAAAACATTTTATTGGAATGCTAATTGTTCTTCTGATTAGTGGTTTTGTTATTTGGCAAGAATTAAGAAAAACGCCAATTAAAGCATTATGGGGAGCTAGCAAGAAATTAAATATAAGCTTTTTATTACTAGTTCTTTTGGTAATGGTTCTATCTTATGCCTGTGAAGCCGCAATTATTTGGATTTTAGAGCATAAAAAAGGGGAGCCTCATCGCTCTGCATGGTCTTTTTTTAGAATTCCAATTATTCAAGCACTTTTTAATGCCATAACGCCTTTATCTACTGGGGGCCAGCCTTCACAATTAGTAGCAATGATTCAAATGGGAATAGAAGGCGGACGTGCTACTTCAATTTTACTGATGAAGTTTATTATTTATCAGATTTGCGTTTTGTTTGCCTATGTTTCAACAATTATTTTTGGTTTTCATATGGTAATAACCAAATTTTCTGGGTTAGCTTTGTTTATCTTAATTGGTTTTATTCTTCATGTTAGTTCAATAATATTTTTATTAGCTATTATGTTTGCCTATCGATGGACAAAAAATGCAACTAATTGGCTGATGAATTTATTAGAAAGATTCATGAATAAGAATACTGTTGAAAAGTGGCGTAAAAATACTATGGAGAAAATTGAAACTTTTTACGCAGAAGGTCAAAATTTAAAACGTGAAAAGAAAAAATTACTTGGTGCAAGTATTTTGACTATTGGGCAATTGCTATGCTTTTATTCGATTCCATATTTAATTTTACTGGCTTTAAATTTAACTCCTTCTTGGTTAGAAGTAACACAGATGAATATTATGATTATTATGTTTATGGCGATTGTTCCAATTCCAGGTGCATCAGGTGGAGCTGAATTTAGTTTTCAGACTTTATTTTCTACCTTTATTCATTCAAATATATTATTAACCTTAGGGATGTTTTTGTGGCGCTTTACCACTTACTTTTTTGGAATGATTCTAGGAATATTTGGGTGGCTATTTAAGCCGAAAAAAGTAAAAAGTCATTAAAATTCCTTAAATTTACTATTTTAATTTATCAAAACCATTTTTTAGTAGTAATATCATGAAAGAACAAAGTTGAGGAGGACTTAAATGGGACGCCTAAAAGCATCATATAATTGGTTAACTAAAACCAAATTAGGCTTTTTTACCGTAGTTGTAGTATTTTTCTGGGTTAAGACATACTTAACTTATATAACTAAGTTTAATTTGGGAGTAGTGGGACCAATGCAGAAGTTTTTGCTATTGATTAATCCACTACCAACAGCCATGCTATTAATTGGAATCGGATTATTTTTTAAGGGTAGAAAGTCATATTGGATTATGGTCATAATTGATTTTCTATTATCTTTGTGGTTATTTTCGAATATTTTGTATTATCGAGAATTTTCCGATTTCTTATCTACATCCATTATTAAAACTTCTGGATCTACTTCAGATAATTTGGGAAAGAGTATTGCTGGAATTACTAAAGGTACTGATTTTTTAGTATTTTTGGATGTAGTTATTATTGTTTTATTAATAGCTTTTAAAGTTTTTAAGATTGATGTTCGCCGCTTAAAGCTAAAGATTTCTCTTTTAATTGAAGGATTAGCTGTAGTATTGATTGGTACAAATCTAACTATGGCGCAAAAAGACAGACCTGGTTTGCTCACAAGAACTTTTGATAATAATTATATTGTCAAATATTTAGGATTAAATTCTTTTGCTGTTTATGATGGTGTAAAAACAGCTCAAAGTAATGCGATTATGGCAAAAGCAAATCATAGTGATTTAAAAACTGTTCAATCCTATATTAAAAAGAACTATATTGCTCCGAACCCTGAATATTATGGTGTAGCTAAAAATAAAAATGTATTGGTTATTCACTTAGAAAGTTTCCAACAATTTTTAATTGATTATAAGTGGCATGGAAAAGAAGTTACTCCCAACTTGAATAAGCTCTATCATGCAAATGATACAATCAGCTTCGATAATTTCTTTAATCAAGTAGGCCAAGGAAAGACATCAGATGCTGAAATGATGTTAGAAAATTCTATTTTCGGTTTACAATCAGGCTCAGCAATGTCAAGCTATGGAACGTCTAATACTTTTGAAAGTGCTCCAGCTATCTTAGGACAACAAGCTGGCTATACAAGTGCAGTTATGCATGGTGGTGCAGGATCATTCTGGAATCGTGATAATGCTTATAAATCCTTTGGGTATGATTACTTTATGCCTTTATCTTATTATCAAAATAAGAAAGGGTATTATTTAGGATATGGAATTAAAGATAAGCTCTTTTTTGATCAGTCCATTAAATACATGGAACATTTACCGCAACCTTTTTATTTGAAGATGATTACTGTAACAAATCACTATCCTTATGATTTAGACAAGAAAAATCAGTCAATTGATAAAACAGATACTGGTGATAAGACGGTAGATGGATATGTACAAACAGCCCATTATCTTGATGAAGCTATTGGAGAACTTATGAGTTATCTTAAAAAGTCAGGATTGGAGAAAAATACTCTAATCATGCTTTATGGTGATCATTATGGAATTTCAGGGAATCACCATAAGGCTTCGGCACAATTGCTGAATAAAGATAGCTTTAATAATTTTGATAATTTACAATTTCAGCGTGTGCCTTTAATGTTCCATATGCCAGGACTTAAAGGCGGTATTAATCATACATATGGTGGAGAGATTGATGTTAGACCAACTTTATTTAACTTGTTGGGTATCAATGATCAGAATATGATCCAATTTGGACATAGTCTTTTAGCAAAGAATGCTCCACAAATTGTTGCTCAAAGAAATGGTGACTTTATTACACCAAAATACAGCAAAGTAGAGGGAAGTTATTATTATACTAAATCGGGTAAACGTGTAACTCATCCAAGTAAGAAGGTAAAGGCACAATTGGCCTCAATTTCTAATACAGTAACAACAGAGTTATCATTATCTGATCGAGTAATTACTGGTAATTTACTTCGTTTCTATAAGCCGAATGGTTTTAAATATGTAAAAAGAAAGAATTATACTTATAAAAAGGCCGATTCTTTGAAGAGATTGAAAAAGGCAGAAAAGAAGAGCAAAAACAGCGTATGGTATAAAAATGGTAAAAAATCCACACAAAGTGATTTTAAAACGGATGCTCCAGAATTGAAAAAATAAATAAAACTGTGTTAAGTATTACTGCTTAACACAGTTTTTTTATATCCGAATTTTCAAAATGAATAGTTCGTTTAAATTGGAAAAACAAAAGGCAAAAATCAGACAATCAAAATCTATTAATAATTAATATTCGGAATATATTTTTTTATTAAAAACTATATTGACGAAAAGGAGAAAAGTCTGTAAAGTAATACATGCTGTTTGAGGCAAGCGCCAAGCAGAGGCAGGAAGCCAAGCAAAGAGCTTGTCAAGGGAGCAGAAAGATGATAATACTATAAAGCTGTCATTTGAGAGAGATGAGGGGCAAGAAAAATAACTTGTCAAAGCTTAAAAGACATGATATAATATAAAAGCTGTCACACGGCAACGGTAGTACCTTGAAAACTGAACAAAGTTTCGCTGAAAGTGTGCGGGATATAAAAAATCCCAAACAAAAGCGAAGTCAATTCGCAAGCAATAAATTTGAGATAA
Organism: Lactobacillus gasseri ATCC 33323 = JCM 1131; assembly: GCF_000014425.1. Lineage (NCBI taxonomy): Bacteria > Bacillati > Bacillota > Bacilli > Lactobacillales > Lactobacillaceae > Lactobacillus > Lactobacillus gasseri. The sequence goes on along the minus strand of NC_008530.1, from coordinate 1,567,446 downwards.
CTCAAAGAAAGTTTTAGAGCTAAACGATAAAAAGCTCATTTTCAAGAAGGAAAATGAGAGTTTGATCCTGGCTCAGGACGAACGCTGGCGGCGTGCCTAATACATGCAAGTCGAGCGAGCTTGCCTAGATGAATTTGGTGCTTGCACCAGATGAAACTAGATACAAGCGAGCGGCGGACGGGTGAGTAACACGTGGGTAACCTGCCCAAGAGACTGGGATAACACCTGGAAACAGATGCTAATACCGGATAACAACACTAGACGCATGTCTAGAGTTTAAAAGATGGTTCTGCTATCACTCTTGGATGGACCTGCGGTGCATTAGCTAGTTGGTAAGGTAACGGCTTACCAAGGCAATGATGCATAGCCGAGTTGAGAGACTGATCGGCCACATTGGGACTGAGACACGGCCCAAACTCCTACGGGAGGCAGCAGTAGGGAATCTTCCACAATGGACGCAAGTCTGATGGAGCAACGCCGCGTGAGTGAAGAAGGGTTTCGGCTCGTAAAGCTCTGTTGGTAGTGAAGAAAGATAGAGGTAGTAACTGGCCTTTATTTGACGGTAATTACTTAGAAAGTCACGGCTAACTACGTGCCAGCAGCCGCGGTAATACGTAGGTGGCAAGCGTTGTCCGGATTTATTGGGCGTAAAGCGAGTGCAGGCGGTTCAATAAGTCTGATGTGAAAGCCTTCGGCTCAACCGGAGAATTGCATCAGAAACTGTTGAACTTGAGTGCAGAAGAGGAGAGTGGAACTCCATGTGTAGCGGTGGAATGCGTAGATATATGGAAGAACACCAGTGGCGAAGGCGGCTCTCTGGTCTGCAACTGACGCTGAGGCTCGAAAGCATGGGTAGCGAACAGGATTAGATACCCTGGTAGTCCATGCCGTAAACGATGAGTGCTAAGTGTTGGGAGGTTTCCGCCTCTCAGTGCTGCAGCTAACGCATTAAGCACTCCGCCTGGGGAGTACGACCGCAAGGTTGAAACTCAAAGGAATTGACGGGGGCCCGCACAAGCGGTGGAGCATGTGGTTTAATTCGAAGCAACGCGAAGAACCTTACCAGGTCTTGACATCCAGTGCAAACCTAAGAGATTAGGTGTTCCCTTCGGGGACGCTGAGACAGGTGGTGCATGGCTGTCGTCAGCTCGTGTCGTGAGATGTTGGGTTAAGTCCCGCAACGAGCGCAACCCTTGTCATTAGTTGCCATCATTAAGTTGGGCACTCTAATGAGACTGCCGGTGACAAACCGGAGGAAGGTGGGGATGACGTCAAGTCATCATGCCCCTTATGACCTGGGCTACACACGTGCTACAATGGACGGTACAACGAGAAGCGAACCTGCGAAGGCAAGCGGATCTCTGAAAGCCGTTCTCAGTTCGGACTGTAGGCTGCAACTCGCCTACACGAAGCTGGAATCGCTAGTAATCGCGGATCAGCACGCCGCGGTGAATACGTTCCCGGGCCTTGTACACACCGCCCGTCACACCATGAGAGTCTGTAACACCCAAAGCCGGTGGGATAACCTTTATAGGAGTCAGCCGTCTAAGGTAGGACAGATGATTAGGGTGAAGTCGTAACAAGGTAGCCGTAGGAGAACCTGCGGCTGGATCACCTCCTTTCTAAGGAAGGCGAAAGATGATGGAGAGTGCGAGAGCACTAAAGAGAAGTCATCGAGAAAGCCAAGCGGAAGCACACTGAGAAACTTTGTTTAGTTTTGAGGGTAATACCTCAGAGAGCTAGTACATTGAAAACTGAATATAATCTAAAGCAAAAAACCGAGACAATCGAAAAAACAGATTGAAGAGCGACCGAGAAGAGAGAGAAACTCAACTTGAAATAGGTCAAGTAGAAAAGGGCGCATGGTGAATGCCTAGGCACTAGAAGCCGATGAAGGACGTGACGAACCACGAAAGGCTTCGGGGAGCAGTAAGTAAGCAATGATCCGGAGATATCCGAATGGGGGAACCCAATACCGGGAGGTATTATCAAGAGCTGTTAAGGCTGTTGAAGGAAGACGCAGTGAACTGAAACATCTAAGTAGCTGCAGGAAGAGAAAGAAAAATCGATTTCCCAAGTAGCGGCGAGCGAACAGGAAAGAGCCCAAACCAGCTGGCTTGCCAGTTGGGGTAGTAGGACTGCAGGAAAGCACTTGAAGCGATAGCAGAATTATCTGGAAAGATAAGCCAGAGAGGGTGAGAGCCCCGTAAGCGAAATTGCAGAGAGACTTAGCAGGATCCTGAGTAGGTCGGGACACGAGGAATCCCGATTGAAACCGCGAGGACCATCTCGCAAGGCTAAATACTAACTAGTGACCGATAGTGAACCAGTACCGTGAGGGAAAGGTGAAAAGAACCCCGGAAGGGGAGTGAAAGAGAACCTGAAACCGTGTGCCTACAAGTAGTCAAAGCACATTAAAGTGTAATGGCGTGCCTTTTGTAGAATGAACCGGCGAGTTACGTTATGGTGCAAGGTTAAGTCAGAAAAGACGGAGCCGGAGCGAAAGCGAGTCTGAAGAGGGCGAGAGAGTATCATGACGTAGACCCGAAACCAAGTGACCTACCCATGACCAGGTTGAAGGCGTGGTAAAACACGCTGGAGGACCGAACCCACGTGAGTTAAAAATCGCGGGGATGAGTTGTGGGTAGCGGTGAAATTCCAAACGAACTTGGAGATAGCTGGTTCTCTCCGAAATAGCTTTAGGGCTAGCCTCGTGTGAATGATAATGGAGGTAGAGCGCTGTTTGGACTAGGGGCCCGTCAGGGGTTACTGAATCCAGATAAACTCCGAATGCCAGATATCAATGCACGGGAGTCAGACTGCGAGTGATAAGATCCGTAGTCGAAAGGGAAACAGCCCAGATCACCAGTTAAGGTCCCCAAATCTATGCTAAGTGGAAAAGGATGTGGAGTTGCGTAGACAACTAGGATGTTGGCTTAGAAGCAGCCACCATTTAAAGAGTGCGTAATAGCTCACTAGTCGAGTGACGCTGCGCCGAAAATGTACCGGGGCTAAGCATAGTACCGAAACTGTGGATGCATATCAAAGGATATGCGTGGTAGGAGAGCGTTCTAAGTGCGGAGAAGTTAGATCGAGAGGACTAATGGAGCGCTTAGAAGTGAGAATGCCGGTATGAGTAGCGAAAGATAGGTGAGAATCCTATCCGCCGAAAGACTAAGGTTTCCTGGGGCAGGCTCGTCCGCCCAGGGTAAGTCGGGACCTAAGGTAAGGCCGAGAGGCGTAGCCGATGGACAACAGGTAGAGATTCCTGTACTGAAATTGTTCGATATGAGCAAAGGAGGGACGCAGGAGGCTAATGACGCATGTTGCTGGAAATACATGTGCAAGCAGTAAGAAGAAAGATGAGTCAAATGCTTGTCTAAAGAAATCAAGCTGTGATGCGGAGCGAAATTAAAGTAGCGAAGGTCATGATGTCACACTGCCAAGAAAAGCTTCTAGCCAGAGCAATTTTACCCGTACCGCAAACCGACACAGGTAGTCGAGTGGAGAACACTCAGGTGAGCGAGAGAACTCTCGTTAAGGAACTCGGCAAAATGACCCCGTAACTTCGGGAGAAGGGGTGCTGATGGTAAAAGATCAGCCGCAGTGAATAGGCCCAAACAACTGTTTATCAAAAACACAGGTATCTGCAAAATCGTAAGATGACGTATAGGTGCTGACACCTGCCCGGTGCTGGAAGGTTAAGAGGAGAGCTTAGCGCAAGCGAAGGTTTGAATTGAAGCCCCAGTAAACGGCGGCCGTAACTATAACGGTCCTAAGGTAGCGAAATTCCTTGTCGGGTAAGTTCCGACCTGCACGAAAGGTGTAATGATTTGGGCACTGTCTCAACGAGAGACTCGGTGAAATTATAATACCCGTGAAGATGCGGGTTACCCGCGACAGGACGGAAAGACCCCATGGAGCTTTACTGTAGCTTGATATTGAGTATTTGTTAAACATGTACAGGATAGGTAGGAGCCAGAGAAAGTAGGACGCTAGTCTTACTGGAGGCAATGTTGGGATACTACCCTTGTTTGATGGATCCTCTAACTCGCAGAGCTGAGCGTTCTGGAGGACAGTGTCAGGTGGGCAGTTTGACTGGGGCGGTCGCCTCCTAAAATGTAACGGAGGCGCCCAAAGGTTCCCTCAGAATGGTTGGAAATCATTCGCAGAGTGTAAAGGTATAAGGGAGCTTGACTGCGAGAGGTACACCTCGAGCAGGGACGAAAGTCGGGCTTAGTGATCTGGTGGTACTGCATGGAAAGGCCATCACTCAACGGATAAAAGCTACCCTGGGGATAACAGGCTTATCTCCCCCAAGAGTTCACATCGACGGGGAGGTTTGGCACCTCGATGTCGGCTCGTCGCATCCTGGGGCTGAAGTCGGTCCCAAGGGTTGGGCTGTTCGCCCATTAAAGCGGCACGCGAGCTGGGTTCAGAACGTCGTGAGACAGTTCGGTCCCTATCCGTCGTGGGCGTAGGAAATTTGAGAGGAGCTGTCCTTAGTACGAGAGGACCGGGATGGACATACCGCTGGTGTACCAGTTGTCTTGCCAAAGGCATCGCTGGGTAGCTATGTATGGAAGGGATAAGCGCTGAAAGCATCTAAGTGCGAAGCCCCCCTCAAGATGAGATTTCCGATGCGTAAGCAGTAAGACACCTTAAAGACGATGAGGTAGATAGGCTAGGAGTGGAAGCATAGCGATATGTGGAGCGGACTAGTACTAATCAGTCGAGCACTTGACCAAAGCTCAAAGGTTTAGAGCGGAAGATTATATTCAGTTTTGAGTGTAAAAGCTCAGAAAGAGTACGGTGGCGATGGCAAGAAGGATACACCTGTTCCCATGCCGAACACAGAAGTTAAGCTTCTTAACGCCGAGAGTAGTTGGTGGGAAACTGCCTGCGAGGGTAGGCAGTCGCCGTGCTAAATGGAGGATTAGCTCAGCTGGGAGAGCATCTGCCTTACAAGCAGGAGGTCACAGGTTCGAGCCCTGTATCCTCCATTGAGTCGTTAGCTCAGTTGGTAGAGCATCTGACTTTTAATCAGAGGGTCGGCAGTTCGAGCCTGCCACGACTCATTGGCCCAGAAAAACTCAAGCGGGTGTGGCGGAATTGGCAGACGCGCTAGATTTAGGTTCTAGTGTTTTCGGACGTGTGGGTTCAAGTCCCACCACCCGTACCATGCCGATTTAGCTCAGTTGGTAGAGCATCTGTCTTGTAAACAGGGGGTCGAAGGTTCGAGTCCTTTAATCGGCATAAAAATTGAATAAAAAATGCGGAAGTAGTTCAGTGGTAGAACATCACCTTGCCATGGTGGGGGTCGCGGGTTCGAATCCCGTCTTCCGCTTATCATTATCATGCCGGGGTGGCGGAACTGGCAGACGCACGGGACTTAAAATCCCGCGGTTGGTGACAACCGTACCGGTTCGATTCCGGTCCTCGGCATATAATGATGCACCCTTAGCGCAACTGGATAGAGTGTCTGACTACGAATCAGAAGGTTGAAGGTTCAAATCCTTCAGGGTGCACACTTCGGGAAGTGGCTCAGTTTGGTAGAGCACCTGGTTTGGGACCAGGGGGTCGCAGGTTCGAATCCTGTCTTCCCGATTGTAGCTTAAAAAGGAAGTTACAGGATGGCGGTGTAGCTCAGCTGGCTAGAGCGTCCGGTTCATACCCGGGAGGTCGAGGGTTCGATCCCCCCCGCCGCTATAGAGGTAAGCTTGGACCTTTAGCTCAGTTGGTTAGAGCAGACGGCTCATAACCGTCGGGTCGTAGGTTCGAGTCCTACAAGGTCCATAGGATCTTGGCTTTTTTTATATAAAAAAATCGCGGGATGGAGCAGTCTGGTAGCTCGTCGGGCTCATAACCCGAAGGTCATAGGTTCAAATCCTGTTCCCGCAATATGGTCCCTTGGTGTAGGGGTTATCACGCCTCCCTGTCACGGAGGAGATCACCGGTCCGAATCCGGTAGGGACCGTAATGGCTCGATAGCTCAGTTGGTAGAGCAAAGGATTGAAGCTCCTTGTGTCGGCGGTTCGATTCCGTCTCGCGCCATTAGGAAGCAAGAAGTTGCGGGTATAGTTTAGTGGTAAAACGAAAGCCTTCCAAGCTTTAGTCGCGAGTCCGATTCTCGTTACCCGCTTCAAAGGGAAAGGGGCCTATAGCTCAGCTGGTTAGAGCGCACGCCTGATAAGCGTGAGGTCGATGGTTCAAGTCCATTTAGGCCCATTGGAGATTTACTCAAGTGGCTGAAGAGGCGCCCCTGCTAAGGGTGTAGGTCGGTTTATACCGGCGCGAGGGTTCGAATCTCTCAATCTCCGCTTTGCAGATGTGCTTCATTTTTTTTAATGGAGCATTTTATTTTCCTTTGATTTAAAGTCTGTAAAGTAATACATGCTGTTTGAGGCAAGCGCGAAGCAGAGGCAGGAAGCCAAGCAAAGAGCTTGTCAAGGGAGCAGAAAGATGATAATATTATAAAGCTGTCATTTGAGAAAGATGAGGGGCAAGAAAAATAACTTGTCAAAGCTCAAGAGACATGATATAATATAAAAGTTGTCACACGGCAACGGTAGTACCTTGAAAACTGAACAAAGTTTCGCTGAAAGTGTGCGGGATATAAAAAATCCCAAACAAAAGCGAAGTCAATTCACAAGCAATAAATTTGAGATAACTCAAAGAAAGTTTTAGAGCTAAACGATAAAAAGCTCATTTTCAAGAAGGAAAATGAGAGTTTGATCCTGGCTCAGGACGAACGCTGGCGGCGTGCCTAATACATGCAAGTCGAGCGAGCTTGCCTAGATGAATTTGGTGCTTGCACCAGATGAAACTAGATACAAGCGAGCGGCGGACGGGTGAGTAACACGTGGGTAACCTGCCCAAGAGACTGGGATAACACCTGGAAACAGATGCTAATACCGGATAACAACACTAGACGCATGTCTAGAGTTTAAAAGATGGTTCTGCTATCACTCTTGGATGGACCTGCGGTGCATTAGCTAGTTGGTAAGGTAACGGCTTACCAAGGCAATGATGCATAGCCGAGTTGAGAGACTGATCGGCCACATTGGGACTGAGACACGGCCCAAACTCCTACGGGAGGCAGCAGTAGGGAATCTTCCACAATGGACGCAAGTCTGATGGAGCAACGCCGCGTGAGTGAAGAAGGGTTTCGGCTCGTAAAGCTCTGTTGGTAGTGAAGAAAGATAGAGGTAGTAACTGGCCTTTATTTGACGGTAATTACTTAGAAAGTCACGGCTAACTACGTGCCAGCAGCCGCGGTAATACGTAGGTGGCAAGCGTTGTCCGGATTTATTGGGCGTAAAGCGAGTGCAGGCGGTTCAATAAGTCTGATGTGAAAGCCTTCGGCTCAACCGGAGAATTGCATCAGAAACTGTTGAACTTGAGTGCAGAAGAGGAGAGTGGAACTCCATGTGTAGCGGTGGAATGCGTAGATATATGGAAGAACACCAGTGGCGAAGGCGGCTCTCTGGTCTGCAACTGACGCTGAGGCTCGAAAGCATGGGTAGCGAACAGGATTAGATACCCTGGTAGTCCATGCCGTAAACGATGAGTGCTAAGTGTTGGGAGGTTTCCGCCTCTCAGTGCTGCAGCTAACGCATTAAGCACTCCGCCTGGGGAGTACGACCGCAAGGTTGAAACTCAAAGGAATTGACGGGGGCCCGCACAAGCGGTGGAGCATGTGGTTTAATTCGAAGCAACGCGAAGAACCTTACCAGGTCTTGACATCCAGTGCAAACCTAAGAGATTAGGTGTTCCCTTCGGGGACGCTGAGACAGGTGGTGCATGGCTGTCGTCAGCTCGTGTCGTGAGATGTTGGGTTAAGTCCCGCAACGAGCGCAACCCTTGTCATTAGTTGCCATCATTAAGTTGGGCACTCTAATGAGACTGCCGGTGACAAACCGGAGGAAGGTGGGGATGACGTCAAGTCATCATGCCCCTTATGACCTGGGCTACACACGTGCTACAATGGACGGTACAACGAGAAGCGAACCTGCGAAGGCAAGCGGATCTCTGAAAGCCGTTCTCAGTTCGGACTGTAGGCTGCAACTCGCCTACACGAAGCTGGAATCGCTAGTAATCGCGGATCAGCACGCCGCGGTGAATACGTTCCCGGGCCTTGTACACACCGCCCGTCACACCATGAGAGTCTGTAACACCCAAAGCCGGTGGGATAACCTTTATAGGAGTCAGCCGTCTAAGGTAGGACAGATGATTAGGGTGAAGTCGTAACAAGGTAGCCGTAGGAGAACCTGCGGCTGGATCACCTCCTTTCTAAGGAAGGCGAAAGATGATGGAGAGTGCGAGAGCACTAAAGAGAAGTCATCGAGAAAGCCAAGCGGAAGCACACTGAGAAACTTTGTTTAGTTTTGAGGGTAATACCTCAGAGAGCTAGTACATTGAAAACTGAATATAATCTAAAGCAAAAAACCGAGACAATCGAAAAAACAGATTGAAGAGCGACCGAGAAGAGAGAGAAACTCAACTTGAAATAGGTCAAGTAGAAAAGGGCGCATGGTGAATGCCTAGGCACTAGAAGCCGATGAAGGACGTGACGAACCACGAAAGGCTTCGGGGAGCAGTAAGTAAGCAATGATCCGGAGATATCCGAATGGGGGAACCCAATACCGGGAGGTATTATCAAGAGCTGTTAAGGCTGTTGAAGGAAGACGCAGTGAACTGAAACATCTAAGTAGCTGCAGGAAGAGAAAGAAAAATCGATTTCCCAAGTAGCGGCGAGCGAACAGGAAAGAGCCCAAACCAGCTGGCTTGCCAGTTGGGGTAGTAGGACTGCAGGAAAGCACTTGAAGCGATAGCAGAATTATCTGGAAAGATAAGCCAGAGAGGGTGAGAGCCCCGTAAGCGAAATTGCAGAGAGACTTAGCAGGATCCTGAGTAGGTCGGGACACGAGGAATCCCGATTGAAACCGCGAGGACCATCTCGCAAGGCTAAATACTAACTAGTGACCGATAGTGAACCAGTACCGTGAGGGAAAGGTGAAAAGAACCCCGGAAGGGGAGTGAAAGAGAACCTGAAACCGTGTGCCTACAAGTAGTCAAAGCACATTAAAGTGTAATGGCGTGCCTTTTGTAGAATGAACCGGCGAGTTACGTTATGGTGCAAGGTTAAGTCAGAAAAGACGGAGCCGGAGCGAAAGCGAGTCTGAAGAGGGCGAGAGAGTATCATGACGTAGACCCGAAACCAAGTGACCTACCCATGACCAGGTTGAAGGCGTGGTAAAACACGCTGGAGGACCGAACCCACGTGAGTTAAAAATCGCGGGGATGAGTTGTGGGTAGCGGTGAAATTCCAAACGAACTTGGAGATAGCTGGTTCTCTCCGAAATAGCTTTAGGGCTAGCCTCGTGTGAATGATAATGGAGGTAGAGCGCTGTTTGGACTAGGGGCCCGTCAGGGGTTACTGAATCCAGATAAACTCCGAATGCCAGATATCAATGCACGGGAGTCAGACTGCGAGTGATAAGATCCGTAGTCGAAAGGGAAACAGCCCAGATCACCAGTTAAGGTCCCCAAATCTATGCTAAGTGGAAAAGGATGTGGAGTTGCGTAGACAACTAGGATGTTGGCTTAGAAGCAGCCACCATTTAAAGAGTGCGTAATAGCTCACTAGTCGAGTGACGCTGCGCCGAAAATGTACCGGGGCTAAGCATAGTACCGAAACTGTGGATGCATATCAAAGGATATGCGTGGTAGGAGAGCGTTCTAAGTGCGGAGAAGTTAGATCGAGAGGACTAATGGAGCGCTTAGAAGTGAGAATGCCGGTATGAGTAGCGAAAGATAGGTGAGAATCCTATCCGCCGAAAGACTAAGGTTTCCTGGGGCAGGCTCGTCCGCCCAGGGTAAGTCGGGACCTAAGGTAAGGCCGAGAGGCGTAGCCGATGGACAACAGGTAGAGATTCCTGTACTGAAATTGTTCGATATGAGCAAAGGAGGGACGCAGGAGGCTAATGACGCATGTTGCTGGAAATACATGTGCAAGCAGTAAGAAGAAAGATGAGTCAAATGCTTGTCTAAAGAAATCAAGCTGTGATGCGGAGCGAAATTAAAGTAGCGAAGGTCATGATGTCACACTGCCAAGAAAAGCTTCTAGCCAGAGCAATTTTACCCGTACCGCAAACCGACACAGGTAGTCGAGTGGAGAACACTCAGGTGAGCGAGAGAACTCTCGTTAAGGAACTCGGCAAAATGACCCCGTAACTTCGGGAGAAGGGGTGCTGATGGTAAAAGATCAGCCGCAGTGAATAGGCCCAAACAACTGTTTATCAAAAACACAGGTATCTGCAAAATCGTAAGATGACGTATAGGTGCTGACACCTGCCCGGTGCTGGAAGGTTAAGAGGAGAGCTTAGCGCAAGCGAAGGTTTGAATTGAAGCCCCAGTAAACGGCGGCCGTAACTATAACGGTCCTAAGGTAGCGAAATTCCTTGTCGGGTAAGTTCCGACCTGCACGAAAGGTGTAATGATTTGGGCACTGTCTCAACGAGAGACTCGGTGAAATTATAATACCCGTGAAGATGCGGGTTACCCGCGACAGGACGGAAAGACCCCATGGAGCTTTACTGTAGCTTGATATTGAGTATTTGTTAAACATGTACAGGATAGGTAGGAGCCAGAGAAAGTAGGACGCTAGTCTTACTGGAGGCAATGTTGGGATACTACCCTTGTTTGATGGATCCTCTAACTCGCAGAGCTGAGCGTTCTGGAGGACAGTGTCAGGTGGGCAGTTTGACTGGGGCGGTCGCCTCCTAAAATGTAACGGAGGCGCCCAAAGGTTCCCTCAGAATGGTTGGAAATCATTCGCAGAGTGTAAAGGTATAAGGGAGCTTGACTGCGAGAGGTACACCTCGAGCAGGGACGAAAGTCGGGCTTAGTGATCTGGTGGTACTGCATGGAAAGGCCATCACTCAACGGATAAAAGCTACCCTGGGGATAACAGGCTTATCTCCCCCAAGAGTTCACATCGACGGGGAGGTTTGGCACCTCGATGTCGGCTCGTCGCATCCTGGGGCTGAAGTCGGTCCCAAGGGTTGGGCTGTTCGCCCATTAAAGCGGCACGCGAGCTGGGTTCAGAACGTCGTGAGACAGTTCGGTCCCTATCCGTCGTGGGCGTAGGAAATTTGAGAGGAGCTGTCCTTAGTACGAGAGGACCGGGATGGACATACCGCTGGTGTACCAGTTGTCTTGCCAAAGGCATCGCTGGGTAGCTATGTATGGAAGGGATAAGCGCTGAAAGCATCTAAGTGCGAAGCCCCCCTCAAGATGAGATTTCCGATGCGTAAGCAGTAAGACACCTTAAAGACGATGAGGTAGATAGGCTAGGAGTGGAAGCATAGCGATATGTGGAGCGGACTAGTACTAATCAGTCGAGCACTTGACCAAAGCTCAAAGGTTTAGAGCGGAAGATTATATTCAGTTTTGAGTGTAAAAGCTCAGAAAGAGTACGGTGGCGATGGCAAGAAGGATACACCTGTTCCCATGCCGAACACAGAAGTTAAGCTTCTTAACGCCGAGAGTAGTTGGTGGGAAACTGCCTGCGAGGGTAGGCAGTCGCCGTGCTCTTTTTTAATATTCCGGCTTAGCTCAGTTGGTAGAGCACCTGACTGTTAATCAGGTTGTCGTCAGTTCGAGTCTGACAGCCGGAGTAAGGTAAAGCGAAGAAATAAAAGAGGGAGAATGGAGAAATAACTTCATTCTCCTTTTTTGTTGGTTAGGTTTAATTAGTATATAAAAAAGTCTCTAGAGTTAGCTAGAGACTGTAAAGAATTAATTCATTTTTTTCTGTATAAAGTGAGTTATACATACGAGTACTACAAAAATTATGCCTGCACTAATCATTGGAATACGATAATTTGGAAAAATTAAAAGAATGATAATCATAGCAAGAAAGAAAGTTAATACTGCCACATCAGATAAAGGATATAAGGGCATTTTGAATGTTGGTAATTCATTTTCTGGTGTCTTCTTTCGATAAGTCATATGGGTAATGATCATGATTGACCAAATTACTAAAAACATGCTGGTCGCTGTAGCAGAAATGAAAGTAAAGGTATCTTTTAAAAAGAAATTCAAAAGTGGTGCTAAAGCGATTAAAATTGTTGAAAATATTAATGCATTTTTAGGTAATTGTCGCCGATCTAGTTTTCCTAAATGCTTACTTAATTTAGTTTTACCCTTGTAATTTATTGAAAATAATAACCGCCCTGCACTATAGATAAAACTATTGGTTGATGAAATAGCTGCACTTATTACAACAAAGTTAATTATTGAGCCAGCATTTTTGATACCAGTAGCACCTAATGCTTGAACAAAAGGTGAACTAGACGTGGACACCTTATCCCAAGGGATAGCTAATAAGATACTTAAAATTGCTAAGACGTAGAATAAAATGATTCTAATTGGTAATTGATCAATTGCTCGAGTAATTGTTTTTTTAGGCTCTTTGGCTTCTGCAGCTGTTAATCCAATTAACTCAACTCCGATAAAACTGAAGATAACCATTTGGAAACCTAGTAAAAAACCTTTGGGACCTTTAGCGAAAATTCCGCCATCAATAACCATATTCTGCCAGCTTACGTGTCCGTATTTTGTTGCAGAGTTTGTGATTAATAAATAAAAAACTAGAATAACAAACGCAATAATTGTTACGATTTTAATAATTGCAAAGCTAAATTCTAAGTTACCGAATACTCGAGCTGAAATTAGGTTAATAGATAGTAAAACCAATAAAGTAATCAATCCTGGAATCCAGCTTTGCAAATTTGGCCACCAATATTGAAAGTAAATACCTAAAGCGGTAATTTCTGCCATAGCTAACGTCAGCCAACTAAACCAATATAAATATCCAGTTGTTGTACCAATACTTTTTCCTAGGTATTCTGTAATAAAATCGATATAGGTATTTTTCTTAATATCAGAAAGTATCAATTCTCCTAGTGCTCTCATTAAAAGAAAAAGGAAGAAACCAACTAGGCAATAAATAAAAATTACTGCTGGCCCTGCTAGTTCAATACTGTTTCCGACTCCTAGAAAAAGCCCAGTTCCAATTGTTCCCCCTAATGCAATTAGTTGGATATGGGTATTTGTTAAACTACGCTTCATAGTTTTAATCTCAGATGTTTCTGAGTTGTTTTTTGACATTAAGATGTAAAACTCCTTTCATAGTTTATTAAAATTTTAACATAAAAATCTATGACAATAGTTAAAACGTATAGGTTTTAATATTTTTTATAAGATTGTAAATCAAAGTTATATTGTGAAATATTTTTCAATATTATCAAAAATGTAAACGATATCATTACTTAAAACAGCTATTTCTTACTTTTTATCATATTGTGAATTTGTAAAAGAGTGCACAAAGTCATTTACAAATGTCTAAGATAGGCGCTATACTGTCATTGTTCATAAAAATATGCCTAGATTTCCGAGTAGGAGGCCCAATTTAGATGGTGCAAGATAAAAAGGCTACAAAAGAAGAAAAAACAATTGATGTAAATAAAATGATTGATGGTTATGTTGAAAAAGCTCACGTTGCTTTAGATGAGATGGCCGATTTCGATCAAGAACAAGTTGACAAAATATGTGAGGCTATTGCAAGTGCTGGAGAGCAAAATAGTTACCTTCTTGCAAAAATGGCAGTTGAGGAAACTGGTCGTGGTGTAGTAGAAGACAAAACGATCAAGAACATGTTCGCTAGTGAAAATATTTGGAACAGTCTTCGCCACGAGAAAACTGTAGGTGTTATTGAAGAAGATAAGGAAAAGCAATTAGTCAAAATTGCTGAACCTAAGGGTGTAATTGCTGGAGTAACTCCAGTTACTAACCCAACTTCAACTGTAATTTTTAAGGCAATGCTTGCTTTGAAGACTAGAAATGCTATTATTTTTGGCTTCCACCCACAAGCACAGAAGAGCTGTGTAAAAACTGGTGAAATTATTCGTGAGGCTGCAGTTAAGGCAGGTGCACCTAAAGATGCCATTCAATGGATTGAATATCCAAGTCTTGAAGCAACTAGTGCTTTAATGAATCATCCAAATGTTCAAACTATTTTAGCTACTGGTGGTCCCGGAATGGTTAAAGCAGCTTATTCATCTGGTAAGCCTGCTATTGGTGTTGGTCCTGGTAATGGTCCATCCTATATTGAAAAGACTGCTAATATTCCAGAGTCTGTTTATGACATTGTTTTGTCTAAAACCTTTGATAATGGAATGATTTGTTCATCTGAAAATTCTGTAGTAGTTGATGAAGAAATTTACAACAAGGTAAAAGATGAATTTAAGTCTTGGAACTGCTACTTCTTGAAACCAGATGAAATCAAAAAATTTGAAGAAAAGTTTATCGATCCTAGAAGAGGAACAGTTGCTGGTCCAGTTGCAGGACGTTCAGCTTATCAAATTGCTAAGTTATGTGGCGTAGATGTTCCAGAAGATACCAAAGTAATCATTGCTGAATATAAGGGGGTAGGTAAAAAGTATCCTTTATCAGCTGAAAAACTTTCACCAGTATTTACTATGTACAAGGCTAAGGATCATGAAGATGCTTATAAGATTTGTACTGATCTTCTAAACTATGGTGGTCGTGGACATACTGCTGGAGTTCACTCACAAGATGAAAAAGTTATTGATGACTTTTCAATGAAAATGGATGCATGTCGTATCTTAGTAAACTCTCCTGCTTCAGTTGGTGGGGTCGGTGATTTATACAATAATATGCTTCCTTCTCTTACTTTGGGAACTGGTTCATACGGAGCAAATACTTTCTCACATAATATTGGTGCTAGAGACTTGCTTAATATTAAGACCGTTGCAAAGCGTCGCGATAATATGCAGTGGATTAAAGTACCAAAGAAGACGTATTTTGAACATAATGCTGCAAATTACTTAAAGCATATGCCAGATGTTGAAAGATTTTTCATTGTGACTGATGAAGGCGTAGCAAGTAAGTACATTAATGAAATTACCGATATCATTAGTCAACGTCGTGGAAAGAAGAGCTATGAAGTCTTTCAAGCAGTAACTAAAGATCCAGATACTACTATAATTGCTGATGGTGTTCACAGAATGAATATCTTTAAACCAGATGTAGTTATTGCTGTTGGTGGTGGTTCGGTAATGGATGCTGCTAAAGCAATGCGCTTATTCTATGAAAATCCAGATATGAGTTTTGCTGATGCTTATTCAAAATTTTTGGACATTAGAAAAAGAACAGTAAGGTTTCCAAAATATAATGCCATCCAATTAGTATGTATTCCAACTACTTCAGGCACTGGCTCAGAAGTGTCACCATTTTCTATTATTAAAGATACTGTAACTGGCATTAAACATACTCTTTGTGACTATTCTTTAAATCCTGATGTTGCAATTGTTGACGATCAATTCGTAGAAACAATGCCTAAAGAATTGATTGCACGTTCTGGTTTTGAAGCATTGGCTCACGCAGTAGAAAGTTATGTTTCTACAATGGCTACTGACTTTACTCGTGGCTGGTCAATGGAAGCTATTAAGTTGATTTTTGAAAACTTGGAAAAATCATATAATGGTGATCAAAGTGCAAGAAGTAGAATGCATAATGCAGCTACTTTAGCTGGAATGGCATATGCTAATGCCTTCTTAGGAGTAGGACATGCAATTGCTCATACTGAATCATCTGAATTTGGTATTCCAAGTGGCTTGAGTGATGCAATCGCTATGCCATACGTAATTAGATTTAATTCTAAGAAACCAAGAAAACTTGCTATGCGTCCACACTATTCAACTTTTAGAGCTGATAAGGATTATGCTGCAATTGCTCGTAGCTTAGGCTTAAAGGGTAACACTGATCAAGAGTTAGTGGATTCCTTAATTAAGAAAATTGTCGAATTAGGTCACGGTGTAGGACTGAACCTTAGTCTTAAAGCTAATGGAGTTAGCGAAGCTGATTTCAATAATAAAGTTGACGCTATGGCTGTTGAGGCTTATGGAGATCAAAATGTCGTAACTAATCCTTCCGCTTTGTTGATTAGTGAAATTAAAGACTTAATGAAAGAAACTTATAAGGGAAAGGGTATTGAAGCCTAGTTTATCTCTATTCCAATATCTCATTTAAATGTCAATATGAATTCGCATATAAAAAGGAGAAGCAATTTTGCCTCTCCTTTTTTGATGTGTATGTAAATTAATAGATTACCGTTTAGAACTTAATTAGTTTAATTTACCAGCCTTTTTTAAGATGTCTTGAGCCTTTTCAAGATAGTGGTGTTCAGTTCTAAAGGCATCAATATCTCCGCCATTAAAGTCGTTTAACTTAGCAAGCTTATCATCTAATTCATTGAAATCTTTCTTTAAGTCGTTGATAACAGGTTCTTCTTCTTGTTCGTAGACGTAGTGATTTTTGGTTGAATCTTTAGGACCTTCACCTTTGAATTGTTCCATCTTATCTTCATCTTTATCGACTTTTCTTGCGTGCCTAAGAATTGATTTAATATCCTTAATTGTTTCGTGTTGAGCGGTGCGATGTTTTTTATCATCAATACTATCTTCAATCTTTGTTAAGTGACTTTCTGCATCTGAAATCTTTTTAGCAATTCTATCTAATGCTTTAAGTTCTCTTTTTGCATAATCTGTCATAGCAGTGTACCTCATAAAATCAAATCTATTAACTTAATCATCTTTAATATAAAAGCTAACTACTGTGACTTCAAGAATAAGATGTTATTTTATTGAATAAGCGTATATGTTTGAAATACCTAATATCAACATAAAATTAATAGCAATTAGTTTAGTATATTATTTTGAACGTTACTATATTTGTTATTTTTTATTCTATACTTTGATAGCATATTTCTACATAGAAAGAAAGTAATTTTCAATCTATCTGGCTCTCTTTATAATAGAAAACATAAGAAAGAGGCGTGAGTTAATGTTTAGAGAAGATAAAAAAATATTCATGAAAAAGTTTTAAAAGAAAATGATCCAGAAGCATGGGAGCGAATTAGTCATTTTACTTTCGAAGAAGTTCAAGATGATGTAGATTTATCAAATAAAACAAAATTAATTTCTAATTTAGCTTATTTATTAGGGATGCAGGGCTTAGAAGAATATCGTTTGATGTTACCTGTAGCTTTAGATAATGGTGTAAGTCCAGTTGAAGTAAAAGAGGTTGTTTATCAAGCAGTTGATTATTTAGGCTTAGGGCGTGTAATGCCATTTTTTAAAGTAACTAATACTATTTTGCTTGCTCGCGGAGAAAAGTTACCTTTGCCAAAACAAGCTACAACAATGATGGAGGATAGGCTTGAAAAAGGCGAGGAAACTCAGATGAGATTGTTTGGTCCTCAAATGAAAGACTTTGCTAAAAAGGGGACTATTAATAAGTGGTTAGTGGATAATTGTTTCGGTGATTATTACACGAGAAAAGGTCTTAGTGACAAAGAACGCGAAATGATTACGTTCTGTTACTTAGCTGTTCAGGGCGTTTGTGAACCACAATTATTAGCTCATGCTAAGACAAATGTTGGCTTAGGAAATGATCAACAGTTTTTAACAAAAATAGTTTTAGCTAATGTACCATTTATTGGCTATCCACGTAGCCTAAATGCAATTAATGTTATTAATCAAGTAAAATAATTTCTTTCTTGGCACTGAAATTGAATGATTTCGGTGCCTTTTTTGCTGCAAGTTTATGGATCGACCAAGTAAAATATAGTAGAATATACGTTCGAAAGGAGCTGAGGCCATGAATATTGATGAACTCTTGAGCTATGCTATTAGACACTTTGGAAAGAATAGTATTAGTGAACTTAATGATAATTCTAATTTAGTTGCTTTTAGTTCACCGATTACTAAAAATTGGTTTGCTCTTTTAGATTTAGATCCTAAAAATAAGAAATTAAATATCAATTGTGGCGATTTCGCAACGACCATTAGAGATTTACCGGGGTTCTCAGCTGCTTCTTTGATAAGAGATAACAAGTGGGTAGAAGTTAGTTTGCTTTTAAGCGAACAAAAGATAAAACAATCTTTAGAGTATGCTTTCAAAGTAGTGCTCATGTCAAATAAGGTACCTAATCCTGAAAAATTAATCTATATACCTGATGCGAATACGGATAAAGCGAATCAACAAGATGTTTATCATGAACAAAAAATAAATTTTAATAATTGGAAAAAAGCTAATGACAATAATAATCCTAAGCAAAAAGCTGATTCTAATGAAGCAAAAACTGATTTAAATTTTGAAAACACAGCATCTGTTCCCGAACAAATTCAAAAAATGATTAAGTCATATCGTTATGATTTGGCAGGTTCGGTCCGCAAAGAACAGAATTTTTATTTGCAAGGTAAATTAATGGCTACTTATGAAGATAATTATCAAAAGAAGCAGTCATTTTTGCGTTATTATCCGACTTACCATGAATTAACTGTTGGACAAGCACGGACTTATTTTGCTTGGCGCACTAAGGTTAGGAATAATATTTATGAGAAGGTATCTAATTCATATGCTTATATTTATTTATATGAGTTATTAAATGGAATAGGCGTAGAGAATGTTCAAGACGGGTTAGATAAGTTAATCAATTTTAATAAAAATTATGCTCAAATTTTTTCCAAAGAAATGGCAGCATATCTTGATAGATGGATTCGCGACTATATTATTTTTTATAATATTAATGAAAAAAGAAATGAATTTTTTCAGAAAGAGCAGGAGAAGGATAAAAAATATGAGCATTTGTTGTATCCAAATCAATTTTCTGATCATGAAGTTGCAGAAAGCTTAATAAATTTATCTAATTATAAAATTGAAAACTGTCCTTTATATAAAAAGAATCCAGAAAAATTTGAACATTTATTAGTTTTAGTTTGGCAGCAAATCTTAGATTTACGTCAAGATGGTTTTGATTTTTTGACTAATTATATTACTTATAAAAATCAGATGACGGTGCAGTTATTTTCCGCTGCTGTGTTCAACCATAAATTAATACCTAAGACAGTTAATTTTGAAATTGATCAAATTAGAAAGTATTTTTATGATAAAGAAAAAGCTTCGTGGTATTGTGAGTCTTATTGGGGATTAGCAGGTCAAAAAAGTATTGTTGGAAATTTACTGCACGAAGTTGATCGTGAAGTTAGGAAAAACTTTAATTTAGGGCGAAACTTAAAGCCTAGAAAAATTGAAAAGCATTATCTTCAGGCTATAAAAGATGGAATTAAGAAGTACAAAATTGAAGAATATAAATTAAAACAACCAAAGATTGAAATTAATTTAGCGCATTTGTCTACCATCAGAGAGGATGCCGCTGGTACAAGGGATAGTTTATTAACTGAGGAAGAATTACGAGCTGAAAAGGAAGAAAAGCAACTTGAAGAAATTACTGAAAAAGATAGGGACGAGGATTTTGAAGATTATGGTCTAAGTCGAGAAGAATTGCATACTATCAAGATGCTCTTAAAAGGTGAAAATCCTGCTCAATATCTTAAAGAAAAGCATCTAATGACAGCAGTTGTGATCGACAATATAAATGAAAGACTTTTTGATGAAATCGGTGATAATGTAATCGAATTTGTCAATGATGTACCAGCAATAATTGAAGACTATCAAGAAGATATAGAAGACATGTTTTTGAAAGGAAAAAATTAGAAAGATGGCTATTAATAAAAAAAGAAAAGTACCTAAGAGAATAGCTCAAACTATATTAAATTCTTTAAAAGGAGGAGTAGTTCCAAGAATTGGCTTACCCTATATTACGGTTGGAAGAAAAGCTGAGATTGAAGCTTTGCTGCATGATGTAGAGTTAATTGAAAATGGTGGCGCATCTTTTAGGTTTATTGTTGGTCGATATGGGTCTGGAAAAAGTTTTTTGCTTCAAACAATTAGAAATTATGTAATGGATAAGAATTTTGTCGTAGTTGATGGAGATTTATCACCTGAAAGACGTCTGCAAGGTGGAAAAGGACAAGGATTAGCTACCTATCGTGAGTTGATTCAAAATCTTTCTACTAAGACTAGACCAGAAGGTGGAGCCTTAACTTTAATTCTTGATCGCTGGATTAATTCAGTTCAAATGCAAGTTGCCACAGACACTAATTTAAATGCAGATGACCCAGCTTTTGAAGAAGCAGTTAATAAAAAGATCTATGCGGTAATTTCTAGTCTTTCTGAATTAGTGCATGGTTTTGATTTTGCTAAATTGCTCAAAATGTATTATCAAGCCTATATTAATAATGATGAAGAAACTAAAGCTAAAGTTATTAAATGGTTTAGGGGAGAATATGAAAATAAGACTCAAGCTAAAAAAGAGCTAGGGGTAGATATTGTAATCTCGGATGATGATTGGTATGAGTACCTTAAGTTATTTGCTTCATTCTTTAGACAGGCTGGATATGCTGGTTTAATGATTATGATTGATGAATTAGTTAATATTTATAAAATTCCGAATAGTATCAGCCGGCAGTACAATTATGAAAAGATACTAACAATGTATAATGATGCTTTACAAGGAAAATCAAAGTATTTGGGAATTATTATGTGTGGTACGCCTCAAGCTGTTGAAGACAAGAGACGAGGCGTATATTCTTACGAGGCTT
Source organism: Lactobacillus gasseri ATCC 33323 = JCM 1131 (assembly GCF_000014425.1). Taxonomy (NCBI): domain Bacteria; kingdom Bacillati; phylum Bacillota; class Bacilli; order Lactobacillales; family Lactobacillaceae; genus Lactobacillus; species Lactobacillus gasseri. Next base: position 1,546,852 of record NC_008530.1, on the reverse strand, counting down.
TACGTTCACGTCTTGCTAGCGGAAAATTTTCAGAAGCTGGTAATAGGGACATGTATGCTCCTGTTATCAAACTTGATCCTCTTACTCCTGAAGAAATGCTAGTTTTAGCTGAAAAATTGGCAGACATGCACGCTCATTTATATGGATATGAAAGAACAATTACAGAGGATGACTTAGAAAAATTTATTAAAATTGAATATTCACGTGTGGGTGCTTCTTCCAATATTACGCCACGTGAGATTATTCGTGATTTTATTGAATTATTAGATATTGTTTGGCAAAATCCTAAGACTAATATTGAGCAGCTACTTAATTCTGATAAGTTTTCTTATACTGAGTCAGAGGCTGTTTCTGATGAAAAGTCTGATAATTTTGCTGAGTTTAGAATTTAAGTGAAAAAATGGATATTTTTACACGTTTTGCTCCTTTTATTCAGGACTATATTTATGAACATAATTGGAAAAATTTACGATCAATTCAAGTTGGGGCAGCAGAAACTATTTTTAATAGTCAAGATAATGTCTTGCTAGCTGCTTCGACAGCGTCTGGTAAGACTGAAGCGGCTTTTTTTCCAATTTTGACGGATCTATATGAAAATCCTTCCAGCTCTGTTGGTGTTCTGTATATTTCACCACTAAAGGCACTAATAAATGACCAATATGAACGATTAACGGATCTTTGCCAAGATGTTGATATCCCAATTTGGCGTTGGCATGGTGAAGTAGCTCAAACCCAAAAAAGGAAACTGCTTAAGCATCCATCGGGAATTCTACAAATCACTCCAGAATCTTTAGAATCGTTGATGATTAACAAGCATATGGATATTCCTAATTTGTTTCATGATTTAAGATATGTAGTCATTGACGAACTTCATTCTTTTTTACGATCAGATCGAGGAGGACAAACTTTTTGTTTGATTGAGAGATTATCGAAAATGGCTGGAGTTGATCCAAGGCGAATCGGACTTTCTGCAACGATTGGTGATACTGAATCTGCTGCTAGATTTTTAGGAGCAGGGTCGAAACGTAGAACTACGGTTCCTAAGACAGAAAGTGGGGGTCAAGTTTGGCGATTATCGATGGAGCATTTTTATGATAATGGACCACAAGCTGATAGTAGTGGCTTTGACCCAGCTCAGCCAGTTTTAGATGAGAAAAGTGATCAGGCACCTCAAATGGCTGATCCATCGATGGCTTATATTTTTGAACATACGCGTGGAAAGAAATGTTTGGTTTTTACTAATAGTCGAGAAGAATGCGAAGCAGTATGTCAAATTTTAAGACAGTATTGTGAAATAAATCATGAGCCAGACCGTTTTTTAATTCATCATGGTAATTTGTCAGCTGCATATCGCCAAACTGCAGAAGCTGAAATGAAAAACGAAGATTCATTAATGACAACTTGTGCAACCGCAACGCTTGAATTAGGTATTGATATTGGAAAATTAGAGCGTGCCTTTCAAGTTGATGCTCCTTTTACAGTCTCTGGTTTTTTACAAAGGATGGGTAGAACTGGACGCAGGGGAAATCCAGCAGAAATGTGGTTTGTGATGCGGGAGTCCCATCCTGAGTCTCGTGCGATGCTGCCGGAAATTATCCCTTGGTCATTACTCCAAGGAATTGCTTTAGTTCAGCTATATTTAGAAGAAAAATGGGTGGAACCGCCAGAACCCAACAGACTACCATATAGTTTGCTGTATCATCAAACTATGTCAACTTTAGCATCAAGCGGGGAAATGACTCCAGCTGAACTGGCATCTCGAGTATTAACGCTCCATTATTTCCATAACGTTAGTCAAAATGATTATCGAGTTCTATTACGTTATTTGATCAAAGAAGATCATATTCAACAAACCGAAAATGGTGGTTTGATTATTGGATTAACTGGAGAGCGAGTAATAAACAATTTTAAGTTTTATGCTGTTTTCCAAGAAAATGAAGAATATTCTGTTAAATCTGATTCTGAAGAATTGGGAACAATTGTTAAGCCACCTCCAGTTGGAGATAAGATTGCAATTGCTGGCCGTGTTTGGGTAGTAGAGGATGTAGATCGAAAACGACATCAAGTTTATTGCTATCCTGTTAAAGGACGAATTCCAGCTTATTTCGGGGATGTAGCAGGAGACATTCAACCTAAGATTTTACAGAGAATGAGGAAAATCTTAGGCGAAAAAACGCAATATCCATACTTAATGAAGCATGCTGTAGCGCGTTTAAAAGAAGTGCGGGATACAGCACAAACTTCAAGGATGCTAGAGAGTAATTTAATTAATCTTGGTGGAAAAATGTGGTGTCTTTTTCCTTGGACTGGTACTTATGCGTTTTTAGCATTAGAAAGATTAATTAAGATAAAATGTGCTAAACGCCTTGGCTTAAGAGGTTTTAATTCTAGTCGACCATATTTTATGCAATTTGCGATGGATGTAGGTAAGGATGAATTTTTAGAAATTCTGAAAGAAGAAGCAAATAAAGACTTCGATCCATTGGAATTAGTTTATCCGAAAGAAGTTCCTGTTTTTGATAAATATGATGAGTATTTACCAGATGAATTAGTAAGAAAAGAATTTGCGCAAAGTATTTTGGATATTAAAGAAATGAAAGAGTGTGTCAATAAATTGAGATAAAAAAATAACCATTCAGTTATCAGTTAACTGAATGGTTATTTTTATTACCTTTACTTATCTTCGTAACCCTTTGGGTGGCTCTTGTGCCAGTTCCAAGCAGTTGCGATTACATCGTCAACATTTTCATGCTTTGGCTTCCAGCCTAAGACTTTACGAGCCTTGCTTGAGTCAGCAACTAAGGAATCAGGATCTCCACCTCTTCTTGGTCCAATAGTGTAAGGAATGTCAATGCCAGTAACTTTCTTAGCAGCTTCAAGGATTTCTAAGTTTGAGTAACCTTGAGCAGTACCTAAGTTAAAGACATCAGACTTGTTAGTTTCCATTACATGCTTAAGTGCTAAGATGTGAGCGTCAATTAAGTCTTCAACTTGAACATAGTCGCGGACATTAGTACCGTCTTTAGTGTCATAGTCGTCACCAAAAATAGTGAAATTGCCATCACCAGAAATAGCACTCTTTAAGATGTTTGGAATTAAGTGAGTTTCAGGACCATGGTCTTCACCAATTGAACCATCGCTTGAAGCGCCAGCCACATTAAAGTAGCGCAGAGCAATTGACTTAATGCCGTCAGCCTTGTCAGCCCAGTGCATAATCTTTTCCATCATCATCTTAGTTTCACCGTATGGATTGATTGGATCAAGCGGTGTATCTTCAGTAATTGGCAATGTCTTTGGAATGCCATAAGTTGCAGCAGAAGATGAGAATACTAAGTACTTAACTTTAGCGTCGTCCATTGCTTGCAGAAGAGAAATCATACCTGAAACGTTATTGTCGTAGTACTTCAATGGTTTCTTAACTGATTCAGGAACTAATGAGTAAGCGGCGAAGTGCATTACAGCATCAATGTTTTCATCACGTAAGATCTTGCTTACTAAATTAGTATCTTCAATATCGCCTTGGTAAAACTTAGCTTTCTTGTCAACAGCCTTTCTGTGGCCAGTGTAGAGAGAATCAAGGACAACGACATCGTTACCTTCTTCAATTAACTTTCTAACAGCGTGAGAGCCGATATAACCGGCCCCACCGATAACTAATACTCGCATTAACTAGTTACTCCTTTTTTATTAAATAATAACCGAATCAAGTTAATTTTATCACAATAACTTATTTTGAAAATTCTGTTTTAAAAATTTATGTGGTGTCACTATGATTCTTTATTTTTTCTTTGATGTTGGATAATTACAAAAAATTATAAGCAAAAATAGTGCAATTTTATATTATATGTTTAAAATAATAGTTAAAGAAGTAAGCTTATAAAAAGTAAGAGGATAAAATTATGAAAACAATCAAAAACATTATCATTGGTTTTGGTAAAGGTGGGAAAACTTTAGCTAAGTTTTTAGCTCAAAAGAGTGAAGAAGTATTAGTAATTGAAAAATCTAATAAGATGTACGGTGGGACTTGCATTAACATCGCCTGCTTACCGTCAAAAAGGTTAATTATTGAAGCCGCTAATGGTGTTTCATATGTGGATGCAGTGAGTGGAAAAAATGAAATGACTGCACAATTGCGGAATAAAAATTACCATATGTTAGCAGATGAACAAACGGTGACAGTTTTAGATGGTGAAGCTCATTTTATTGCAGATCATGAAATTGAAGTAGTTTTAACTAATGGTAAAAAAGAGCAATTTAAGGGTGAGCGTATTTTTATTAATACTGGAGCTGTTCCAGTAATGTTACCAATTCCTGGTTTAAAAGAAAGTAAGTATATTCTTGACTCTACTCAAGCAATGGATGAAAAGAAGATGCCAGAAAATTTAACAATTATTGGAGCCGGTTATATTGGGTTAGAATTTGCAAGTATGTTTGCAAAATACGGCAGTAAAGTAACAGTGCTTGATCATAGCAGAGAATTTTTAAGTAGAGAAGATGACGATATTAGCCAATTAGTTAAAAAGGACTTAGAAGATGCAGGAGTTCATTTTGAACTTGGAGCTGATATTGAAGAAATTATTGATGAAGAAAATGAAGCAAAAGTTCGTTATCAAATAAACGGTCAAGAAAAAGAAATTAGCGCAAATCGGATTTTAGCTGCAACGGGAAGAAAGCCGAATATTGAAAATCTCGGTTTGGAAAATACTTCTATTGAAATAACAGATCGCGGTGCAATTAAAGTAGATGATTTTTTAAGAACAACAGTTGATAATGTATGGGCAATTGGAGATGTTAAGGGTGGTCTTCAATTTACTTATATTTCTTTGGATGATTTTAGAATTATTAAAGATCAATTATTTGGTACTGGCGCACGGATGATCAGTGATCGTAAAGTGGTCCCTTATAGTGTCTTTATTTCACCTGCTTTGTCTCAAGTTGGTTTAAATGAAAAGCAAGCACGCAATCAAAATAAAGAATATAAATTATTTAAGTTGCCAGTTGCAGCCATTCCAAAGGCAAAAGTTGCTAAAGATAGTAGAGGTTTATTTAAGGCATTAGTTGATCCTGAAACTGAAGAAATCTTAGGTGCAACTTTATATGGAATTGAATCTTATGAGTTAATTAACCTGATTTCTTTAGCAATGAAGGCTCATCTTTCCTATACTGTTTTAAGAGATCAAATTTATACCCATCCAACTATGTCAGAAGCTTTTAATGATTTATTTAAGTAGATAGTCAAATCGTCATAAGGTTTCACAACTTACTTTTATAACAAGGATAGATACAGAAATGGGGTAGATGTATGAATTTTCATTCAATCGAAGATACATATACATTAAATAATGGTGTAGAAATTCCAATTATTGGATTTGGAACTTGGCAAACACCCGATGGAGATATTGCAAAGCATGCAGTTGAAGTAGCACTTAATGCAGGCTATCGGCATATTGATACAGCAGCAGCTTATGGCAATGAAAAAAGCGTTGGTCAAGCAATAAAAAAGAGCGGAATAAATCGCCATGACTTATTTATTACAACTAAGCTTTGGAATGCAGATCATGGCTATCAGTCAACTAAAGCGGCAATTGATAGAAGTTTGCAAAATTTAAAGGTTGATTATTTAGACTTGTACCTAATTCATTGGCCTAATCCCGTTGCCATGCGCGATCACTGGGCTGAAGCAAATGCTGAAAGCTGGCGAGCAATGGAAGAAGCCGTACAAGCTGGAAAAATTAGGGCAATTGGAGTTTCTAATTTTAGAAAACGTCATTTGGATGAACTTCTTAAAACAGCTGAAATAAAGCCTGTGGTTAATCAAATCATGCTTAATCCAAGCGATTTACAATCAGATGTAGTTAAGGTTAATAATAAACTGGGATTACTTAGTGAAGCATATAGTCCTTTAGGTACTGGTGGATTATTAGGTAATGAAACTGTTAAGGAAATAGCTAGTGAAGTAGGAAAATCTCCAGCTCAAGTTTTAATTCGCTGGTCTTTAGAACATGGATTTTTACCACTGCCTAAATCAGTTCATGATAAGTATATTCAAGCTAATGTTGAAGTGTTTGATTTTAACTTGAATTCTGAACAGATGAATAAATTAGATAGTTTACATGGAGTTAGTGGATTAGCTACTGATCCAGATACAGCTAACTTTTAATTGGAAGTCGGAGTAGAATACTACTTCGATTTTTTATTTGCAAAAATTTGTTGATACTTTACAGAGAAAGAAAATCTTTGTTATAATTCTAATGTTAATTGCTGAATTAGCTCAGTTGGTAGAGCGCTTCCCTCGTAAAGAAGAGGTCGCCAGTTCGATTCTGGCATTCAGCACTCAGGGTATTAACTAAAGAAGCCTTTCAAAGAGTTCCGTAGAACTTGCTTTGAAAGGCTTTTTTTTACACATTTTTAACATAATGAAAAAATTCGGCATTTTTTCGCGTAATAACTAATAGAACAAAAGTATGAAAGAGGTGCCGAATGAAAAATATGCACAAAAAACCATGGTTCGGTTTTACAGAAGACAAGGTGTTTGGCGAAGTAATGTCAAATAAAGAATTTTGCAAGCATGTTTTGCAAGGAATCTTGCCAGAGTTAGCTATTGAAGACATCTATTTTCCACATAAGCAAGAAGAAATAAATGATCCTGAACACTATAGTCAAAAAGATGTGCGCTTAGATATTTTAGTTGAGGATTATAATCATAATCTTTATAACATTGGAGTTCAGACTACTAATACTGATGATATTGCTAGACGAATGCGCTATTATGCTGCAAAAGCAGATCAAAGATATACTTTGAAGAAGGGCAGTACATATCGAAGCTTGAAGAATGTATATATAATTTTTCTTTGCACATTTACACAAACTGAAAAAACACCAATTAGAAATAAATATTTAACTATAAATTCCAATGATCAAACAGATGTATTGCAGGATGGATTAACCAAAATTATAATTAATTCAAATGGAATTCCAAATGGTGACGAAACGAAAACTTTGCTTAATTTGGTGAAATTGATGAAGAATTTACCTGTTTCTGGTGATACATATTTTGATATAGCACAAAATAGAATTAAAGAAATTAATAGTGATGAGAAGTGGAGGGATATGATTATGGATTATGAAACTAAATTGCTAGAGCGAGAACAAGATGCAGAAGAAAAAGGTTTAAAGCGCGGCATTGAAAAAGGTATTCAACAAGGTATTGAACAAGGAATCCTACAAGGTAAAAAAGAAGGCAAGGAAAAAGAAAGAATTACAGGAATTAAAAAGTTAATCGGAGCTTTAAAAGATTTTGGTGGAACTGATCAACAAATTTTGGAGCGACTAGAGCAAGACTATGGGGATAGTTTCTCTAAAGAACAATTGGAGGAGTTTCTGAGAGAAGGTTAATAATAGAAAAGGAAAAATAATGTCTTTAATTTATACTCGCTTTGCTGCTAATACAGATTTACCTGATATTATGCATATTATTAATGAAGCTAAATCTTTCTTAAAACAGAGTGGAAGTAGTCAGTGGCAAGGAAATTATCCTACTGAAGAAACTATTGAAACTGACATAAAGAATAAATATGGGTTAGTTTTAATAGTAAATAATCAAATTGCAGGTTATGCAGCAAGCATAGTTGGTGAAGAGCCAACATATCAAAAAATTGATGGTGCTTGGAAAAATAAGATTGATCCTTATGCTACTTTTCATCGCTTAGCGATTAGTAGTAAATATCGAGGAATGCACCTGGCTAGTTTTATGTTTTCAGATTTAATTTCAATTATGGCTAGCCAGAAAATCAGAAATTTTAGAATTGATACTTCACGAAAAAACGAAATTATGCAACATTTAGCTGTAAAACATAATTTTATTGAACGTGGAATTATTCAAGTTGATGAAGATCCCAAAGATCCAAGTCGGTTAGCATATGAATTGAATATTTAATAAAGTTAGAAAAGGGGCATCAATGTTTTTATCGCATTGATGCCCTTTGTTGCTATAATTTTATGTGTTTATTCAAAATAACAATTCCAATTATTAACAATAAAATTGCAACTGCATGAATTAAAATTTGCATTGGTTCTCCATGAGCAGTAATTAAGTTCCTTAATAGAGCAGTGATCCCTAAACTCATTAAAAAATTTAAACTAGTATGTCCCATATGTTTTAAGGCGGCAACAACCATTACAGAAAATTCAAAGAATAAGAAGAAAGTAACGATTTCGTCTAAAATTTTGGTCGGTATGTTAGTCAAATTTTTCATAAACATCATTTGACCAATTATAAATAATTGACTGAACATTAGGATAGTAATAAGTGTACCTAGAAATCCTAGTGCAAGAATGATAAAAAAGCGAAGAAAGTTAGCATATTTACTAGCTGTTTTATTGAGTTTCTTCATTATATATACCTTTCTAATTGTAGCTAAGAATATTTTGGCGCTTTTTAATAAGTTTTTCCAGAGGTCTTTTAAACCGTAGTTTGGCTAAAATCATGATATCTTTAATATAGAGGAATTATTTAAATATTTATGAGGTATTAAAAATGCCATTTACTTTTTCTGAAGTTGTTGTGCTATTTTTTACATATTCTGTAATTGGCTGGATTTGGGAAACTATATATTGTTCAATTAAAGATCATCATTATGATTATCGAGGTTTTCTATTTGGACCATACTGTCCCGTATATGGCTTTGCTGTAACAACAATTTTAATCTGTACGTATCGAATTCAAAATAACCTTTTTCTTCTATATATAGTAGGAGTAATTGTAGCTACTATTTTTGAATATTGTGCTAGCGTGTTCTTACAGTATGTGTTTCATATGAAGTTATGGGACTATTCGCACCTATGGGGAAATATTCAAGGAAGGGTCGCACCAATCATCTCTTTATTTTGGGGATTAGGGGTTGTTTTCTTAGTAAAAATAGTTCAACCCTTCATTCAGAAAATTATTAATTGGGAAGAAGCAAAAACACATGGTTATTTAGCCTTAATGATACTTTTAGTCATGGGAACTGATTTTATTCTCACTATTATCAGTGTAGAGAAACTTCATCTTAGTACTAAACATTGGGATGAACGGTTAAATGCACAGCTAAAGGTAGATGAGAACAAGCTTAATGATCGTTTTGATAAACTACTAGAATCATTTTCATGGAATCAAAAAAGGTTGTTAACTAGCTTTCCTCATCTTAAATTTACAGATGCAAGGCACTTTAATGAAGCTAAACGTAGACTAATAAGCAGAAGAGAAAATAGGAGCTAGAGTTCTTAGCTCCTATTTTTTTGCCCTTTTTTGCTACAGAACGATTACAACGTTACATTGTTGTAATTTAAGAGGCAAATATTACAGCAATGTTACAAGTTGAAATATATCTTTAATTTTACAGGAACTATTCTGCAATATTGGGCATGTATTATATATGCTGTAAATTGAAATTGACGAAACAAATAATTCAAATCGAATTTATCAAGGAGAGAATTTAATTTTGAATATGCTTAACAATAATTTGAAATCTACTTTAACTAAAACTGCTGCAGCTGCTGCTCTTACTTTAGCAGGTGCTGCGATTGTAAATAATACTCAAAATACTGTAAAGGCTGCAGAAGTTACTGTTGGTCAACAAGAAAAGGTTGTTACAATTAATTACCTTCCACATAAGAGTATTGCAGTTTGGAATTCATATGGTCCTAATAAACAAATGACTGGACAATATTTACCACATGCAACTGCTTGGAAAGTTATCAAAGCTGCATATGATGATGCTGGTAACAAGTGGTATGATCTTGGTGCAAACCAATGGGTAATGGCTAAATATACTCGTCTAGGTAAAGATACTGTTGATCCTAACGTTGCTTCAGAATTGTTTACTTCACAAGCAAGCTCATACAATACTGTTGCACAAACTCAAACTACTCAAGGTTCATATTCTGCACCTAAGACTTCAGTAGGCTCATACTCTTCAGCACAAAATACTCAAACTCAACAAGCTCCAGTACAAAAAGCACAACCTGCACAATCACAATCAAGCTACACTTCAAACGTATCTGGTTCTGAAGCAGCAGCTAAGGCATGGATTGCAGGCCGTGAATCAGGTGGTTCATACTCAGCAAGAAATGGTCAATACATTGGTAAATATCAATTATCAGCATCATACCTTGGTGGAGACTACTCAGCAGCAAACCAAGAACGTGTAGCAGATAACTACGTAAAATCACGTTACGGTTCATGGAGTAATGCTCAAAGCTTCTGGCAAGCAAATGGCTGGTACTAAAATTAGCTAAATAATTAATAAAGAGACATCAGTTGATGTCTCTTTTATTTTTGAAGAAATATTACAAGAAAGCGCCCTTAAATTACAAATATTACACAGTATGTAATATAAGGCTGTTTTATTTAATAATGTAGTAGCATTTATGTTATAGTTTTGAAATTTTAGGGCTGTATTATATAACTTGTAAATTAAATGACTGACAAATACGAAAGGAAGAATTTCTCTTGAAATTTCAATCTATCTTAACTAAGTCACTTGCAGCTGCTGCCCTTACCGCAACTGGTTTGGTAGCTTTAAATTCACAAAATACTAATGACGCACAAGCTGCTACTATTGTTCAAAATGATACTAATGTTGTAACTATTAATAATGCAAATTCTACTGTTGCCGTTTGGGATGGCGTTGAAAATGCTCACTTTACTGGCAAGGAATTAGTACATGGTACTACTTGGAAAGTTATCAGAACTGCTTATGATGCTATGGGTAATAAGTGGTACGATCTTGGTGCAAACCAATGGATCATGGCTAAGTACACTGTAGAAGGTGGAAATACTGCTACTGCTAGTGTTGCTACTCAAGCACCAGTACAAACTGCTACTGCTGTACAACAAGCACAAACTACTCAAAGTGCACCAGTACAACAACCAGCAAAACAAGTTACTCCAGCTGCTTCACAAAATGTTCAAGCACAAGCTTCAACTCAAACTAAGCAAGCTCCTGTACAACACCAAGTACAAACTCAAGCACCAGTACAACATCAAACTGTTGCACAAGCACCTAAGACTAACTACAACTACAATGTACAACGTACTTACTCAGCTCCAGTACAACGAAGAACTTACAGCTACGCTCCAGCACAAAAACAAACTACTCAAGTAGCACAAAAGACCCAATCAACTACTAGCTACACTTCAAACGCATCTGGCTCTGAAGCTGCAGCTAAGGCTTGGATTGCAGGACGTGAATCAGGCGGTTCATACTCAGCAAGAAATGGTCAATACATTGGTAAATACCAATTATCAGCATCATATCTTGGTGGAGACTACTCAGCAGCAAACCAAGAACGTGTAGCAGATAACTACGTAAAATCACGTTACGGTTCATGGACTGGTGCTCAAAAGTTCTGGCAAACTAACGGTTGGTACTAATATCAACTGAATTAATAATTAGGAAGATCACCTTTTTGGTGGTCTTTTTTATTTGAAATTATTTGAAGATAATAATGTTTATTTTGATAATTTTGTTGACAGCTTTTACTATTTATAATATGATATTAAGCGTTGAGTGATTAAGTTCATTCAAATAGAGCCAACAAGTAAAAGGCTTGAAGGATGGGTTATAGCCAAGTGGTAAGGCAATGGTTTTTGGTACCATCATGCGCTGGTTCGAATCCAGCTAACCCAATAGTTTTGCCAGGTTTTTACCTGGCTTTTTTTGTACTTAGAAATGAGGCTTATTCTGATGGAAACAAGACATGGTCGTAATTCATTTTTTGATGGTGGGCTGCTATCTTTCATTGGCTGGCACCTATTAGGAACAATTATTACAGTTTGTACTTTCGGTATTTGTTATCCTTGGGCGGTGTGCATGATTTATGGATGGGAGATCAATCATACTGTAATCGAAGGACATCGGATGAAATTTATCGGAAGTGCATTTGGTTTATTTGGCAATTGGATAAAGTGGCTTCTGTTAACGATTATTACTCTTGGTATTTATGGCTTTTGGGTTGGAATAAAGATTAGAGACTGGAAAGCTAAAAATACAATTTTCATTAGTTAATAAAAAGACTAGGAATTTTTTCCTAGTCTTTATGTTTTATATACGATTATTTTCGTCAAAAGGATATTTCATTCCCCATGAAGTACGGACACTAGTCAAAATATGGGCTACATCTCGTGAAATAGCTAGTTCACCATCATCGTGTCCTTGGGATATATAACGTTCCATGTCTTTGATTTCATATTCAAGAGCTTCAGAAGTACTTCCAGCATTTATTGTTTCATGACGTTCTTCATGGGCACTAGCTGTATAAGTAATTTGTGCTTCTGTTGCACGCGGATAATTTGAGATCTCAATATAACCTTTAGTTCCAGAAATTACACCACGCTTTGGTTGTTTAGCTCGCATTGAAAGAGCCATGACTGCCATCTCATCTTTAGTATTCTTAAGAATGATTCCTGATTGTTCATCAACACCAGTTTCAAAAAATTTTACTGTGGTAAGAATACTTTCAGGTTGCTTTGATAAAAACATTCTGGCAAATGCAGTAGCGTATCCACCAATATCAAGCAAAGCTCCACCTGCTAAATCTTTATTAAAAAAGCGATTATTAGGATCATAATCTTTTAAACTACCAAAGTTAACTTGGACCAGCTTAATTTGACCAAGCTTACCATCTCTAATCAATTTTTTAACTTTTTGATAAATAGGCATATGATAAAGCGTAAATCCTTCAGATAGAATCAAATGCTTATCTTTGGCTAATTTTTCAACTTCATCAAATTGGTCTGCATTGACCGTAATAGCCTTTTCACAGAAAACATGTTTGCCAGCCTTTAAGGCTTTTTTGATATAGTCATAATGAAAAGTATGTGGTGTAGCAATATAAATGATATCGATATTTGGATCTTGAATCATTTCATCTGGATTAGTGAATAAATGTTTGATGTTCTTTTCAGCTGCAAACTTTTTTAAACTAATTTCATTCGGGTTAGCAGCTGCATATACTTCGCCTTTAACTGTTTGAAGAGCATCTGCCATTTCATGTGCAATCCAACCGGTACCAATAATTCCCCAATTATATTTTGTCATTTTAATTATCCTTTCTTTATTTCAATTGCTTTATTGTTGCTTTCAGTGATAATGCTCGTAACAAGGTTTTTAAAATAAGAACTACTTACAACGCCATTTTGTTTTAGAAGAAAATCATTTAATTGTTCAATGTCTAACCAAGAATTGCTAGGATAAATATCAATTAAAAGTTGCCCAATGGCGAATGAGCAAATGATGCTACTGACTGGTCTAGACGAACCTTAGCGGTATATTCTTGAGGTATTTTAGTCATTAAATTATTTAAACAATTTGGAATGATTTCAATACATAAGGAAACAGTAGGATTAAGCATCTCTTTAAAACGCTCTTTTGGTAATAATAAAACATATTCTTTTGCATTTTCAGCGGCTATTTTTTCAAAAAGATAGATTCCACACCACTTTACTAATTATTGACATGAAAAACCCTTGTTAATTATTTTCAACTGATAAATTGTATGAAAATTATTTACATAGCAAATGATAATATTAAAAATAATTTTAGTCAAATAATAATGTGTGAAAATAATTTTACAATCATGCTATAATTTTTATGAAATGAGGTAAAACTGTGGAAAATATTATTGATAAAATTTATGCACAAATGAGTAGTATGTCAACTTCTGATCAAAAGGTAGGCAGAACAATTCTCAAGAATCCAGCAGTAGTTATCAACATTACAATTTCTCAATTAGCTAAAAGAGCGAATGTAAGTGATGCGTCTATTACAAGATTTTGCCGTAATTTATCCTTATCTGGTTTTCACGAGCTAAAGATTTTATTAGCACAATGTATTGGGCAAAAAGAGAGTGAATCATTAAAAAAACTCCCCAAAGATGATATGCAAGCTGCGTTAGGAGAGATAGAAAAGAATAAAGTTGGTGAAATTCACGCTACTTTAAGTCAAATTCCAACCGAAAAATTAGAAAAAATTCTTTCTATTATTGAAGCAAGCAGAGTTATCCAGATTAGTGCAGAAGGTGATACTTATCCAGTAGCTGCCGATGCTGTCTACAAATTTAATCAAATCGGTTTATTATCATTTGCTTCTGGTGGAAATGTTGAAACAGCTGATGCTCAAACAATGAACTTAGGCAGGAAAGATTGTCTAATCGTTATTTCAAATTCTGGGGAATCAGCAGCTTTATTAAAGGAAATAAAGTTAGCCCATAAAAACAAGCTAAAAGTCATTAGTATCACTAATAATCCTGCTTCTCCAATTGCTTTAGCAAGTGACTATCACTTAAAGACTGGTGTTAGACAAACAATTTTGCAAAATCAATATTATTTTTCTCGTGTAGCAGCTTTTACAATTATTGAAGCTTTATTTTTATTGCTTATAAAAAGAAATGAGAAGCGAATTGAGAACATTAAGCAGCATGAAAAAATTGTTTCTAGTCAAAAAATCTAAAAACAATTTAAAACTTGCTTTAAGTGGATTATCCTTAAGGTGTAAGAATTTTATAGAAAGCGGGAATTATAATGAGAAATGTAGCCGTAATTGGAATGGGACACGTTGGTGCAACAGTCGCATTCACTTTGTTTACTCATGGAATTGTTGATAATTTATATTTATTAGATAAAAATCAAGCTAAGGCAGAAGCTGAATACAATGATTTACGTGATACTTTAGCTAGAAATGATTATCATGTTAATGTTTTTTTAGGCGATTACAGCGATTTAAAGAATATAGATATTATCATAACTTCTTTTGGTGATATTGCCGCAACAGTTAAAACTGGGGATAGATTTGGTGAATTTGAAATTAATGCTAAAAATGCTAAAGAAGTCGGAGCAAAAATTAAAGAATCAGGCTTCAATGGCGTTTTAATTAATATTTCAAACCCATGTGATGCTATTTCAACTATTTTGCAAGAAACGACTGGCCTATCAAGAAATCAAGTGTTTGGCACAGGGACTTTCTTAGATACAGCTAGAATGCAAAGAATTGTTGGTGAAGAACTAAACGAAGACCCAAGAAATGTTGCTGGCTTTGTTTTAGGTGAACATGGGGCATCTCAATTTACTGCTTGGTCAACGGTATCAATTAATGGCAAGTCCGCTAAAGAATTGTTTACAAAGGAACAAGAAGAAAAATTGAGCGCACAGCCTAATAAGAACTCAATGAAAGTTGCCTTTGGTAAAGGTTATACTTCCTATGCAATCGCTACATGCGGAGTGCGTTTAATTCAGGCTGTCTTTAGCGATGCACGCTTATTTGCCCCAGCTTCGGTTTACTTAGATGAAGTTGGAACGTATATTGGTTATCCAGCAATTATTGGTAAAAATGGAGTAGAAAAAGTTATTCCTTTAGAGTTGACTAGTGAAGAAGATGAAAAACTAAAAGAATCAGCTGGAATTATTAAAAAGCATATTGCTCAATTAAAATAGAAAATTAGAAAATAAAAAGTTGGAAAAATTCCAACTTTTTTATTTTTTTACTTGCTTTTTGCTAGGTGGTTCGTTATTATAATTAAGTAACGTTTCGGAGGCCTAGCGAAGTGGCTAAACGCGGCGGTCTGTAAAACCGCTCTCTCTGAGTTCGGTGGTTCGAATCCACTGGCCTCCATTGCTGGATTATTCCAGCTGGTTGCATTGAACAACAAGTAAAAGTTCAATCAAATGGGTTATAGCCAAGTGGTAAGGCAATGGTTTTTGGTACCATCATGCGCTGGTTCGAATCCAGCTAACCCAATCGTTCGAAAGAACACCCAACCCGAAAAAAAGGTCATCATTTGATGACCTTTTTTGTTATATTATATTTTTTAAGTTAAACTCTGAACTTTACCTTTCCAATTAAGGATGCCACCATTAATATTAATTAGGTTTTTATAACCCTTAGCTTTTAAGGTTTGACAAGCATAATGAGAAAGGTCTCCAGACCGACAAATGAAATAGTAGGTCTCGTTTTTGGGATCATTGAAGTATTTTAATTCTTCAAAGGGAAGATTATGACTATCAGGAATATGCCCTGATGCAAATTCAATTGGTGTTCGTAAATCATATAAATTAATTGTAGAATCTTTTGCTAGAATTTCTGCTAATTGATTTGTAGTAATGTTAATCATAGTTACCTCCATTAACAATTATATTTAAGCTAAAAAAATTGAAATTTGAAGGAATAATGTGTGAAATTTATGTGTAGAAAGGATTGGCCGATATGACACGTCTTGTTAAAGTTAGTGGTCGCGGAGATGGGACTGATTGGAAAAGCGCATTAAAAGACTTACAGCCTGATGATGTATTATTGCTTGCACCGGGTTTTTATGAGCTAAATCAAGGCTTAGCAGTAAACAATATTACTATCAAGGGAACAGGTAGTACACCAGAAGAAACTGTAATTAGTGGCTTTTTCGTACTTGATAGTGATTGTAGCTTTTTTACATTAGAAAATATTTGCCTTCAAACTAAATCTGACCATAATACTATTTATATTGAAGACGATGCAGATACTTATCTGACTTTGCGTAATGCCAATCTTTATGGTGATGAAAATGATATGGCTGCAATTGCTGTAAATGGTAAGTGCACCCTTGAGCTATTTTCAAGTAGAATTTTAAATTCTAGCGTTTCTTTATTTGCTCAAGCTGATTTTAGATTGACCATGACTGATTCTTTAATTGATTATGATTCTAAAGATTACGCGGCTTTAGGCATTCAAGGAAAAGGAACGGCAATTATTTCTAATAGCGTGATTCACGGTAATTTAAGTACTTATCCTGACTCAAATGCAGAAGTTGATTTGAATAATACTTCGATTTCTTATGGGTTGATTCATGGGCAGACTTGGGTAAATATGCTTAATTCGACTGTTGAAAAAAATGATGATTCTAGCTTTTACATTTCTGATGATTCTTGGGTGAATATATTACAATCTGAATTTAAAGGCGGAGTTTTTATTGATAAGAATACCAGAACTTTAATTCAAAATAGTAAAATAGATCGTCTAATTGCTTGTGACAATGCTAAAATTACGCTAAATAATTCAAGTATTGTGAGCCATGCGGATTTTCAGGATAAGGCAAGCGCTGATGCGACTAGAGTTGCTTTTTCTGGGAGAGATGATTTCGAATACTTTTTAGCTTTAAATGGGCAAGCGAGTTTAGGTGGCCGAGATTTAATTATTAATCCTAATGGTAGCACGCTGGCAGTTCAAGATGATGCTAAGATCAAGTTGAATATTGTTTCAAGTAGTAGCAAAGACTTAGAAGTTGAATGTAATAGTCGCCCTAATGTAAATATTTTAGGAATGCGCTGGGAAGCAAAGAAGAACAATGACTAATTTGCTACTTTAAGCTAAAATAAACTTGATAGGATAATGAAGTGAGGGTTTATCATGCAAGAACCAATGTATATTAAGATTCACAACCAAATAAAGCGTGATATTGAAAATAAAAAATATAAAGTTGGAGAACGAATCCCTGCTGAACGGCAATTAGCGTTGAAGTTTAACGTTTCTAGAATGACATTACGTCAAGCAATTAAAACCTTGGAAGATGAAGGTATTTTAGAAAGACGCTTAGGGAGCGGAACCTATGTGTCTAGTCAAAAAGTGCAAGAAAAAATGTCTGGAATTATGAGTTTTACTGATATAACTCGTGCTAATGGTCAAGTTCCTTCTAGTAAATTACTATCTTACCGCGTCACTAAGCCTTCTTTATCTGAAAAAGAAAAGTTAAAGATTAAGGATACGGATAATGTTTTAAGAATGGAACGTGTTCGTTTTGCGGATAATGTGCCAATTTGTTATGAAGTAGCTACAATTCCTTACAAGTTAGTTTCACGTTTTTCTAAAGATGAGATTTCAAGTAGTTTATACCAAACTCTTGAAAAAAACGGTGGTTATAAGATTGGTAGCGTAGTTGAAAATATTGGTGCATCTGTTGCTAATGAAAATGAAGCACGCTTATTATCAGTGAAAAAGGGTGAACCATTAGTAACGAGACGGCAAGTTACAGAACTTAACGATCATTATCCTTTTGAATATGTTCGTGCATCTTATGTAGCTGAAAGATTTGAGTTTACTTTTGAAAAATAAAAATGCATAGTACAGTTAAATTTGATTTATTGACTGTACTATGCATTTTTTACTTTAAGTCTTCTTTGATTTGGGTAGTAGAAATTCCAGGTGTTCTTTCAAGATATTTTACTTTACAGTAGGGCTTTAGAAAGTCAAATTTTCCTTCCCAATCATTCCCCATTACGAAAGTATCAATATCATACTTTTGGACATCGCTGATTTTTTGATCCCAATTTTCTTCAGGAATAACTTGGTCAACATATCGAATTGCTTCAAGAATATATTTTCTTTCGGCATAATTATTGTATGCTTGCTTGTGCTTGCTAAACTCATTAAATTCGTCTGTTGATAGTCCAACTATTAGGTAGTCTCCTAATGCACGCGCTCTTTTTAGAAGACGGATATGACCGTAATGCAAAAGATCAAAGGTACCATAGGTAATAATTTTTTTCATAATCAATACTCCCTTATAATAGTTACTATTCTAGCAGAAGTAGAGAAAAGTGAAACTTTTATGTTTAAAAAAGTTTGTAGTACTTTTTTGTTAAAATGGTAAGTAAAGATAGATTTCGATTAGAAATGGTTAAAAAACAGAGCATGAATAAAGTTAGTATTTTAGGAATAGAATTTGATAATTATTCGTTAGAAGAATTTAAAGATAGATTAATTAACCGCTTAAATAATAAGGTATCGACTATGGTGGTAACAGCTAATCCTGAAATTGTAATGGCTGCAAATAAAGATCCTAAATTTATGGAACTTATCAAAAGGGATGCTGATTTAGTTACAGCTGATGGAATTGGAATTGTTTTGGGCGGGAAAATGCTTAAAACCCCAGTCAAGGAACGTGTAACAGGCTATGATTTGTTTACTTGGCTTTTGCATGTGGGAAATTTAAGAAAACTTCGTGTCTATTTAATTGGTGCAACGCCTGCGGTAATGAAAGTTACTAAGGAAAAAATTGCTAAAGATTATCCTGGAATCGAATTAGTTGGAGCTGAAGATGGCTATTTTAAGGATGATCTCCAAACCGTTGCTAACAGAATTGAAAATGCAAAGCCTGATATGGTTTTTGCAGCAATTGGTTTTCCTAGACAAGAGGAGCTAATTTCTTTATTACGGCAAGCAGAAGTGCCAGCAGTTATGATGGGAGTAGGCGGAAGTTTTGATGTCTTTTCTGGTGCGGTTAAACGAGCTCCAGAGGTATTTCAAAAGACTCATCTTGAATGGTTTTATCGCCTGATTACCAATCCAACGCGTTTTAAACGGATGCTGGCCTTACCAGAATTTGTAGTTGAAGTAGAAAAGTCTAAAAAGCAAAAATAATAGGAAGAATATAAATTAAATGAAAGTTTTACATATTAATGCCGGACTGGAAAAGGGCGGTGGCCTATTTCATATTGTTAATTTATTAACAGAAGCTAATCAAGAAGATGCTGATTTTGAACTGTTGACCTTAGCAGATGGTCCGGTGGCCAAAGCTGCTAAAAAAGCAGGCATTAAGACAACGATTCTAGGTGCCCAAAGTCGTTATGATTTAACTGTTTTAAAAAGACTCGCTAAATTCATTAATAATGGCAACTTTGATATCGTTCATACTCATGGTGCGCGAGCTAATTTATTTGTTTCGATGATTAAGAAGCAAATTAAGGCCAAGTGGATTATCACAGTTCACTCTGATCCTTTAAAAGATTTTGAAGGACGCGGAATGGTTGGAAATATTTTTACTAAGCTAAATATTATGGCCTTAAAAAAGGCTGATGGTATTTTTGCGATTACGCAGAATTTTTCTGACCTTTTAGTTGAAAAGGTAGGCATCCCGAAAACTAAAATTTGTGTAATCTATAATGGGATCTTTTTCCATGACAATAAAGAATTACCTAAAAAATATGCTCATCCTTATTTCAATATAATTAATGTTGGAAGGACGGAAAAAGTTAAGGGGCAAGATTTACTTTTAAAAGCTATTAAAAAGATTGATGATAAAAATGTTCGCTTACATATTGCTGGTGATGGAAGCGAATTTAATAATTTAAGAGCACTTGCCCGAGATTTAGGAATTAGTTCGCAGGTAACTTTTCATGGCTTTTTGAACCAGAAAGAGATTAGCAAACTATATCAAAAAATGGATCTGGCAGTTTTAACATCTTATTCAGAAAGTTTCCCTCTGGTACTACTTGAAGCTAGCGATAATCTAGTGCCAATTATGTCAACTGATGTAGGCGACATTGAAAAGATGATTCCTAGTGAAAAATACGGATTTGTTGCTAAAATTGGAAATTTAGATGATATCAGTGAAAAGCTAAAGCAAGCAATTTCAAGTAGTCGAGAAGATCTTGAAGAGATGGCAAAAAAAGAAAAGCTGTATTTGATGCGTGCTTTTTCAATGAGGAATCAGTTAGTGGCAATTGAAAATTATTACAAATTTATCTTGGGTGAAAAATAGTGGAAAATTATCATAAAAGTAGTCTGCTAGCAATTTTAATTGGAATTCTACCGCTAATTTTTGAACTAAGTAGCAATATTTGGCATGGCGATAATGGCTTTTTTATAATTAGTGCGGCATATGGTTTAATCCTGCTTTTGTTAACTTTATCAATTGAAATTGAAGATTTAGATCAGTGGTTTGCAGAGAAGGCTTTGAGCTATTTATCAGTTTTTCTAACTTTGACAGCGATTTTGAACAAGATTGAAATTTTATCTTTTACTGAAGTAGGATCGCTATACCGTTTAGCTATAATTGCCTATATGGGAACCTTGTATTTCTTAGATAGGCATTTTAATACCAAAAATTTAGTCTTACTTTTTTTAAATTTAAATATTTTAGCTCAATTATCAATTAGGTCTGGAACAATCTTAATTTTAATTGTTGCTGTTTTAACTTTTATTTTCTATGTAATTAGAGTGATAGTTACTTTTAGCGAGCAATTAAGACCTTTCTTATTATGTGTTTATTTAATTGTTTTGCTCGTTTCGCTAGTTTGGTACACACCTGAGTTTACTGACTTTGTCTTTAAAAATCTTTCCTGGAATATTGAAGCAATTTCTTTATTATTAGAAATTCTTGGAGCAATTGTCTACATAAAAATTAAAAGTCATTTAAACGTAAACAGCCATTTAATTTTAGGGACTTTATTATTTTTAATCATTAATGAAGGTAGTTTGATTATTACTGAATCAAATGTAATTAATACTAGCTATTTAGTTTTAGTCTTGATAATAGATTTATGTATAGTTAACGTATTCGGTAACATTGAACTAGATAGAAATAAGCGAAAAATTTCAGTTATTATTCCAGCTCACAATAGTGCTAAGACAATTGTTGAGGCTTTAGAATCAATCAGGAATCAGACATACCGTGATTGGGAGATAATCTTAATTAATGATGGTTCAAGTGATGAAACGGAAACAATTGTTAAACGGTATTTAGAAAATACACCTTTACCGCTTAAGTATCATAAACAAAAGCAACATAATTATTTGCATGCGATTAAATATGGAACAAAATTTGTGGAAGGTTCAATAATTTTTGTTCTAGATGCTGATAAAGTCTTATTTAATCGGAATGTCTTTTATCGTGCAGCTAGTACACTTTACGGTGAAAAATGCGATGGAGTGTTTGTTGGAATTCGAGCAATGTATCAACGCTTAAAAGATGGTAAATTGCACTTAATTAGACCGTATTATCGTAATCAAATTAGCCTGGTAAAAACAGCGCTCGGCATGGGTGTAAATATTTATACTAATTATGCTTTTTGGCGCCGAGAAGTTTTTGAAACTAGTGTGCGAGAAAACTATTTAGTGAATGGGATGCCATCTTGGTATGATGCTCAAACTAATTTAGGCCTGAGAATGGTCAATGGTAATTTTGTAGGTTTAAAATATCGAGTTGTTAAAAAGAAAAAGACAGCAGATAAGCAATTGAATCAAGATCCGCTTATTAGTTTAGCAGCAGAATTACGCACTCTGCATCACATTACCAGTAAAATCAAAATTCCATTTTATCGTCTTCAAGCTGCTATTTATTATGTATTTAATAAGTGTCATATTGCTTCACTTTGTCCAGTAATTTTTGAGCAGGGCAAGACCCCATTGAAAGAAATTACTCCGTTAATTATTGAAAATAGATTTAAGAATAGCAAGCAACCTTACTTACAAACAATTGTAGATTTTAGTACTAATTATAATTCTGAAAAGAAAATAGAAGTCACAATTCCTAAAGATCTAAAAGTGTATCATGGCGCAGATATTGAAGAATTTACTCAAAAGTTCAAGCAAAATAAATTAGCGCCTTTTTATGGTAATTTAATGAAAATAATTAGTCGGGGAACCAGCCTTTACGTAGCGAACAAGCAAGATCAAGAAAAACTAGCTGAAATTTTAGAATTTTTTACGATTAGAGATTATGTAAAGATTGTGGATAAGTAGGGCAAGAAGTTTATAGAGACATCAATTTTGGTGTCTCTTTTTGATATCTGCGTATCTTTGATTATAATAAGGTACAAGAAAAAAATTATTTATTTAGTAGTGATGAGGGAGACAAAATGTTTTACCCACAAATTGATCAAGACGATTCGTTAATTCTTCATACAGACTTGTATGAAATTAATATGATGTACACCTATTTTAAAAAAGGTATAAGTGAAAGAAATTCAGTATTTGAAGTATTCTTTAGGAAAGAACCTTTTGGTAACGGCTACGCAGTTAATGCTGGTTTAAGCCATGTTATTCAATACTTAAATAACCTCCATTTTAAAGAAAGCGACTTAAAATATCTTAAGGAAACTTGTGGTTATGATGATGAATTTATTGACTATCTACGTAATCTAAAATTAAAACTAACTATTCGTAGTGCTCGAGAAGGTGAATTGGTTTTTGCTAATGAACCAATCATGCAAATTGAAGGACCATTGGCACAAGCTCAATTAGTTGAAACTGCAATTTTGAACATTATTAATTTCCAAACTTTAATTGCGACTAAGGCAGCTAGAATTAAAGTTGCAGTCGGTAATGATGGTTTAATGGAATTTGGTTCACGTCGTGCTCAAGAAACTGATGCAGCCATTTGGGGAACTCGTGCAGCATATATTGGTGGTTTTGATGCTACTAGTAATGTGAGAGCAGGAAAATTATTTGGTATTCCTGTTGCTGGTACTCACGCTCACTCTTTAGTTGAAGCCTTTAATAACGAATACGATGCTTTTAAGGCATATGCGGAAACACACAAAGATTGTGTATTCTTAGTGGATACTTACGATACCTTAAGAAGCGGGGTTCCAACTGCTATTAAAGTTGCTAAAGAAATGGGCGACAAGATTAACTTCCAAGGTGTTCGTATTGACTCAGGGGATATGGCATATATTTCTAAAAAAGTGCGCAAGCAATTAGATGATGCTGGCTTCCCTGATGCAAAGATCTATGCTTCAAATGACCTAGATGAAAAGACTATCCAAAACCTTAAGATGCAAGGTGCAAAAATTGACGTTTGGGGAATTGGTACTAAATTAATTACTGCTTTTGACCAACCGGCTCTAGGTGGTGTATACAAGCTAGTTGCTATTGAAGATAAAGATGGCAATATGCGGGACACTTTGAAAATTTCTTCAAATGCTGAAAAGGTATCTACTCCAGGTAAAAAGCAAGTTTGGAGAATCCAAGCTAATTCTGAAAAGAAAAATGAAGGTGACTGGGTATCACGCTACGATGAAGACCCAAGAAAATTCGATGCTCTTTTCATGTTCCACCCTCAATACACTTACATCAATAAGGTTGTTACAGACTATACAGCTCGTCCTTTGTTACATGAAATTTTCCATGAAGGAAAATTAGTTTATCAAGAACCTACTCTTAAAGAAACGAAAGAATTTGCCGCAAATAACTTGGATGGCTTATGGGATGAATACAAGCGTAGTTTGAACCCACAAGACTACCCAGTCGATTTATCGCAAAAATTATATGACAACAAGGTAAACTTGATTAATGATATTCGTAGCCGAATTGTGAAAAGAGGATATTAGAATGCGTCCATTACAAGAAAAAATTATTGCTTATGAACATGTATTACCAGAAATTGATCCCCAAAAGGAAATTCGTAAATCAATTGATTTTCTAAAAGATTATTTAAAAGAAAACCCATTTTTAAAGAGTTATGTTTTGGGAATTTCCGGTGGTCAAGATTCAACCTTAACTGGTAAGCTTTGCCAAATGGCAATTGAAGAAATGCGTGAAGAGACTGGTGATGATTCTTATCAATTTATCGCTGTTCGTCTTCCTTATGGCGTTCAAGCTGATGCAAGTGACGCTGCGGATGCAATTGCCTTTCAAAAGCCTGATCAGGATCTAATCGTAAATATTAAAGATCCAGTTGATGCTATGGTAAAAGTGGTTGAAGCAACTGGTCAAAAGATTACTGATTTTAATAAGGGAAATATTAAGGCTCGTCAAAGAATGGTTGTGCAATATGCAATTGCTGGTGCAAATAATGGCGCAGTTGTAGGAACTGACCATGCTGCAGAGAATTTCTCTGGTTTTTACACTAAGTACGGCGATGGTGCAGCAGATCTTACTCCTCTTTTCCGTTTAGACAAGCGCCAAGGAAAGGCAATGCTTAAAGAACTTGGTTGTCCAAAGCATTTGTATGAAAAGGCACCTACTGCTGACTTAGAAGAAGAAAAGCCAGATTTACCAGATGAAGTAGCTTTAGGCGTAACTTACAAGGAAGTTGATGACTACCTAGAAGGTAAAGAAGTAAGTGAAAAAGCTGCTGAGCAAATTGAAAAGTTATGGAAGAAGAGTGAGCACAAGCGTCACTTGCCAGTAACTATTTTTGATGATTTTTATAAAAAGAACTAAACTTGTATCGGACTCGTTAGTTTAATATAATAAAACTGCATAAGAGAGTAACGGCAAGTTATTGCGATAAGTTCAACAACCGAGATGGATATCTCTGGACTTATCTTAATTAGTGAGACTTATGACTGATAACTGGTCATAAGTCTTTTTTAGTTATTGGGGGGGATTGGCTTTGAAAGAAAAGTACTATGCTCAAGATATTTCTCAAATAGAGAAAGAATTGAACACATCATTAGATAATGGTTTGACTGATGATGAGGCTAAGAAGCGATTAGCAACTGAAGGTCCTAATTCTTTAGCATCAAAGAAAAAGCGCAGTATGTTCATGCGCTTTATCGATCAATTTAAGGATTTCATGATCATTGTCTTGATTGTAGCTGCAGTCTTGTCAGGAGTTGTAGCTAATGAGTGGACTGATGCAGCAATTATTATGATTGTTGTTTTGTTAAATGCAATTTTAGGCGTGATTCAAGAAGCTAGATCAGAAGCGGCAATTGATGCTTTGAAAGAAATGTCGACGCCGAATGCTCATGTAAGGCGCGGAGGCGCAATTTTAGAAATTCCAAGTACGGACATTGTGCCGGGTGATGTTGTGCTACTTGAAGCAGGAGACGTTGTTCCTGCTGATATGCGTTTAGCTAAGACAGCTAGTTTAAAGGTTGAAGAGTCTGCTTTGACTGGTGAATCAGTTCCGGTTGAAAAAGATAGCGACATCTTAAAAGCTGATGATGTAGCTTTAGGTGACCGCGTTAATATGGCTTATGCCAATACTAATGTAACTTATGGTCGAGCAGAAGGTATTGTAGTTGGAACTGGAATGAAGACTGAAGTCGGTAAAATTGCGACAATGTTAAACAATGCCGATGAAACAGCTACTCCATTAAAGGAAAACTTAAATCAACTTGGTAAGACATTAACCATCATGATTTTAGCAATTTGTGTAATTGTCTTTGTTGTGGGGATGTTTACCAAGCAAGGAAGCGAGCCAACTAATAAGTTAATTATTGACATGTTCTTAGTTGCTGTTTCCTTAGCTGTTGCTGCAATTCCAGAAGGTTTACCGGCAATTGTAACGATTATTTTAGCTCTTGGTACGCAAACGATGGCTAAGCATAGGGCGATTGTTAGAAAGCTACCTGCTGTTGAAACTTTAGGTGCAACAGATATTATTTGTTCTGATAAAACCGGTACTTTAACGCAAAATCAAATGACTGTTGAAAAAGTTTACTATGATGGTGAACTTCATAATGATGAAGAGGCAGTTAAGGTAGATAATCCAGCTATGATGGCCATGATTTTGGCTAACGACACTAAAATTGAAGATGGTGGACGGCTTTTAGGAGATCCAACTGAAACAGCTTTGATTCAATATGCCTTTGATCAAAATGTCAAAGTTGAAGATTTACTTAAGAAAGATAGCCGTGTTCAAGAAGTTCCTTTTGATTCAGAGAGAAAATTAATGTCGACGGTTAACCATTATGGTGATAAATTCTTTGTTGCTGTAAAGGGTGCCCCTGACGAATTATTAAAACGTGTAACTAAGATCGAAAAAAAGGGTCAAGTAACACCAATTTCTGACAGTGAAAAGGAAAACATCTTAGCTTCTAACAAGAATATGGCTGAACAAGCCTTGCGTGTTTTGGGACTGGCTTACAAGGTTGTGGATAAGGCTTATGACGATCCAACTACTAATAACGTTGAGCAAGATTTAATTTTTGCTGGTTTAGTCGGAATGATTGATCCAGAAAGACCAGAGGCTAAAGCCGCTGTCGCAGAAGCCAAGAGCGCTGGTATTAGAACAGTTATGATTACTGGTGACCACCAAATCACTGCTGCTGCAATTGCTTCTCGTTTAGGTATATTAGAAGCAGGTTCAGACAAAGATAAGTCCGTAATTACAGGTGCTGAACTTGATAAGTTGTCAGATGATTATTTTAACAAGCACGTTCAAGACTACAGCGTTTATGCTCGTGTATCTCCTGAAAACAAGGTTAGAATTGTTAAAGCTTGGCAGGCAAATAATAAGATCGTTGCAATGACTGGGGATGGTGTAAATGATGCACCTAGTTTAAAGCAAGCTGACATTGGTATTGGCATGGGAATTACAGGTACTGAAGTATCAAAAGGTGCAGCTGATATGGTATTAGCTGATGATAACTTTGCAACAATTGTTGAAGCAATTAAGCAAGGCCGTAAAGTATTTGCGAATATTCAAAAGGCAATTCTTTACCTAATGAGTTGTAACGTTGGTGAAGTTTTAACAGTCTTCATGATGACAATGCTTGGTTGGGATATTCTAATGCCAGTGCAATTGTTGTGGATTAACTTGGTTACTGATACCTTACCAGCAATTGCCTTGGGTGTTGAACCAGTAGAGCCAGGAATTATGAAGAAGAAGCCGCGTGGTAGAAAATCAAACTTCTTTAGCGGCGGTGTTGCAAGTTCGATTATTTATCAAGGTATTTTAGAAGGTATTTTAGTTTTAGGTGCATATCAGTTTGGTTTACATGTCGGACCTCACGTTGGAAACGCAGCTATGCAACATGCAGATGCTTTAACTATGGCCTTCCTTACTTTAGGCTTAATTCAATTGTTCCATGCCTTTAACTCTAAATTTATTCACAAGTCAATCTTTAGAGGACAAACATTTGAAAATAAGTGGTTCAACGGAGCAATTATTATTTCTGCTTTAGTTATGGCTGCAGTGGAAATTCCGTTTTTAACTAAGATTTTTGATGTGACTGAATTAGATGGGATGCAATGGTTGGTTGTAATTATTGCAGGACTTTTGATGATTATCATTGTTGAAATTGTTAAGTTCTTTGAAAGACGTACTGCTAGAAAATAATAAATATTATCTTCTAAGTGTAAATAAAAAATATGTATGTAAAAATGTAGCTAGTTTAAATTTTCTAGCTACATTTTTTATAAATTAAAATATACGTTCTAATCGTTTATTGTGCAGATCATAATGATGATTAAACATTTGCATAATTTTAGGTGGAATATGATGATCTATTTCAATTACTGTTAATGGAGAATCTAAGAACACTTCATGAATCTGATTAGCTGTGATGGGATCAAGCGAAGCTGTCCCTTCGTCAACAATTAAAAAATCTCTTTCATATAGAAAAGCTCGTGCCAATTCTATTCGTTTCTTTTCACCGCCAGATAAGTTATTTCCATTTTCTTCTATAATCGTATTTAAGCCATACCGATTAACATATGGCAATAGTCCAGCCTTTTTGATAGCTTCTGTAATTTTGAAATCATCAAACTTTTTACCTAATGTTAGGTTGAAAAGTAAAGTATCATTAAATATTTGAGAAGTCTGTTGTACCTCACTAAATGTATAATTTTGATTGGTCATCCCATTGACGAGCACGTTTCCTTTAGTAGGTTTTAGTTGACCAGTTAAAAGATTAAGAAGAGTAGACTTTCCTTGACCAGACTTACCAGTAAGTAATAATTTATCACCTCTTTTAATTTTTAAGTTGATTTTGTCTAGTACTAATTCTCCTGGCTTATATCCAAAGCTAATATTGTTAAGGGTTAAGGTATTTAGGTTAGAATTAGGAATATTTTTGTCAAATTCTTCTGGTTTAAAAGAAAGTAGCTTATCTATCATAGGTTTGGCTGATGACATTTGATTACGGCAGCTATTAATACTGTAAAAACTGTTAATAATCCAAGTACTGGAGTATTGGACAGCTACAAATGAGGCTAGAGTAAGCATCCCTTTGATGACCATAATTATTCCTATTCCAATAGGTAAAAAGTCAAAAGAATAAACGAATATATTAACCCAAAAATTGCTTTTAGCAATTGTATTATCACGTAATCTCTTATTTTCAGTAGATTGAGTAATAATTTTTTGCCCTTTTTTAATAAAGGTATCTAATGCATTGTAATTTAAAACTGTCCTAATATTCTTTAAAAAATCGGACATAAATGTTATGTAAGTTCCAGTAGAAGTACTCCAATTATTTGATTGTTGAGCTGTTTTTTTGCTAAAAAACTTAGGGATAATACTTGAAAAAATAGCGAATGAAATAAAAACTAAAGTTAATAAAAAACTATTGCCAACTGCAACTATTGAAGTACCGACAATTGTTACAATCATTGAAATTAATTGAAAAAGTTGCTTCAAATAGTTCTCTTCTATTAAGTTAAGATCATTTGAAAGAAAAGAAATTTGCTTTGATACATTGTTTTCACTGATTTCAATAAAGTTGCTTTTCATTAGAAATTCACGCACGTTTTGATTAAAACAAGCGATATTTCTGTTAAGTATCCGTGTATTCAAATACTTAATAATGACCAAAAGAATTTGGGCAATAGTAATAACTGCTACCATCCTGATAGTATTAGGAATATTTTTTTCAGTAATTAAAGAGAATATTTCTGAATATGACCAAGTTCCAAAAGGCAATTCTAAGCCACTCAAGCATGAAAGCAAGATGCTTAAGGCAAAAAATTTTTTGTTGATAAACTTTTTCATTGTTACTCCTCTTTTCATTTAAGATGAGATAAATGATAAGGTATTTGCGTAATGAAGAGGATTTTTTTTGCATAATTGATCAGCGAGTTGCGTATATGCAGTTTATTGTGGCAAGATATTTATTGTTTTACTTAAGTTACTTTTCTTTAAAATAGTAATAATGGTCTTTAATTGTTCTTTTTGATTTGTAAAGTAACAATGATAGTAATAACCTATAATTTTCTCAATACCTAATTCGGGATATTCTGTTAATTGAGTTAATAGTTGAATAGCTTTATTAGTTGAACCAATATTTCTGTTTTGGGATGCTGAATATAAATAGTTGATACAGAAAGATGCAACGCTTTCTTGAATTTTTAGAGTTTGTTTACCAAGATTGTTTTGATATTTCTGATAAATTTGATTTAAAAAGAAAGGTAAGTCAAAGGGATCAAGAACTTCAATAAAGGTAGCTAATATCAGAATTTTGTGAGAATCATTGAGCCAATGAGTACCTGAAAAGACTTTTTGTATAATTTTATCTTTGTTTTTAGGAAATTTATGACGACCTGATTGTAGAGTATTGAGAATAAGTTGAGCTTGTAATTTAAGTAAATCATCATTAGATGTATTAATTTGAGTATAGATTTCCTTTGCTTTATCGAGATTTCGATCATAGTAAGCAGATAATAATTGCTCACTAAGTTTTTCATCTTGGTCGTTTACGTTGTTTTGATCGAGGGATGAGAAAAAATCTGAATAACGTATTTTATTTTGACTCAACAGTTTTAGCAGGTCATTTGCTGAAATTTCATGTAGATTACGTTCTATTTTCGAGTAATGCGCTGGAGAAAGGATATTTTGAGTGAATTCTTTTTGAGTCAGTCCTGCGCTAGTACGATATTGTTTTAATGCTTCGCCAATGTTCATATTGTAATCTCCAATCTATAAAGGTCTATCTAGTTATGAATTATATGAAACTTTAAATGGAAAATATAGAAATAAAATGAAATGGAATAGTAGAAGAAAAGAAAATAAAGTTTTGTCAAATAATCAAAAAAAGCTTGAGTTTACTCAAGCTTTTTTTATACCCTTAATAATGAACAATAAGACGTATATACAAATGTTTATCCATTTACTGAGGAACATCTAAATGAAAAGTTTATTTTTTCGCTTGTACTTATGGGGAATGAACTTCCTTGCAAGTCTTCGACCAATTAAAGAAAAGAATATTGTAGTTTTAAATGGCTCAGGTAGATCTGGCTCAAACGGCTATTTATTTTATAAAAATATTAAGACCAATCATCCTGATTACAACATTACCTTAGTTGAACCTTGGCCATCTTCTCACTTATCATGGGAAACTTGGAAGAAAATTGGTGCAGCTAAATATGTAATTACTACACATCAGCCTTTTAAAGCACGACGAGATCAAGTTAATATTCAATTCTGGCATGGCGTGCCATTGAAGCGAATGGGCTTTATGGCGCATAATACGCGCTATCGAGATAATAAGCGTAATCAAAAGCTATGGCATAAAAATGCAGATATGGTAACTTCAAGCTCTGACCTCTACGAAAGCTTAATGAGCGCTTGCATGGCAATTGAAGGTAAAAAATATCAAAAACTGGGCTTTCCTAGAATTGATTACATTAATCATCCAGCAATCTCTAAAGAAGAATTACTAGCAGATTTATTTAAGACTAGGGATGATCAAGCACATATCGGAATTTACATGCCAACTTTTCGTTATGAGTTAGAAGATCCGTTTGTTATGGAGCAGATAAGAAAATATAATTATTTTGCTTTTCAAGATTTTGATCCTTATGAATTAAATGATGCTTTAAAAGCAAAGCATCAGTATTTAATTGTGAAGCTTCATCCTTATGAAATGCGGATGTTCGAGGATTTTAACAGTCAGTTTTCAAACATCGCCTTCTTAAATAATGATTATTTATTTAAAAACGATCTCGACTTATATGAACTACTCGGAAATACAGATTTCCTAATTACAGACTTTTCATCAATTTATTTTGATTACTTGTACTTAGATAAGCCAATTATTTTTATTACTAATTATTTAAAGCAGTACGAAAAAGTACGTGGTTTACTATTGAGTCCATACGAGGATGTTACACCCGGTCCATGTGTTAATTCACAAAAAGAACTTCTGCAAGTTTTAAGGCATCCTGACGATCATCAATATAAAGAGCAACGTTTTTATTGGCGTGAGTTAATTGATGAGGTTGACAATCTTAATTCTTGCGAACCTATCTTTAATTACATGACAAAGAAGTTTTAGAGGAAAAAGTAGTGAAGCGAACTTTTCTTAATATTTTATATAATGCGGTCTATCAGATCTTTTTAGTTTTAGTACCGTTAATTACAGTTCCATATTTATCTCGGGTTTTAGGACCTAAGACTTATGGTATTTATGGCAGTGTAAATAATACAGTACAATTTCTGATGGTATTTTGTACTTTGTCAGTTTCTTACATTGGAATTCGAACTGTTTCTCGAACTAGAACTTATGGTACGCCCCAAGAGTTAACAGAAGCTTTCTGGGGTTTATGGTATTTTCAAGCAATTGCTGGTTTAGTGACTATTTTAATTACTTTACTAATTACCAACATTTTTCATATTCAATACTGGAACTACTTAATCTTAATGGTTCCATATTTGATCTCGGCTCAAGTCGATATTTCTTGGTTTTTCCAGGGACTAGCTGATTTTGGTCGAGTAGTGCTAAAAAATACTGCTGTTAAGTTGGCTAGTGTAGTTTTGATTTTATTATTAATTAAGTCACCAGCTGATCTTTGGAAATACTTTTTAATCATGTCAGTTTCGACAATGCTGGGATCTTTTGTCTTTTGGCTTGATATTCATCGCTATGTAGGCAAACCAGTTGACCATTTTTATAAATATAAGACCACTATTGTTTCAATCATTACCTTGATGATTCCGCAGATAGCGACGCAAATTTATACGTCGCTTGATAAACCAATTTTGGGCTTTTTTAGTAATTCAACGCAGGTGGCCTTTTATGATAATTCGCAGCGAATTTCTAATATGATCTTGGGGGTAATTACTAGTATTTCTTTAGTTATCATGCCGAAGATGGCTAGTGAAGAAAAAGAAACGCAGAAAGTTGTCTTAAAGAAGTCACTGGAAGCAACAACGATGCTTGGAACCTTATTTGCAGTCATTATTATGGCTAATACCAAGCAATTTGTGCCATTTTTCTTCGGTCAAAAGTTTATCCCAATGACGCCTTTGATGTTCTTCTTTGCATTAACAATCATTATGATCCCGATGGGTGGAGTATTTGCTAATCAGTTTGCACTAGCTAACAGGAGAGACAAAGAATATGCGATTCCAGTTGTGATTGGAGCAATTATCGAAGTTGTCTTAGCAGCGCTACTTGATCGACCATATGGAGCCAGCGGAGCAACAGTGGCAATTTTAATTACGGAGTTTGTAGTGCTAATTTTGCGGCTTTGGATCGTGAGAGATGATTACAGTTTTAAAAATGCGTTTAGCGACGTGCCAAAGTACTTCTTGATTGGAATAATTACGTTAATTGCAGGGATGCTCATGCCTAATTTAATTAGGTCGAGCTTTGTAAATATGGCTGTTAAGTCAATTTTAATGTTAATTATTTATGCTGGAATTATGTTTATGATGAAACTTGATTTTAATCAAGATATCATGGATTTTATAACCCGCTTTCTTAGAAAGGTAAAAAGATGATTCCTAAAAAAATTCATTACGTCTGGGTAGGAGGCAACCCTAAGTCGCCATTAATTAAAGAGTGTCTTGCGACTTGGAAAAAGAAGTTGCCGGACTATGAAATTATTGAGTGGAATGAAGATAATTTTGATATGCATGAAAATCGTTATCTTGAAGAAGCTTATCAAGCTAAAAAATGGGCCTTTGTGTCTGATTATATTCGTGCTCGTGCGATTTATGAACAAGGCGGAATTTATTTAGATACGGATGTTAGAGTTCTTAAGAAGTTAGATCCACTTTTAAAGAATCAGGCGTTTATTGGCTTTGAAAATAATGACTACTTGTCAGCTGCTATTTTTGGCGCAGAAGCGCATCACCCATTTATAAAAGACATTCTTGATTATTATCAAGACAAAGAGTTTACTTTTGATGAAAATAATCAAATGGCTGGTGTGAATAGTTTGTCTGTAACTGATATTTTAAAAGAAAAATACGGCTTAAAAATAGGTAATAGCGAACAGCTTTTAAAGGACGGGATTCATGTTTACCCAGATGGCTTTTTATGCAATCCAAGTAAAGACTCGTATTCAATTCACTTGTTCACTGGTACTTGGATAGATGGGCAGCAATCAGTAAAGCAAAAAATTGTGATCGGTCTAAAGAGAAGGATATCCTCTCCAAGACAGGCAAGTTTATATCAAAAATTAATTCGAAAATAATGAATCAAGCAGACTTACAAAAATTAGTAGAAGAAATTTCATTAAAATATTTTCACCTTCCTTTCAGGCATGAAGTTAAGATTAATAATCGCATGACAACAACTGGAGGTAGATATTTCCTCAATGACCATCACATTGATATTAATGGTCATTTTTTAGATGAAAAATATCGTTCAGACTTAGTGGGAATAATTAAGCATGAGTTGACGCATTATCATTTACACTTGGCAGGGCTTGGCTATCAGCATCGCAATCGTGATTTTAAGAATTTATTAGCTCAGGTTGGTGGTAGTCGTTATACGCCTGATATTGGTTTAAGACGCAAACAAGTTAAAAACTATCTTTATGAATGCGAAGACTGCCATTTTCGATATCCTCGTGTTCGTAAAGTAAACACAAGAAGATATCGCTGCGGCAAATGCGGTGGAAGACTGAAATTAGTTAGAAGAAATAAGTAAAAAATAAAATTTCCATTTGCTAAAAGAAAAATTATTTGGTATATTAGTTAAGTACCGCGGGCGTGGCGGAATGGCAGACGCGCAAGACTAAGGATCTTGTGATCGCTTTTAGATCGTGGAAGTTCGAGTCTTCTCGCCCGCACCACTAAGAAAAGGAAGTCGCAAATGCGGCTTCCTTTTTTGTTAAAGTTATACTTGATAAAGCTAGGAAAGACTATGATTAATAAAAAGACTTTTAGAATCGCCATTAGTGCTATTTTTGTTGCAATTATTTTGGTTCAAACTTTTGTTCCTTACATTGGCTACATTAGAATCTTACCGGGATTACCTTCAATTACAACTATTCCCCTAACCGTTGCTTTAGCTGGTTGCTTAATGGGACCTGGTTTTGGTACGTCGATTGGTTTATTTTGGGGTTTATTAAGTTTATTTGTCGCTTATACGCAACCTGGCGATATTGTCAGCATGTTGCTGTTCCGAAATATCTTTATTGCTTTAATTCCACGTGCAGCAGCTGGCTTTATTGCTGGGATGATCGGTCAAGCTGCAAGAGATGAATCAAAACTTCAAAAGACAATTGTTTATACAATTGCTGGCTTATGTACGTCACTTGCTAATACTTTATTGGTGATTAGTATTACTAGTTTATGGTTTATGAATAATCCAGCTGCTTTACTTCAAAGCTTAGGTCAAACTCAAAATTCAGCTCCTTTAATTGCAATATTATTAAGTGTTTTAGGTGTTAATGGCGTTGTAGAAGCAATCTTTACTGCTATCCTTACTCCAGCAATTACAATGCCTTTGAAGCAAGTAATGAAAAGGAAGATGAGTTAAAATGCCACGTAGACGCCGTCAAAAAAATATTCAATATGTAATTGCAAGAGCTTTTGCTATTTGCTTTACTTTGGTAGTAATTTTATCAGGCTTTTTGTACTGGCGTCACGAGGTCGCAGTTAATGAACAATTAAGGCAAGCGCGATTAGAAAAGGAACGTGCTCTTCAAAGTAAAGAAAGGTTTATTAAAATAGTAGCTCCGATTGCTCAAAGAGCAGATAAGCCTTATGGTTTATTTCCAAGTGTTACCATTGCGCAAGCATGCTTAGAAAGTAATTTTGGTCAAAGCGAACTTTCAAAAAAATATTATAATTTGTTTGGCGTCAAGGGAACTGATCCTAATACTAGTCGGGAGTTGACGACTTCAGAGTTTGTTAATGATCACTGGGAAACTGTAACTGGCCGTTTTCAAGTTTATAATTCTTATGAAGAATCTATTCAGGCACATACGCGGCTATTTGTGAATGGAACTAGCTGGAATAAAAATCAATATCAGCATGTTTTAGCTGCTAAGGATTATATAAGTCAAGCGCAAGCTTTAGAAACAGATGGTTATGCGACTGATCCAGGTTATGCCAAAAAGCTAATTGATTTAATTAAAGAGTTCAATTTAACGCAATATGATTAATTCTAAAACGATGATAGTTAAGGTAAAAGCTATCGTCGTTTTTTGTTATAATAGACAAGTCTATTTTAGTGTTTAGGTTATCAGGAAAGAGAGAAGCAATGAGCGAAGAAACAATTCTTGCAGAATTAAATCCGCAGCAAAAAAAAGCTGTGCAGTGTACTGAGGGTCCACTTTTAGTAGTTGCTGGAGCTGGTAGTGGAAAAACATCAGTTTTAACACGTCGAATTGCCTATTTAATTGAAGAAAAAGGCGTTGCGCCATGGAATGTCTTAGCCATTACTTTTACCAATAAGGCTGCAACTGAAATGAAAGAACGTGTCCAAAAACTTTTAGGGCCAGCTGCTGATAGTGTTTGGATGTCAACTTTTCACGCCTTATGCGTGAGAATTTTACGCCGTGATGCAGAAAAGATCGGTTATTCTAATAACTTTTCAATTGCTGATTCGGCGGAACAGTTAACTTTAATTAAGCGAATTGAAAAAGATCTTAATATTAATCCTAAAATGTATGATCCCAAAGCAATTTTAGGTGCTATTTCTAATGGTAAAAATGACTTGCTTACACCCAAAGATTTCAAAGCGCAAGCAACTAGTCCCTTTGAAAAGGTAACAGCGCAAGTTTATGCGGAATATCAGCACCGCTTAAAGCGTGATCAAATTATGGATTTTGATGACTTGATTATGCAAACGCTAGTCTTGTTTAAGAAAGATAAAGAAACGCTTCATTATTACCAAAATAAGTTCCGCTATATTTTAGTTGATGAGTATCAGGATACAAATGAAGCTCAATATCAACTTTGTGTGGCACTAGCTGCTCAGTATAAGAATATTTGTGTTGTTGGGGATGCGGACCAGTCAATCTATGGTTGGCGCGGAGCTAATATGGAAAATATTCTTAATTTTGAGCATGACTATCAAGATGATGAAGTTAATACGATTAAACTTGAACAAAATTATCGTTCGACTGGTCATATCTTAGATGCTGCTAATTCAGTTATTAAGAATAATCAAAATCGTAAGCCTAAAAAGCTTTGGACTGATAAGGGCGATGGTGATAAGATCAACTATTATCGTGCTCAAAGTGGTAACGATGAAGCACTCTTTATTGTTTCAAAGATCAACGAAGAAATAAAAGAGCATCACAGAGACTACAAGGATTTTGCGGTTCTTTACCGCACAAATGCTCAATCTCGTAACGTCGAAGAAGCTTTAGTTAAATCAAACATTCCTTACCGAATTGTTGGCGGTCATAAATTCTATGATCGAAAAGAAATTAAAGATATCTTGGCCTATTTAAAGGTTGTAGCAAACCCTGCTGATTCGATGAGCTTTAATCGAATTATTAATGTGCCTAAGCGTGGATTAGGGCCAACAACGATGGCTAAATTTAACGGCTTTGCTAATGATAATGACTTCACAGTTGAAGAAACATTTAAGAATTTAAGTTTAGCACCAATTACAGGTCGTCCGGCTAAGACTTTAGCAACTTTTGGGACTGCTTTAAAGGATGCAATTGAATACAGTAAGACGCATAGCGTAACTGGTTTAACTGAAAAATTACTAGCTGACTTTGGCTATAAAGAAGCTTTAGAGAATGAACATACAATTGAAGCCGATACTAGATTAGAAAACTTGAACGAATTCTTAACCGTTACTAAGCGTTTTGATGATAATTATGAGCCAGAAGATGAAGATTCGACTGCCTTAGGCGATTTTCTTTCAGAAATTTCACTTTTAAGCGATCAAGATGATTTAGAAAATCAAGATAATCAGGTAGCTTTAATGACGCTTCATGCAGCTAAAGGATTAGAGTTTCCAGTTGTCTTTTTGGTTGGCATGGAAGAAGGACTTTTCCCGCTTTCAAGAGCGACAGGCGATCCAAGTGAACTTGAAGAAGAACGTCGTTTAGCCTATGTAGGTATTACCCGTGCTGAAAAGAAACTTTACATCACGAATGCCTTTTCTAGAACGATGTACGGCCGTCCGCAAAATAACCAGCCATCTCGCTTTATTGATGAAATTGAAGATAAAGATCTAGAATTTGTTAACCAAGTTCAGTCTAATTCTGCAATGTCGATTCCTTTTGCTAAAAGTAGTGAACGTGCAACTTCTCAAGTTTACCGTCCAAAAACTAGAATTGAAACTGCTAAGAAGGCTAGCGGTGCAGTTGGTGCGGACAAGAAGTCTTGGAATGTTGGCGATCAAGTTTCTCATAAGGCCTGGGGAAAAGGCGTTGTCGTCAAAGTTAACGGCAGCGGAGAAGATATGGAATTAGATATTGCTTTTGCTAGTCAAGGAGTAAAGCGCCTTTTAGCTGCCTTTGCACCAATTAAAAAGATATAATGAGATTAAAGTAGTTTGATTTAGATAAGGACTGAGATAATGGCAGTTTTAACTCACAATCAGGCTTCTCAGAAAGTCGATGAATTAAGAAAAAAGCTCGATGAATGGGCAGAAGATTATTACGCAAAAGACGCACCAGTAGTTGAAGATGCGGTTTACGACAAGGCTTATCAAGAACTAGTAGAATTAGAAAAGCAGTTTCCTGACCTAGTAACATCTGACTCAATTACGCAGCGAGTTGGTGGTGAGATCAAGAGTGACCTTTCTAAAGTGGAACATCCCGTTCCAATGCTTTCAATGGGGGATGTTTTTTCAAAAGATGAGCTCAAAGAATTTGATGAAAGAATTACAAAGCTAGTTGGTCATCCTGTGGCTTACAACGTTGAATTAAAAATTGATGGCTTATCTTTGTCGTTAGAATATACAGCTGGGAAATTAACACGTGCATCTACTAGAGGAAATGGCCGTGTTGGTGAAGATGTGACAGCTAATGCTAAGTTTATTAAGGATATTCCCCAAACTTTGCCTGAGCCTTTAACAACTGAGGTTCGCGGTGAATGCTACATGGAAAAAGAAGCATTTGCCAAATTAAATGCGGAACGTGATGAAAAAGGGGAGCAGGTATTTGCTAATCCTAGAAATGCAGCTGCTGGTTCTTTAAGGCAATTAGATGCGCGGATTACTAAAAAGAGAAACTTGAGTACTTTTATTTATACTTGGGTTAATCCGCCAAAAAACATTACTAGTCAGCACCAGGCAATTGATGAAATGAATCGCTTAGGTTTTCACACCAATCAAACTGGCCAGCGTCTGGAATCAATGGATGAAGTATTTAAGTTTATTGATGAATATACTGCTAAGCGTAACGATTTAAGCTATGGTATTGATGGAATTGTTTTAAAAGTTGACGATTTGAGCTTACAAAATGAATTAGGAAATACCGTCAAAGTACCGCGCTGGGAAATTGCCTATAAGTTTCCTCCTGAAGAACAAGAAACGGTAGTCAAAGAGATTGAATGGACAGTTGGTCGAACTGGAGTAGTAACGCCAACTGCGGTAATGGATCCTGTTCAACTCGCTGGTACTGTTGTTTCACGCGCTTCTTTGCACAATCCTGATTACTTAAGAGAAAAGGGAGTACGGATTGGCGACACAGTTAAATTGCACAAGGCTGGCGATATTATTCCAGAAATTTCTAGTGTCGTTTTAAATAAAAGACCTAAAGATAGCGAGCCTTATCAGATTCCTAATAAATGTCCATCTTGTGGGCAAGACTTGGTTCACTTACAAGACGAAGTAGCACTTCGCTGCATCAATCCAATGTGTCCAGCACAAGTTGAAGAAGGAATTATCCACTTTGCTTCACGCGGTGCGATGAACATCATGGGACTAGGTCCGCGAATCGTAAAACAGTTAATTGATAAGAATTTTGTCAATGATGTAGCCGACTTATATCATTTAACTAATGAGCAATTAAGTCAGTTAGATCATTTTAAAGATAAGTCAATTACTAATTTGTTAACGTCAATTGAGAATAGTAAGCAAAATTCAGCTGAATTATTACTATTTGGTCTTGGAATAGATCATGTCGGTGCTAAAGCTGCTAGATTAATTTTGGAAAAATATAAAAATTTGGAAAAGGTTAGTCAATTAACAGTGCCAGAATTAACAAGTATCGATACAATAGGAGAGACGATTGCGGAATCGTTAACAGCATATTTTAATCAGCCAAGTGCGCAAAAGTTGTTGCAAGAGTTGCGCGACAGTGGATTAAATATGGAATATTTAGGAACTGTTGAAGAAGAAGCACCAGATAATTTCTTTAAAGAAAAGACTGTTGTTCTAACTGGAAAATTATCAGACTTTACTCGAAGTGAATTTACTAAGAAACTGCAAGATCTTGGAGCTAAAGTAACTGGATCAGTATCTAAGAAGACAGACTATTTAATTTATGGTGCAGATGCCGGTTCTAAGAAAGATAAGGCTGAAAAACTTCAAGTTCCAATGTTAACTGAACAAGAAGCAATTGCAAAAATTGAAAAATAAAGAATTAAGAAGGAAAAATAAATTGAAAAGATTTTTGCAAATAGCACTGCTAGTAGCAACTGGTTTGAGTTTAAGTGCATGTGGCAATTTAAAAAATTCTGATCTTGCCAATAATCCCACAACTTCAACAACTAAGAAGAAGAGCTATCAAACGACTAGTACAAATAAGAATGGTTATAATGTTCTTTTAAAAGATGGTGAATATGTAACTAGTCCTATCGAAGGTACAACTGAAAATACTAGCGATAATAATGTTGATGGTCGTGCTTTAGAATCTGGATTAATAAACTTATCTCAAAATACTTTTTCAAGTAGTAAGTATGTCTTCCAAGAAGGGCAAAAAATTTCTGTGGCAGATGCGACCGATTGGCTAGGAAGAAAGTCTAAGAGCAATGCAGATGGTTTAAATGCAGAAAAGAGTACCAAAAAAGATTCGTATAATCCGATCATTTTAGACCAAATTTTGGAACAAGATTTTTTGACTAAATCTAATTCTAGTTACAAAATGGGTGGTATGAGTGTAGGTTTAGCCCTTAACTCAGTTGATTACTATCAAAAAGTTAAAGATGGTCCACAATATCATAAGGATATTTCTCGTGCAGAACAGGAAACTTTTGGTAAGGAAGCAGCTAACAAGCTAGTTTCTTACTTACGTAAAAAGAAGGGATTGAAGGATATCCCAATTCTAGTTGGACTATTTAGTAAGACCAGTAAAGATTCCCTTGTAGGTGGAAATTACTTTGCATATGGAATTGCTAATGCAAATAGTAGTAAAATAAATGATTGGAAAACAGTCAATAATCGTAGTCAAGTGCTACCGACTGTTGGAAGTGAAAAAGCAATTAATTCTACTGATGCAGCTTCATTTAGTGATTTTAAGGCTGCTATTCAAGGATATTTCCCTAATATTAGTGGGGTAACAGCAACTGTTCGTTATCAAAATAAGACCTTGACGCAGATGAACATTACTGTAACTACGCAATTCTTTGGCTATGCACAGATCGAGAGTTTCTCACGACTTGTGCTCTCAGCTGCTAAGAAGTACTTACCTAAAGATGCACCAATAGAAATTAAGATTAATTCTGTTAATGATACACAGGCATTAATCGCTAAGAATTCCGCAGACGATAGTTATTATGTCCACGTCTTTGGCGGTGAATAGGAGGCAAACGGTGAAAATTACAAAAGATGAAATCAATCACGTTGCAACACTATCTCGACTTGAGTTTGGTGAAGACGAAATTGATAAGTTTACTGAACAAATGGGTGACATTATCAATATGGCACATCAATTAGCTGAAGTTGATACTGAAGGAGTTCCTGAAACTGTTCAAGTTGTTGATCGAGAGACTGATTTTAGAGAAGACAAGCCTGAACATTGGAAAAGTCGCGCAGAATTAATGAAGAATGTTCCTGAAAAAGCTGATGGCTTCATTAAGGTGCCAGTAATTATTGATAAGGATGATAATGAATAATGAATTACTTAAATGAAAACATTGACTCATTAAATAAAAAATTACAAGATGGCGAAATAACAGCTGAAGACTTAGCTAAGGAAACAGTTAAAAATATTAAAGAAACAGACAAAAAGATTAATGCCTGGATTACTGTTGACGATGATGCAAAGCCAGCAGAAAATTTAGATTTTGCTAAAAATAAATTGGCTGGTATCCCAATTGCAATCAAGGACAATATCATTACTAATGGTATGAAGACTACTGCAGCTAGTCATATTCTTTGCAATTACATGCCAGTTTATGATGCAACTGTAATTAGCAAGTTAAAGAAGGCTCAAGCAACTTTTGTTGGTAAGACTAACATGGATGAATTTGCAATGGGTTCATCTACTGAACATTCTTACTACGGTGCAACTCGTAATCCATGGGACTTAGAAAAAGTTCCTGGTGGTTCATCTGGTGGTTCTGCAGCTGCAGTTGCTAGTGGTGAAGTTGTAGCAGCTCTTGGTTCTGATACTGGTGGTTCTATTCGTCAACCAGCTGCTTTTAACGGTATTTTTGGTATTAAACCAACTTATGGTCGCGTATCACGTTGGGGCTTGATCGCCTTTGGTTCTTCATTAGACCAAATCGGTGTTATGAGTAAACGTGTTAAGGATTCAGCAGAGGTATTAAACGTAATTGCTGGTCCTGATGAACATGACGCAACTGTTTCAGAAAAAGAAGTACCTGATTTTACTAGCTTCCTAGGTCAAGACGTTAAAGGTTTACGCGTAGCTGTTCCTAAGGAATACATGGATGCTGTTGACGGCGAAATGCGTGATGCTATCCAAAAGCAAATTGATGTTTTGAAGGACGCTGGTGCAGTTATTAACGAAGTTTCTTTGCCACATACTAAGTATGTTGTTCCTACTTACTACATTGTTGCCTCTAGTGAAGCTTCTTCAAACCTTCAAAGATACGATGGTATTCGTTATGGCTACCGTGCAAAGGATACGAAGAACTTATTAGACGTTTACGTTAAATCTAGAAGTGAAGGTTTTGGCGACGAAGTTAAGCGTCGTATTATGCTAGGTTCATTTGCTTTATCAGCAGGTGCATATGACGAATTCTTCAAGAAGGCTGCTCAAGTTAGAACATTAATTTGCCGTGACTTTGAGAAAATTTTTGAAGAAAATGATGTTATTGTTGGACCAACTACTACTGAACCAGCATTTGGTATTGGTGAAGAAATTTCAGACCCAATTAAGATGTACAACAACGATATCTTAACCATTTCAGCTAACTTAGCTGGTATCCCAGCAGCTAGCGTACCTGCAGGTTTAGTTGATGGAATGCCTGCTGGTCTTCAAATTATGGCTAAACGTTTTGATGAAGGTACTGTATTTAAGGTTGCTGATTTCATTGAACGTAATAACAAATTCTACGAAAAAACACCTACAGGAATGGAGGATTAATTAATGAATTTTAAATCGACTATTGGTCTAGAAGTCCACTTCGAATTAAAAACAAAGAGTAAGATTTTTTCTCCATCACCAGTTACTTATGGTGCTGAAGCAAACACTGAAACTAATGTTATTGACTGGGCAATGCCTGGTGTCTTACCTCGTTTGAATAAAGATGTTTATCGTCTTGGTATCATGGTTGCCTTGGCAACTCATTCACATATTTTGCCTGTAACTCATTTTGACCGTAAGAACTACTTCTACCCAGATAACCCTAAGGCTTACCAAATTACTCAGTTCTTCCAACCACTTGCTCGCGATGGTTACATTGAAGTTGAAGTTCGCGGCAAGAAGAAGCGCATTGGTATTCACGAAATGCACATCGAAGAAGATGCTGGTAAGAACACTCACGGAGCTAATGGTTATTCATACGTTGACTTAAACCGTCAGGGTGTTCCACTTCTTGAAGTTGTTTCTGAACCTGATATGGAAGATCCAGAAGAAGCTTACGCATACTTGACTAAATTACGTCAGATCGTTCAATTTACTGGTGCATCTGACGTTAAGATGGAAGAAGGTTCAATGCGTGTTGATACCAACATTTCTATCCGTCCTGCTGGTCAAGAAAAGCTTGGTACTAAGGTTGAAATGAAGAACTTGAACTCATTTGACCACGTTCGTCGTTCTCTTGCTTATGAAGAGAAGCGTCAACAACAAGTACTTCTTTCTGGTGGTAGAGTTCAACTTTCCACTCGTCGTTTTGATGAAGCTACTGGTAAGACTGTCTTAGAGCGTGTTAAGGAAGGCGATGCAGATTACCGTTACTTCCCAGAACCAGATATTGCACCTTACCACATTAAGCAAAGCTGGATCGATGAAATTGCAGAAAGTTTACCTGAATCACCATTTGAACGTCGCAAGCGCTACGTTAAAGAATATGGCATTAAGGAATACGATGCTGACGTTATTTTGCAAACTAAGGAATCAAGTGATTTCTACGATGCTGCAGTAGCTGCTGGTGCTGATCCAACTTTAGCTGCTAACTGGTTGAATACTCAAGTTAATGGTTACTTG
The DNA here is from genome assembly GCF_000014425.1 of Lactobacillus gasseri ATCC 33323 = JCM 1131. Classification (NCBI taxonomy): domain Bacteria; kingdom Bacillati; phylum Bacillota; class Bacilli; order Lactobacillales; family Lactobacillaceae; genus Lactobacillus; species Lactobacillus gasseri. The sequence goes on along the minus strand of NC_008530.1, from coordinate 1,502,687 downwards.
AATGAAAACCAAGTTGGTATTGCAGATATTAAATTAACTCCAGAGCACTTAGCTGAAATGATCAAGATGATCAAAGATGGAACTATTTCATCCAAGATTGCTAAGAAAGTCTTCAAGGAATCTATTGAAAATGGAACTGATCCTAAGAAATATGTTGAAGATAAGGGTATGGTTCAATTATCAGATGTTTCTGTTCTTGGGCCAATGGTAACTAAGGTTGTTGATGATAACCCACAATCTGTTGAAGACTTCAAGAATGGTAAGGATCGTGCAATTGGATTCTTAGTTGGTCAAATCATGAAGCAAACTCGTGGTAAGGCTAACCCTAAGGTTGTTAATCAATTGCTTAATAAGGAACTTCAAAGCCGTTAATCATTTTAGGGAGGCGAAAGGCGATGACGAAAAAAGCAAGATTAATTTATAATCCTGTATCAGGTCACGAGCAAATGCTTCAAAATGTTGCAGATATTTTAAACGTATTAGAACAGGCTGGGTTTGAAGCTAGTGCCTTTAGAACTACGCCAGAACCTTTGTCTGCTCAAAATGAAGCAAAAAGATGCGCCCTAGCTGGTTTTGATTTGATAGTAGGTGCTGGTGGAGACGGAACGATTAACGAAGTAGTTAATGGTGTGGCTCCCCTAGAAAAAAGACCTAGACTAGCTGTTATTCCAGCAGGAACAACGAATGATTTTGCTCGAGCTTTAAAAATTCCAAGAGATAATTTAGTCGATGCCGCTAAAGTGATTTTGACAGGTAAAACGCAAAAGATGGACATTGGACGTGCTGGTAAGCAATATTTTATGAACATTGCGGCTAGTGGTTCATTGACTGAATTAACTTATGGCGTCCCTTCAGAAGTGAAGTCGGTATTAGGCTATAGTGCATACCTCTTAAAGGGAGCAGAAATGTTACCAAAAATAAGCAGTAACAAGATGCGTTTAACCTATGATGATGGTGTCTATGAAGGAAACTTATCAATGTTTCTTTTGGGAATGACTAATTCAATCGGTGGTTTTGAGCGTATTATGCCTGATGCACAATTATCCGATGGTTTGTTCCAATTAATCGTGGTTAAAACTGCAAATCCAGTAGATGTTTTACGGTTAATGGCGATGGCCTTAAATGGAAATCATGTTAATGATCCGCAAATTATCTATACTAAGACTAGATACTTAAAAGTAGAATTACTAGATGACAGTAAAGACAAAGAACCAATTCCCGTTAATTTAGATGGTGAAATTGGTGGTCATCTACCAATTGATTTTGAAAATCTGAAGCAGCATATTGAATTTTATGTTGGTTAATATAAAATAGAGACTAATAATTTGTTAGTCTCTATTTTTTGTAGGAGGAGAAAAATGAAGAATCTTGTTCATCATTTAAATACAGATATTAATGGAATTACTGAATGGGCAATGATTTTTTATGTTGTTTTTCCTTTAATAGGGTTTATTGCTAGTTTGGTATATTTAGTAAAGAAAGAGAAAATCAAAGTGGAAGCGGCTGCTTGCTACGCCCTGCTAGGATTGTTGTTAAATGTAATTTTCTATTTAATATTTGGTAGATAGGAGTATGTATGGCGATTAAATTAGTTGCAGTAGACTTAGACGGAACTTTGCTCAATAGTGGTAACGCAATTTCACCTGAGACTTTAAGAACTTTGCAAGTAGCGCATGGTATGGGGATTAAAGTGGTTCTTGCTTCAGGACGTCCTCTTTCTGGCGTGATGCCATTTGAAACGCAGTTGGGACTTGAAGGATCAAAAGAATACGCAGTCGTTTTTAACGGTGCTGTTGTTCAAGACTTGTCTGGAAAAGTTTTAATGAGTCAGGAGATGGACTATCGTGATTTTGAAGTAATGCTTCGTCTGCAACGTCTTGCCCATGTGAACTTGCACTTTGAAACGACTGAACGTTTCTGGACCTTAGACCGCGATCTGTCAGTGCAAATGCAAATTAATGCAGCTTTGACTGATAATGAAATTAGAGTTCGTGAACGAAAAGAGATTCCGCAAGATTTTACCTTCAATAAAGTAGGCTTTACTTGTCCAAAAGGTAGCGATCAAATTGAAAAACTTTGGAATTCTATTCCTTACTGGGCCTTTGAATCTTACGATATTGTTCGCAGCTTAGATAATTGTATTGAATTAAATGGCATTGGAGCTTCAAAGGGCAATGCCTTGATGAACCTAGCAGAGCGGTTAAAGATTAGTCCAGAAGACGTCATGGTCTTTGGTGATCAAGGTAATGATGTCTCGATGTTTGAAAATCCCAGCTTTAAGAAAATTGCGATGGGTAATGCAATTGAAGATATTAAAGAAAAAGCTGATTTTGTTACAGATGATAATGATCATAATGGTATTGCAAAAGCACTTAAGAAATTTGTAATTTAATTCAAAAGCCCCTGGCTCAGTATGATCCGTACCGTGTCAAGTAGACAGTTAAAATATATAAATTAATTAGCTTAATCAGCTCGCTATTATGCGAGCTGATTTTTCTTTTCATCGATCTTCTTCCAAAAGTTTTTATATCTCTTATCTTGCTTTATTGGATATGAAATTATATTTTCTGGATTGTCCTTAGCTTCTCGTCTTACTTGGCCTGTAGTTTTACCATTGAAACGTTCTTGAGGGTCATAATTAATATAGTATTCAATAGTTGCTTTAAAAGCTTCTTCCATATCTTCATAACTATTTACATTAGGATAAAGAACAACTCTCATTTCTTTGATTAAACCTTGCCAACCTTCCATTGGTCCATTATTAATACAGCGGCTTACTCTCGACATTGATTGTGACATACCATGTTCTTTTAGCTCTTGCAGGAAATCTGTCATAAAGATCAAATATAGTGCAGAGATAAATCTTTTGACTTGTTCCAGGAATCTTTTCTTCAGTAATATCAGTACACCATTTTTCATTAGGCTTATTGGCATTAAAGTCTCTATGTAATATATTTGCGGAAGTTTCTTCAGGTCTAGATGCTTTATAGTGATATGTTTTATGAAATCTTGGCTTACTAGTATAGATGCCGTTAACACACATAACGAGCTACAGTTCTTCGATATATTTTACCTTCACAATCCGCTAGTTCCTTATTTAAGGCCATAGTCATCTTAGGGGATCCAAAAAGGCTGTTGTTACTCTTAGCTATTTCTTTAATGCGTTTAAGAATCTTTTGATCTCGCTCTTCACGCTTACTTGGCTTATGATTAAGCCATTTGTAGTAGGCTGAACGGGCAACATGAGCTTGTTTACACATCCATTCAAATATTCCTGATGACATTCTTTAATCAAGCTATAAAGAGAGTATCGCTGCTTTTGTTTAAGTGCTATTTGTCTTTGCTTTGGTTGTCCAATAAACACATCCTTTCTAATTCCTTCACTTTTTTTAAGAAGGCTATCTGTTGGTCTTTGAGCTTATTTTCTCTTTTAAGCTGCTCGACTTCACGCTTTAGTCTTTGAGTTTCAGATAGTTTAGTGACTTTTAAATGACGGCCACGTCTGTCTTCTAAGCTCTTAAACCCTTGCTCTCTATATTTCTTAGACCAGTTATATACTTGAGCATAACTACAGCCAAATTTAAGTGCAGCTTCTTTATAATTCCATTCATGATCCTTACAGTATTCAACTATTTGTTTACGTTCTTCTAGAGTTGTCTTTTTTATCTTAGTCATGTAAGCCTCCGGAGCAGGATTGTAATCCTTAAGTTCTTGATGACTATTATACTTGATAACCCATTGCTTTAATTGATTAGAACTTCGTAGACAAAATTTATGTGTAAGTGAATTATATGATCCTTTACCAGTTAAATAGGCAGCCACACACTTTAATTTGAACTCTTTACTATATCTCTGATTATTGTTATGTGGTTTTAAAGCTTCTGGACCTTGAGCTTTGAATGCATGTATCCAATGTCGAAGTGTAGATTCATCAGCTCCTATAAGTTTCGCAATTGAAAGCACGGATGCTTCACCATTTAAATATTTTTTAATTGCTTTAAGTTTGATTTCATAACTAAATTTACTTTTTCTAGACATACAAAAAAGTCCTACTTTCATAGATAGTACAACTTTATATATTTGTACTGTCTACTAAAGTAGGACTATATCATTATTCTAACGGAGTTCATTTTTATTTGCTTTTGACTTCTTGATATCCATCTAAGACATTAGCGTAGCGAGCTAGCGTGAAGAGATAGTCAGATAGACGATTAATATATTCCAGATTAAAAGGCGAAATTGGCTGCTTTTTATCATTTAGTTCAACTAGTGAACGTTCAGCGCGCCGTGCCAATGTGCGGCTATACTGCAAATTGGCAGCGGTGGTTGAGCCACCAGGAAGGATAAAAGCTGGAATCCTAGGATATTGCCGTGTAATCTTATCAATTCTATTTTCTAATTCTTTGACCTTATCTGGAGTAATTTCTTGGTGTCGTCTAACGACAATATCAGCTTGGAACTGATAGAGTTCTTTTTGCCTTTTTTGTAATTCATCTTTTAGAACCTGGCAATTATCTGATAAGTTAGCGATTACTACGCCTAAGTAAGATTGAAGTTCATCAAGATTGCCCAGAGTTTCAATTTGTAAATCATATTTTGGCACCATCTTGCCACTAACTTGTTTAGTTTTACCTTGGTCGCCAACTTTAGTATAAATTTTAAGTGTCATATTTAATCCTCAAAGAAGTGCTGCAGTGCTAAGGAGATAGGTTTATATAGAAGTAAGTAAAAAACAACATTGCCGATTGCATGATAGGTATCAAATAAAATACTACCTGCCCAGTATGCAATAAAGGCTGGTAAACCACCGAAAATCGTCATTCCTAAATCTACTAAAATACCATATTCAATTCCTAAAAATGCGACCAGAGCTAATTGCAGCCAGAACCATTTCGTTAGGGGAGTTAGCTTTTTAAATAGCAGAATTGTTAAAACGCAACCACCGTAAGCAAGAATTTGCGGAATTGTCCAAATGCCAAAGCCAAGAAAAATATTAGAAATAATCATGGTTAAGATAGCTAGGGCAAATCCCATCCCTCCACTTACAAAAAGAGTAGTAAGCATAATAATCGTCGTAACAGGTTGAACATTAGGAACCGGAATAATTTTGAAAATTCTCAAAACAACGCATAAGGCGGTCAGAACGCCTAAGAGCGCGAGCCTCTTAGTTCCAGCTAGTTCTTCGGTAGCCATTAATACTTACTCCGAGTGAAGACTACCTTATCCTTGTTCTTAAGCTTTTGTTGGTAGGCACTTTTGTTTACCATTTTGCCATTTACCGTATAAGTCCAGTAGATCTTCTTTTGGGGATTTTGACTTTTACCATCAATAGCAGTGATAAATTCTTTTTGACTCTTTATTTTCCAGGTCTTTTTAAGACCAGTAGCTACAGTAGAATTCTTTTTAAGATGAACCTTTTTATTAGCAAAAGCCTTTTTATTATCTTTTAGTGTGTAAGTAACCGTAATTTGGTCAGTTTTTGGCTTAGCTTTTTCTTGATTATTTTGACAGCCAGCTAGACTGAAAGTGAAAAATAAAATAATTGTAGCAAAAATACTTAACTTTTTAGTGTTTTTCATTTCTAGAAACTCCTCTTATTACTTGATTGGGCAAGCACCGTTATCACAATCGCTTTGATCCACTAATTCAAGCCCCTTTTGATCTTCGTTAGTTTGTTCAAAAACTATTTCAACATTACCAGTAATGTGGTTATCTGCTTTCTCATATTTTTCCTTACTAATTGGCTCTTTTGGAGCTTGTTTTAAGGAGCCACCATAGTAAGGCAGAAGTGAAGTAGATTTAATTGCATAACGATATTGATGTAGTAATGGAGCTATTTGGTCGCTTTCATCATTTTGAAAAGTAATAGTACAGCTTACCGCATTATCTGACCAGTAAGTTTGTAAGAAAGCTTGAGTAGCAAATTGTTCCGCAATTGAAACAGTTCCAGCAGAAGCGAAGTTATCGCTGTCAGCATTGGCTGCTTTAATTGGAAATTCAACGCAGATTGTATGTGGGGTGTAAATATCAGGCTCAGTTCTATAGCCGCAATCTTTTAATGCTGGAAGAAGGGGATCGGTTTCTTGGAAGCGAATGCGTTGAATTAAGTAGCCAGAATAGTGGAAATGCATCCCTTCAGAAACTCCAGCAAGTTTAGCAACAGTACCAGATGGCTTAACTGTAGTGTGCTTAATTGAAGTATTGCAGTTTAGTTCTTGGCTGTAATCTTTGTCAGCGTCAACAACAGCTTGGTAGAGACCATCGACTGTTTTAATAATTTCAGGGTCGTAAACTGGATCTTTAATTTCTTTACCAGTTTCTGAATCAGTAGCAGTCTTAAATCCAGTCACTACGCGATGGCCAAAAGTAGATAAAATCCAATCTTGAATACCAGACATTGAAACACCAATCCGGCGATTTTTGTTGATGATCTTACGAGAAACTTCCCAGTCATATGGACTAAAGGTGACACGCTTGGTGTAGCGAGCAGCGAGTTTAAATGCCTCTTTCAGATCCCAACCTTGTTTTTGAGCAATAAAAGGAAAGACTTCAAACAAGTTACATGGTTCACCGTTAGCTAAGGAAATTTCTCCACAAGGGTTAGTTCCTTCAACTTCACCATCAATTCCAGCTTGATAGCCATCTTTGATGCGTCCGTAGTTACGGGATAATTCCAGGTTAACAACACCAGGTTCACCGTTATGTAAAATACTGTCAGCAATTGGTTGGTAGTTATCAAACTCAGAATTAATTGCAACACTATTATTTGATGCCCAGCGGTGGTGGTAAAGTTTCTTTTTATCTTGCTTCATAGTAATGAAGTCTTGGTTATTGCTTGAACCAAGTGCTAGTTCTGCACTTCTTCTAACGTTACCAGCAACGACGGTTTTACCAATTAAGTTGCAAATATCAGTTGCGTCAACTGCAGTTAATTTTTGACCAGCACGCTCATTAAGAATTTGATTAATATCAAAAAGCATTTCAATTAGTGGCATTGGGCCGGAAGCTGTACCACCGAATCCATGAATCTTAGCTCCATAAGGGCGGATATCGCTGATATCAAGTACTAGTTTTTTCTTGTTCTCAGGATTAGTTGAATTGAAATGCATGTCGATTAAACGAGCATTTGCTAAGACCCAACCTTCGCGAGTATCAGGGAGCTTGTAGTAAATGTAATCTTCTTTTTCTTGATTAGTTTTTTTCCATTCATCAAGATCAGTAGCACCTAACTTGAGGGATGCATCATAGGACTTACTTTGCTTGTCAATGACGATAGTTAAGTCTACTTTTTGATCAAGCTTTGGAATTTGGTTGATGTTTTCGTCAACTACAGAAAAGCCTACGCCGCCGCCTTTCATTAATTGGTCGAATAAAAATGAAAAAGGCATCGATGGTGCGACTTGATCTTGTGTAAGATAAGCAGGAACGATATGGCTATTACCGTATTTTTGTGGACGAATGGAAATAAACCAGCAGTTGTTCAGTGAATCACCATTTCTCTTTTGGTAGTCAGTCCCTGAAATCCATAAGTTACGACCAGATGGAGTAGCAGCTAGGCCGTAGACTAGGCGGAATAATTGCTTAGCTTCAGCTGTTAACTCGTGAATGGTTTTTTTACTAGGATTATTTTTTAAACGAGGGTCAAGATTAATATTACCTTCGATCACGCGTTTAACAGTTTCGTCCCAATTTTCAGAGCGATTTTTATCATCAAGCCAGCGAGCATAGGTACGTTTATAAGTAACCCAGCCTAACTCACCCCAGTGAGGAGTAACTTCTTTTTTAGTTTGTGCAATGAAATCTGGATCAAGTGTGATTCTCAAATCAGACATATTTTTATCTCTCCCTAAAGTACAATATCTTGTCGACACTTAAGAGGATAACACAATATCTAGTATTTTTCCTGGATAAAAGCACTATAGATTGTTATTTGTATTGGGAAAAATTGCATGAGAATGGGAGGAGAAGAGGGACAAAAAAATTTTGAAATTTTTTGAAAATTTGAACACAAAATAAAAATGCGAGGTAACTTTCAAAAGCACCTCGCATTTTTCATAAATATTATTAATTTCTGTCGCTAAATCCAAAGATTTGTAAGAACTGTAAGAACAAGTTAACGAAGTCTAGGTAAAGTGCTAAAGCACCTGCAACAGCCAAACCATCAACTGAAACTTGACCACCATAGTTTTCGTAAATTTGTTTCATTCTTTGTGCATCCCAAGCAGTTAAAATAGTAAAGATAATAACTGCGATAAATGAAAAGATGTAAGAAACCATTGGATTTCTTAAGAACATGTTGATAAGCATTGCAACAATTAAACCAATCAAGGCAGCAGAAGCATAAGAGCCAAGATTATTTAAGTTCTTCTTAGTAGTTGTACCAATTACTGCCATAGTAATGAAAACAGTAGATGAAGCAACGAATGCAGAAGCAATGCTGCGGCCAGTATAGGCACCAGCAATTAAGGAAAATTCAACTCCGTAAACAATTGCCATAATCATTAACATGACGAAACTAGCTACCGGATTTCTTGTTGCTCTAAAGCTAATTCCAAAAGTTAATGCAAGTGGAACTAACAATAAAATCCAAGTCATTGCTGGGTTGCTAGCAAATAAGGTCATTACTTGAGTTCTAAAGACAGTCATCGTTAAGTAAGCACTTAAAGCAGAAACTAAAACGGCGATTGTCATCATGCCGTACATTCTGCTTAAGAATCTATTTAAGCCAGTTACGTCAACGATTGTGCGACGTTCTGGTTCTTGTGAAAAGTTATTCATAAGCTCTCCCTCTTTCATTATTATTAATATATTTTAACGTATCTTAACAGTAAAAGAAACTTTTACACAAATGGATTGTAAAAGCGTCCCGAGTTAACTTTGAAGAGCAAAATAACAATTAAAACAAGAATGAAGGCTAGACTGGTAACTAAATAGTCAGCTAAGCTGAATTTTTCAGCTACATACCAAGTTCGCTTTTTCTTTGAACCGAAACGTCTAAGTTGCATGGCAGTACTGATTGTATCGATACGGTCAAGGCTTGAAAAGATAAGTGGGGTCACGATATTTAATGTTCCGTGGATTCGTTTTCCAAGAGATGCCTTTTTAGAAAGTTCATTTCCTCGTGCTTGTTGAGCAGCAGAGATAGACCAATAGCTTTCTTGAATGTTAGGAATATAGCGCAAGGCTAAAGAAACAGCGTAAGACACCTTATAGCTCACACCAATTTTATTTAAGCTAGCAGCAAATTGACTGGGATTGGTTGTTAATAAAAAGAGCAGAACTAAAGGAATAGAGCAGATATATTTTAAACTAACGTTAAGCAAATAAAATAATTCTTGGGCAGTTAAGGTAAAGTATCCAGCATTGATTAAAACTGTTTTTGAGTGGTATAAACTTTCGCCATAAGTCGGTTGAAAAATGAAAACTGCCAAAATATTAATTACAGCAAAAACAATGATGAACTTAACAATAAAAGAAACCTGTTTCCATTTAATACCAGCTATTTTTAGTAAGATCAAGGATAAGATACAGATTGCAATTAAAAAGCGGGTATCGTAAGTAACCATGCACGCAATTGAAACCAGAATTAAAAAGATCATCTTTGTAGTAGCATTCAAGGCATGAATAAAACTATTTCCTGGCTGGTAGCCTAAAATTTTACTATCATTCATAATCTTCATCCTTCCAGTTCTTTTGTTCAGAGTTAATGTAAGCTTGGACAAATTTATTTGGATCAGGCAAGTGGTAATGCTGTGCAAGTTCAAATAAACTTGTTCTCTTTAAAGACGCTTCTTTAATTAGCTTAGGATTGGTTAGTAATTCAATAGGGCTTGTATCAGCAATTAATTTTCCTTTAGTGAAGGCAAGAGAGCGTGTAGTATATTCAAGCATTAAGTGCATATCGTGCGTAATAATAATGATTGTCTTGCCTAGCTTGTTTAAGTGCTTTAAAAAGCCCATAATTTCGGTATATGTCTTCCAGTCTTGACCAGCAGTTGGTTCATCTAAAATAATGATTTCTGGTTCTAGAACTAAAATTGAAGCGATTGTGACACGTTTTTTCTGCCCAAAACTGAGGGCAGAAATTGGCCAGTGTCTGAAAGGATAAAGACCACAAATTTTTAAAGTTTGATTTACTTTTTGTTTGATCGTTTCTTCATCTACGTTACGCAGACGTAATCCTAAAGCTATTTCGTCAAAAATCATTTTCTGCGAGATCATTTGATTAGGATCTTGCATGACATAGCCAATTTTTTCAGCTCTTTCTTTAATTGATAAATTAGCTAGATCTTGATCTTTAAGTGTAATCTTACCTTCATTAGAAATAAAACCACAAATAATGCGACATAAGGTGGTTTTACCGGCACCATTTTGACCAACAATTGAGATGAAATCACCTTGATTGATAGTAGCAGAAACGTCCTTTAAAGGATAAGGCTGATTCTTATTATATTGGTGACCGACATGGTCTAGTGTTAATAAAGGTTGATGAGTAGCTGTGTTTTCTTTAACTGGAGCTTGATCAACCCAATTTTCTAGTTGCTTGCTGATTGAGTCAGAAGTAGGCAGGTCTGTGATTTTGTCTAGCTTTTTAATTGAACTTAAGTCGATATTTGCAGCAGTCATCGCCTTTAAGTAAAGTGGTTGACGAACGCCAATTTTTTCTAAACTATTCTCATGGAGAAGCTGATTAGTAGGCTCATCTGCGACAATTTGGCCATCATTAACTAAAACAATTCTATCGATTGGTTGACTCAAAACTTCTTCGACACGGTGCTCAATAATAATAACTGTGGCATTAAGTTCCTTTTGGATTTTATCGATAATAGCCATTGTCTTGAGCCCGGAAGCAGGATCAAGGTTAGCGAGTGGTTCATCGAAAAGCAAAATTGGTGATTCATCAACTAAGACGCCGGCTAGGGCAACGATTTGTTTCTGTCCGCCAGAAAGACTTTGCGGCGACTGTTTAAGTAGTTCTTTAATTTGAAGTTCTTCTGCCCATTGATTTACAGTGTGATGCATTTTGTCCTTAGGCTGGCAATCATTTTCAAGTGCAAAAGCAATATCTTCACCAACTGTTAGACCAATAAATTGACTGTCTGCATCTTGTAAAATTGTAGAAGTAGTAAATGAGAAGTCAAAAAGACTAGTTTTAGTAATATCTTTTCCATTTACTAAGCATTCGCCCGTGATGTTGCCTTGATCAATATTTGGAATAAGACCATTAAGGCAGCGACCAATTGTAGATTTGCCGCTGCCTGAAGGTCCGGCCAAGAGAATTTTTTCACCCTTATTAATTTTAAGATTAATCTTTTTAAGAGTGGGTTCTGCTTGGCTATTGTATTTAAATGAAAAATCTTTAAATTCAATAATCGGTTCTGTCATTAATTGAGTAACCTTTCGTAATTAGTCTTTACGTAAACTACCTTTCTTAACTTTAGTTGCTGCATAAGCTTTAAGCAAGATGGTTCCTAAAATAAGAATAGAAAGTGAGTTAGTAATGGTTGCAGTAGCTCCTTGTAAGAAGACCTTGTTTTGAGGTTCGCTGTAGATTAAGATATCGCCAACTGGTGCAATTAATAACCAAGAAATAACGTTAGCAATGATTTGGACAACGTTAAAGCCAACCATTTGTTTAACAGTGAAGACGCCATTATCTAAGTCAAGGCGCATACCATAAAGACCGATGATTAAACCTAAAACAGCTGTAGCCAAAACCCAGCTCCACCAAGTTTGACCATACATTAAGAAGTCACCTAGTGCATGGCCGATGAAACCAACAGAAAATCCAACAACAGGACCATAAATAGTGGCAAGTAAAGCTAAGAATGGGTAGACAATTTCAATATTAGTGTTTGGAATGCCAGTTGGAATTGATGTGAAACGTGCCAAAATAACATAGATTGCTGCTCCAATACCAATTGCAACAACGCTTTTTACTGATAAACCTTTTTGCTTGTTCATAATTTTTCCCCCGTAAATAAATTATTCTCTAGTTAAATCAATTTTCCAATCATTTCCAGTACCAATTTTGTAGGTATCGGCAAATGAAGCTTGATTTAGTGCAATACCGACATTGACTAATGAATTGATATACATCAATGGATCTTTGATTGCTACATCGGCAAAGGATGTAACAAAAGGTATTGTATCATGATAATAGGTTTGACCTTGATAAGTAATTGTGACAGTAAGTTTGTCGCCGCGTTTGATATCGGCTTTTTTAACTAAGTCATAAGGAATATTTGTCCATAAAGAACCAAAGCGAATATCTAATACATCAATTGATCCCGTTAGATGATCATTTTCTAATTTGGCTTCGGTAAGTGGCAATTTCACAACTGAAGTTGGATCTAATGGCTCTCCTAGATCTTCAAATGATTTTTCGCCATCAGCTAAAAGGGCGCCGTTATAAGCGTAAATATCACGGCCATGGAAAGTATTACTTTCTGAAGAATAAGGAAGACGGTTCTTTTGTTCATCAATTTCTCTTACTTCCTCAAGTCCCATATAAGTTGCAACATGTGTTAATGAACCGTTATCAGGTGTAATAATAAAATGTCCGCTTTTTGTTTTAACTGCGATACTCTTTCGATCTGAGCCAACACCTGGGTCAACTACTGAAACAAAAGTTGTGCCTTTGGGCCAATATTTGATTGTCTGGTAGAGGCGGTAAGATGCAGCCCAAATATCATAAGGCGGAATCTCATGAGTTAAATCTGAAACAGCAACGTGCGGAGCAACCAAATGAGCTACGCCGTGCATGGCGCTAACAGCACCATCTTTTAAACCGAAGTCGGTTTGTAATACTAGAAAATGATTTGTTTCCATCAAATTCCCCCTTTAATATGTTTTTAATTACTAATAATTTACAATGTATTAAAAGTTTCGTCAATGAAAAATCCGTACTATTTTGCTATGTAAGCGCATATAGTACGGATTTTATTGATGATAAATTATTTTTCTGCCTTATTTTGCCACTTTAGGCCAATTCCGCTGACCCCAGAAAGAATTGAAAAGACAGGAGAAAGGAGGCTGAAGAAGGTGAATGGAATAAAGGCTAAAACCGGAACTCCAAGAGTAGAAGCTGCAAAAGAACCAGCTACTCCCCAAGGAATTAGGTAGTTAATTACACTACCTCCATCTTCAAGAACACGACTTAAGGCAAGTGGTGCCAGACCAATTCTGTCGTATGCTTGCTTGAAGGCGCGTCCTGGCAAGATGACAGAGAGGTATTGTTCACCGACAAATAAATTAATGCAGATACCTGAAAGAATAGTAGTAATTACTAACCGACCAGGCTTTTTAAGGTGTTCAACTAGAGGTTCCATGGCGGTTTGAACAATGTTAAATTTCATTAATAACCCACCAAGAGATAAGGTAGCAATAATTAAGCCAACCGTATCCATCATGCTAGAAATACCACCACGAGTTAATAAAGCATTCACTGATGAGTCACTAGTTTTGGCAACGAAACCTTTCATAATAAGGTTAGTTAAGTCGGTAAGAGATTGATGAGGATTTTGAATAAAAATCATAATGACAGTGACAGCAATATTCAAAAATAGGGTAGGAATAGCAGGGATTTTTCTCCAGGCACAAATTAACATTAAGATAATTGGAATGATTGCCCACCAAGTAATGATAAAGTTATGCTGTAAAACTGCGACAGTATGATTGATCTTTGAAGCATCAATTGAGCCGCTGTTTCCTAGAATCCAAAAAAGAATTAAAGAAACAATAAAAGCAGGAATTGTTGACCACATCATATTTTTGATATGGGCAAATAGTTCACTTTCTGCCACAGCGGAAGAAAGATTGGTGGAATCAGATAAAGGAGACATTTTATCGCCAAATACTGCTCCAGAAATGATTGCTCCAGCAACAAGAGCTGGATTAGCATTCATGCTGGCACCAATTCCAAAAAGGGCAATTCCAACCGTTGAAATTGTAGTAAAGCCGCTCCCAATAGCTAGACCTACGATTGAGCAAACGATAAAAACAGAAGGGACGAAGAATTGTCCACTAATTAAATGGAAACCAAGGACCATAATTGAAGGGATGATGCTGCCCTTGATCCACAAGCCAATCAAGGCCCCAATTAGAATAAAAATAAAGATCGGAATAATGGCAACGCCAATTCCTTCTTTAATTCCATCTTGAATAGAAGCCCAGTCATTTCCCCGGAGTCTAAGCCAGAAAACTAATAAACAGACTGTGAATAGAACCGGAACCTCTGGCATTAAACCAAATTTAATTACTGAAATACCTAGAATAATTAAAAGCAAGAGTAAAATAATAATTGCTTCTAAAAAAGATACTTTCTTTTTCATAAAAAATCCTCCATAAAAAAAATCCTGTTGAAATTAATCAACAGGACGCATTACCGTGGTACCACCTATTTACTGCATATTTGCAGCACTCTCATCAGGTGATAACGGCACTGATTGTGGCCGAATAAAAGATTGATCGCTGTAATTCGTAACTTATGCCTGACTGGTTCGCACTTTACCACCAGCTCTCTGACGCTTAACATAAGCACTACTGTGACGATAATTGTTGCAATTATGATAACAAGCTTAAAAAAAGATGTCAATGAATTTATTAATAAAAATGATTAGAATTTCGAATTATGCACTCTGAGCGGTAAAATAGATAGGTACAGAAAAAAGTATAAATTTAAATTGAGGGATTAAGATGACTGATATTTTAACCACCAAAGAATTAGGAAAAAACTTCAAAAATAAACATGTTTTGAGCCAGATTAATATTCATGTTCCTGAAGGGAAAATTTACTGCATCATGGGACCGAATGGGGCTGGTAAGTCAACTCTTTTGAAAATGATTAGTGGAATTGAGAAGCCAACTGAAGGCGACATTAATTTTAAGGGTGAAAACTGGAAGCGAGAAGATTTAAAAACTATTGGTTCATTAATCGAAGAGCCGGGCTTATTTGATAATTTAACTGTTGAAGATAATATCAAATTGAAATTAAAACTTCATCATGTTGAAAATAAGGATCAAGAACAAATTTTGAACACGTTAGGTTTTGGCGATCATAATCAAGAAAAGGTTAAAGGATTTTCAACAGGGATGCGCCAACGTCTAGGAATTGCGCTCGCTTTTATGGGAAACCCAGACTTAGTGGTTTTAGATGAACCAACAAATGGCCTTGATACATTTGGAATTCATGAATTGCGTGAATTATTAATGTTAGAGAAAAAGCAAGGAAAGACAATTATTATTGCTAGTCACATGCTTTCTGAAATTCAAAAAGTCGCTGATCGTATTGCTATCTTAGGTAATGGTGAGCTTTTGCTGGAAGAAGATTATGACCAAAAGACAGATTTGGAAGATTTATTTATTTCAACTCTAGAAAAGGCAGGCATAAAGCATGACTAATATTTTAAAAGTTGAATTTTTAAAAACAAAGCATACTATTATTCGTTTGCTTGTTTGGCTTTTGCCATTAATTGCTATTTTAATGATGACTGCTGTCTTTTGGGATAATCAATATTCAGTGCAATTGATGATAGGACAGTGGAGTTATTTTTGGTTGAATATGTCAATTGCCTTAGTAATAGGTATTAGTACTTATTATCAAAAACAGGCTACAAAATTCAAAGAAATTTTATCTTCACCGCAAGATCTTTTCACTTATGAAATTGGGCGCATTATTCATGGAATTTTACAAGCGGCTTTAATGAGCGTGATTTTCTTGGCTTTAGTAATTTGTGTACGATTCATTTTTTCAAGTAGTGAAGAAATCGGGTTAATGGCTGGTTCTATAGCTGGAATTTTGCTCACTTCTGTTTGGCTAGTTCCATTTTATTCATGGCTTTGCCGAGTTACTAACTTATATTTTGCCTTAGGGATTGGATTTTTAAGTTCAATTCTAGCCATGTTCTTAAGTCGCACAGCTTTTAGTATGTGGTGGCCGTTTGACTGGGGGATGCTTTTAAATAATATGTGGCTTAAGGGTGATTTTGCTTTTGGATCTTGGAGCTTAATCATTTGTAGCTTGATTTTAGGATTTATTTTAAGTATCTTTAGTGCCTATTCTTTTAAAAAGCAATAATATTTTTTAGTAAATAGTAACAAGTATCTAAAAAGGATTGAAATTATGCAAAAGAATCAAATTGTCGATTTAGAAATTACCGACCTATCTTATGAAGCAATGGGAGTTGCTCACTTAGACGGCATGACTGTCTTTGTGAACAATGCTCTTCCAGGTGAGGTTGTTTCAGCTAAAATTTTAAAGGTAAAGAAGAATTTTGCCTTCGCTAAAATTGAGAAAATTAAGAAGGAAAGTCCAGATAGAATTAACGTTGAACGTCGTCAATGGGTTCAAACAGGCTTAGCTTCGCTTGCTCATATTAAGTATGATAAGCAACTTGAGTTTAAACGCAATCAAGTGGTGAACCTATTGCACAAGGCCGATTTAGATAATATTAAAGTTAGTCAGACTTTGCCTAGTCCAGAAGAAACCGGCTATCGTAATAAGGCACAAGTGCCAGTTCGTGAGGTTCACGGCAAGCTTGATATAGGTTTCTTTAGAAAGCATTCGCATGATTTAGTGCCGTTAACTAATTTCTTTACTACTGATCCGGAGATTGACCGAGTTTTAATTAAAGTTCGTGATATTTTAAGAAAGAATCATGTTCCAGCTTATGATGAGATTCACAATAAGGGTGAAGTGCGTTATCTTGATGTACGTCGCTCAAAGGCAAGCGGCGAGATTATGGTAATTTTGGTCTGCTTGCACAAGGAGTTTCCACAGTTAAAGAAGGTAACTAAGGAAATTAGTGAGATCAAAGGTGTCACTAGCGTCGTTTTGAACCATAATCCTAAAAAGACTAACGTAATTTTGGGTAAAAAAGATTATTTGCTTTGGGGAGAGCCTCAAATTACCGATAAAATTGGGGATGTTAGTTTTAAGATTTCACCACAAAGTTTCTTCCAAATTAATTCGCTGCAAACCCCGCGCTTGTATGACTTGGCAATTCAAAAAGCTGATCTTAAACCCGATGACGTTGTAATTGATGCCTATTCTGGAATTGGAACAATTGGTTTGTCAGTTGCTAAGCATGTGAAGGCAGTGCGAGGGATGGAAGTTATCAAGCCAGCTGTTGACGATGCTAACGCAAATGCAAAATTAAATGGTATTAACAACGCTGAATATGTTGTTGGTAAAGCAGAAGAAGTAATGCCGCGTTGGGCTAAAGAGGGGCTTAAGACTGATGTTATCTTCGTTGATCCACCAAGAAAGGGATTAACGCCAGAATTTATTGATGCGGCTGTTGAAACTCATCCTAAGAAGATTGTTTATATTTCATGTAACCCAGCTACAATGGTTAGAGATCTGCAATTGTTCCGTGAGCAAGGTTATGACTTTAATGAGATTGATCCTGTCGATATGTTCCCTCAAACTCCCCATGTGGAGTCTGTTACGGTCCTTGAACGTACAGGAAAATAGGCTATAAACGCTGGTGTGACGGTATTTGTGGATGATTGAAAGTGTACTAATTATGGTTTTGACGATTGAAATTAGTACACTTTTTCTATTTGAAGCTGGCGGGTCGAGTGTTCTATGTCCTATTTCGATAGTCGAGTAGGCGAATGTCCAGTTTGGCAGGTCGTGTCGATTAGGGTAGTGAAAGGTGGACCCAAGCCTGATATAGTAGTATTTATGGCATGTACGAAAATCGGCCAATTTAGTGCTGAGGGTTGAGTTGACGAGTATGCTATTGCATTTTGACCTTTTTGCTCGAAAAATAGAAAATTTGCAGGACAATTGTGTACTCGACGTATAATATAACAAGGCAAAAATTCTATTGACATGATATGAAGAGTGGTGTATTAAGTGAGCAAAAAGAAAGATAAAACTCTTGAAAACTTTAATGAATTGCTTGGAGCATTGAAGCAAAATCAGCAAAGCAATAATGTAATGTACTTCAGAATAGAGGAAAATCCATTTTGTCCTTCAAAGAGCTTATATTTTAACCAAAATAATTTGAAACAGTACAATGATATATGCAACGATATTTTACGCAAAGTAGAAGAAGGTAATTTGCCTGGTTATAGCATTGCAGATGTGAAAAAGATGGTAAGTAACTGGCTTAGCGATTTACTGTTTAAAGGCCATTTGAATATTGACAAAAGAGCATTTCGAGATAAGTTAAAATCTTGGCGACAAGAAATGCAAACACAAAGGTCGTATATCTTTTTAACGTCTGGAATTCAAATCCCGCAACAGCCAATTCAAATTGATTCTAGAGATTATTTTGCTAGTACGAAATATATCAAAAATAAGCTTAATTTAAGTCATAGTACAGATTTAGAAAATATATTAAGTAAAGATAATGCAGTATTGATTGTTACTGTTCAGGGTGCACAGAATGATAGAACCTATGAAGTAGCAAAAAAGAAAGCTAATCGAATAATAGGCCTCGTAAACTTAATGTATGATAATAAGTTTCAGATTAAGATATATCCTATTAACGAAGTGATAGTTCATAACGATATTGATAAATATTATGGATTTGTGGATGGTAAAGGTACATTTGGTAGGTCAAGAGTAAAGGATCCTATACCAGAAATTCGACTAAAGGACATATCAAGTACAGTACACAACTTTGAATTCTTAATAGACGTGCAAAAGGAACAAACATTGACGAAATTGCAAGAAAAGATATGTATAGCTATAGATTGGATGAGCTTAGCAGATTTAAGTAATATACCAATGTCTTTTTTGCAGGCAATGATAGCTTTAGAAACGATTCTTGAAATAAAGAGCAACAGTATTTCTATTGTTAGTCAGATAAGTATGTCTATCTATACTCTTTTAGGTACAAATATAGAAGATAAGAAAAAATTAAATGCCTTTATGAAGCAAAGTTATGATGTAAGGTCTAATATTGTTCATAATGGACGGGCGGAAGTTGCTGAGGACATGTACTTTGAACTATGCAAGATTATATTCCAACTTATATATAAAATAGGAGTAGACAATGAATTAACGAAGCTAAAAGATACAGAAGATCTTTGGAAGTATGTGGAGTTACAGCTAATGCAGTAACAAAAAAATAGCACCCAACCAAAATAGCTGAGTGCCAAATATCTCAATTTTTTACATATTGACTCTTATAACTTCACCATCTTTGAACGTGAACTCCATGTAACGTTGGAAGATGGTGATTTTTTCTACCAAACGACGGACTAGTTGTTCATCAAAATCTACTAAGCCATATTTGTGCAGATTAACCAATTCATTGATTTCATCAATACTATGCAGTTTGGCTTGTTGATCAGTTTCACGACTCTGTACTTTTTCTTTTTGCCTCCGTAGGTCCATGATTTGTTGTGTGAGGGCATCACAGTCCTGGTGCTGATTAGCAGCTTGAATCAATTTCATCTGCACCTCTTCCAACTGTTGGTCGATTTGATCAAGTGTTGGGCCTTTAGAGTTCTTAATGACCTTCATGATGTTAGCTTTAATTTGTTTACTGGCCAACTCATGCCCTTCAATGAGCTGATTGAATGCTTCAACGGTGGCTTCCTTCAGCAATGGTTCTTTGACGTTTCGAATCATGCATCGCCGGCCAGTCTTATTGCGTCTTACGCGGCTTGCACATCGCCAGACTGCCACTTTTTCCGGTCGATACCACATGTTCCGTTGCAAGATATCACCGCATTTACCGCAGAATACTTTTTGAGAAAAGCAGTATTTTCCGTTAATTCGCCGGTGCTTGCCGTTCTTAGTCGTGATTCCGTTACGTCGCTGTTTGATAATTTGCTGGACTTGCATGAACACTGATTTAGGAATAATCGCTGGGTGGTCGTTCTCCACATAGTACTGTGGCATGATTCCTTCGTTCTTTACGCGCTTTTTGTTCAGAAAGTCCACAGTGTAAGTCTTTTGTAATAGAGCATCACCCATATATTTTTCATTCTTCAGGATTTTGGCCACGCTGCTAGAACGCCAATTCTTTGTTTTGCCACCAGTTAAAATACCATCTGCTTTAAGAGAATCAGCTATTTGCTTCATCGTCATTCCGTTTAGGTAGCTATAGAAGATGCGCTTAATGACCTTTGCTTCTTCTGGTTCAATCACCAAGTTACCTTGAGCATCCTTGGTATAACCCAGAAAGTGATTATGGTTCACGAAAACTTTCCCTTGTTGGTAACGATATTGAATCCCCATCTTGACGTTTTGCGATAAGGACTCACTTTCTTGTTGAGCAAGGGAAGCCATGATGGTAATCAAAACTTCACCTTTGGCATCCATGGTGTTGATATTTTCTTTTTCAAAGAAGATTGCAACATTGATAGCTTTTAAGTCACGGATATATTTCAAACAGTCGATGGTATTCCGGGCAAATCGGCTAATTGATTTGGTAACGATCAGGTCAATCTTACCGACTTTACAGGCTGCAATCATTTTATTGAATTGTTCCCGTTTTTTGGTATTGGTTCCGGAGATCCCATCATCGGCATAAATACCTGCAAATTCCCAGGGTGGCTCCTTTTGAATTAGTTCTTTGTAATGATCTACTTGAACTGGCCTGCTCATCGTAATCGGTCGAAACCCGGCAGTATGCAGCCACTCGAAGCTTTCCAAAAGATTGTGGACTACGTGGATGATGGACACTGTTTCCTTTTTGCTGATGGGCGGGAATAATGCGTACTTTACCCAATTAAATCACCTTCACTTTCGATAATGCTGTACAAGTATTCTGCTTGCCGAATTGGTTCGCTGAAACGTTGGCGGATTACCCCACGGTAAAAGTGTTCATCAAGGCAAGCTGCTTTGGTTAACTTCTCAGTTAATCTCAACCCGCATTTCAGTTTGAAAACCGCCTCTTTTGGACTGTTCACTACAATTTGTTGAACGAAGTCCTGAAATGGGGCTTTATTAAAGCCTGACAGTTTTTGACCTTGTTGACACCAATGAAGCAGGGTTCGCACGTTTTCAAAATTATTTGCCGAATCAGTATTGTTGCTATTAAACTGTTTAATCTTTTCGCGGCATTGGTAGGTATCCTGTTCGAGCTGAGCCGTTTGATTTACATAGATGGCTTTATCCAGCAATCCTGATTGCATCAATTCGGTTAGCGTTTCTGCTTTGCGGTCATTTGCCTTAACCTGATTGACCAATGAACTTAGCTGACCGTTGGTATCACTGTTAGCTTGAACTTGTAAATTTGCTAACAATGGCTGTAATAAGAATTTCCTACTGTAAATGAGTTTATTCATCATGTTGCAGAAAGCTGCTTCTAGGCTTACTTCAGTTACTGCTTTAACAGTACATTGCTTAGCGGAACTTAGATGTCTTTGACAAGCCCAGCAAATTTTATTGGGACGTGTTTGCCGCTTAAAAATAGTGCCACAATTGCCACAAGTGATTTTCCCAGAAAATAAGTAGTGGTGTTGGTACTTATGGCTGCCAGTTTCAATATGGCACTTTTGGACCGCTTCTTTAAGCAGAACTTGAACTCTGTTAAAAGTTTCGTGGTTAACTAAACTAGGGTGATGATCCTCAATTAAGTATTGGGTGAGTTCACCTTGGTTAAAATGACGGTGATATTGATCATCACTATAAGTCTTCTGGCAGAGCATATCACCGGTGTAATTACTGTTTCGTAAAATGTTAATCACGGTGTTGCTTCGCCATTGTCCACCATGCTTTGTTGCTACGTGTTTATGGTTCAATCCTTTAGCAATCCGACTAGCTGACATCCCTTTTGAGAATTGTTGAAAGATTTCTCGCACAATCCTGGCTTCAGCCTGATTAATAACTAAGTTGCCATCTTCAATTGAATATCCGTAGGGAGCCGAAGATACTCGAAACTCGCCGCTAGCGAAACGCTGTCTAATCGCCCAGCGCAAATTTCCTGCGGTTGAATGAGATTCATCCTGAGCAATGCTGCTGAGAATTGATAGAAATAATTCGCTGGCCATTGCTCCAGTGTTGATATGTTCCTTTTCAAATATAATTGGGATGTTCAGCTGTTGTAACTCTCTAACGATTCGTAAACAGTCGGTTGTGTTTCGTGATAAGCGGCTGATCGACTTGGTAACTACGAGGTCGATTAGGTGATTATGACAGTCGGCTAGTAATTCTTTTAAGGCATCACGCTTCGTCAATTTGGTACCTGAGATTCCTTCATCGTAATATATCTTAGCTAATTGCCAGTTAGGATGATTGCTAATGTATTTTTGATAATGTTCACGCTGATTTTCAAGACTCTCCAGCTGTTCAATATTGTCCGTCGAAACTCGACAATAAGCTGCTACACGGAGTTGCTTGACATTACGGTGGTAGCTTTGGATTTTAGTAATGGTTGACATGACAACCCTCCTTTCGTCAGTGTGGTATGTTAGCTCTGAAGGCTTGATGTATCAACGTTTCCGGGCCCTAATAATGGTGGAAATGATTGTTTATTTAAGGAATCAATGTCTTTAAATTCGGTGGGCGAAATAAGGCCTTTATTAAGTAGAGTCTGGATGATCTGTTTTGCTTGTTGGTAATGCAAATCGTTCAATAATTGCTCTGAACTAATATTCGTACTTGTTGCTATTAGTGGTTGATGAGTCACTGGTTGTACTTTTTTTACCATGTTTAATTACCTCCACTGATAAGCCAGAACAAGCGGAAAAGTAAACCATGGTAAAAGAAAAAAGCTGACAGAAAACTGCCAGCTAAAAGTTGAAAAATCAAAATATATCAGATATCATTAGTAAATGAAAAGAGAGCAACGAGCGGCATCTCGTTACCCTCAAACGCAGTTCAGGTGACTGAAGGATAGCTAACCGTTATGGTTAGCTTTTTTTATTATCGCGTAGGCTTTAGCACAGTCAATGACTAGCTGGCCGATTGCCACGATAACTAAGGCGGCATTAATTGCTGCTCCTCCAGTCCTTTCCTAAATAACATGACTCTCACCTCCACAGTTCAGATTATTTGAGGGGTGTGTAGCCACGTTAACTGCTAAGTCTTTCATGATGGGAGCGACCCATCAAGTCCGACCTAATAGCATTTTATCATAGAAACAACAAAAAGCCTGCAGACCGGAGTCCACAGGCATAAATCAGAGTAATTGATTGACACGTTTTTGAATTTGAATTGGATCATAACCAGCTTGTTTCAAACGGGTAATTCGCTCATTACCATTTCCCCAGGAACCACGGATAACTTCACGGGCAATTTGGTCGACTGACTTACGATTCAATAATTTATTAACTTTTTCTTGCACGACTGAGTAGTCGTAACCCGCAGCAGTTAAACGTTTTTGACGATCGACACCATTACCCCATTGCCCATTCAATACTTCTGCAGCCAGCTGATCAGGATTTTTTCTGGTGACTGGCTGTTTTTTGTCAATTACTGCTGCATAGTCAATGTAGGCATAATCTAGGTCGCAGTTACCACTGACACCTGGAACAGAACCAGTTGAATAATGCTGCCAAATTCCATAGTTGCCACCATAGTTACAACGTGGACCATATTCGGCTATCCAGATTGCATAACGCTGAGCAACAGTGGGAGAGATGTAATTTTGCAGTGGTGAACGAGAAATATATAAACCCGCATAGCAACCATTCTGTTCCAAAACGCTACAGAAGCTTTTTACTAAGCTATCACAAAAGTTGCGTCCGTTAGCAAATTGCCACTTTTCTTCCAAATCAAAGTAGATTGGATAATCAAAGTGCCGATTACCAAGGACGGTTAAGCAAGCCCGAGCTTCGTTGGCTGCATCAGCAGGTGAAACTGCATAGGAGTACCAGTAGGCCCCAACTTGCAAACCTGCCGCTTTGGCTTGTGCATAGTGTTCCGCAAAATAATGATCTACTTGGCTAGCAGAACGACCGTAGCCAGCTCTAATTAGGACGAATTTTACGCCGCTTGCTTTGACTGCATTAAAATCAACGTGACCTTGCCATTCAGAAATATCGATTCCTGGAATCATTACTTGTCACCATCCTTATTATGAAGTTGTTGAAGAACATTTTTTAATTTATCGGGTACAGGTAATCCTAATCGACTCGTGTTTTCTAATAGAGAAATACCTTCGTTAGAGATATAGAAGAAAATGGTTGCTGTGCGAATTGCGGAGCCATTTTTTAGTAAATACACATCAAGACAGTGAGCAATGCCAACCAATAATAGAATTAAAACCTTGCGGGTAAGCCCGCGAAATCCAATCTCACTGGATAATTTATGTTCACTAACGGCGCAAAGAACTCCGGTGATATAGTCCACGACCATAAAAATCAGGAGAATATATAGGAAACCATCGAGTCCTCCTAAAAACCAGCCAAGGAAAGCGCCAATAGCTCCGAAACACGTATTGATTACCGTTAAACTAGTTGTCTTCATTTGGATTATCAACTCCTTTCGAATATTCGGCCTTGATCTCCATATACTCGTGGTTGTATTTAACATCGTCAATGAAGCCAATATTGTAGCCACGTCCTTCAAACCATATATTGGTTTCTTCATCAATATCATCGCGATATCGAATGATGAATGATAATTGCTTTTCCAATTTTACGGTGACAGCGGTGTAATACTCTTGTCCGTGCAGGGCGGAAACTTTTGCCCACACATCACCCAGACGTACATCCTTGTACATTGACATTCCAGTATTAGGATTTTCGCCGACATATTTCTTCTTCATTAGCGTTATGCGCCGGTCTAATTCACCAATATCAACAATCTTACTAACACGTTTGTTTTGTTGTTGCATTAAAACTCCTCCTTCCGGTAAGGAGACAAGATGGCCCGGAGAAATTTGATCATGGCATCAAAATCGGCGGTTTCCCGATATTCGTAAAGGTAAGCCACGGTATAAAGAATTGCGGTATGAATATCATCGGGGAGGGGGTCGAATGCGGATAGTGGTTGACGAAGTACATTCTCGACTGTAGCTGTTGCCGATCCAATTAACTTCGTAATTAGGTCATCCTCAACAGTGTTATCCACCCTCAGGTAGGCTTTTGCTTCGGCCAAAGTAATAGCAGCCACATTTCATCAATCCTTTCTATTTAGCAGCCATGGACAAGGTTTTAATTGCTTCTGGTAGGATAACTTTACCGTCAACTCGTTGTGAGCCTAAGAAGCCAACTTGACCAGTTACGGCATAAAGTTCATTCAGACGTTTGAAGGTTCGTCCTTCTCGATCTGCAATCCAGTAGTAGTTAAAGTCACCGAAAAGAACTGGCTTATTAGCAGCAGCCAATGTCGGCATGAATGGACTAGTGTAAACCGGACAGTTAAGAATTCGGTCTGGTTGGCCTACCTGAACGGAAGGTTGCCAAATGTATTGGTCGTTCTTATCTTTCATTTTGCGGATGGCTTTCACGGTATCATCGTTCATCAAAAAGACAGCGTTTTGACGATATGGCGCCTTTAAGGAATAGAAAAGGTCAATTAAATCATCAAAAGTTAACGCATCGGCCTTGGCAGCTGTGGATCCGGCTGAAGCGCCATTAGTGTCGGTTAGGATACCAGTAGGTTGACCAGTACCGGTACCGGTTAAAAAGGCCTGTTCTTCAGCATTACCGAGTCGGCGTCCAAATTCATCGGAGAGATAAGACATCAAATCAAATGCGGAATCGTTTAGTAATTCTTCTGATACTTTGATCAGGGTCCCCAACTTATGTGCGCCTAGTGACACCTGACTAAATTGAGTGTTGGACTCTGTGTAGGCCGCTTCTTCTTCGAGCCAGGCTGCAGTACCTTCACTGGCTACCACTGGAATTTTGTGTTCGCCGCTATTGGTTTGGATGACATGACTGATCGTTCGCAGCACGTTTGCTTCTTGCAACTTTTGGATAAGTTGGTTTTCAAATTCGTCGGGCACTAAGAAACCACCATCGGGGTCCGCACCTTCCTTAAGAGCATCCACGACGGCATGTCCACGCATCATTTTCCAGAAATCTTTTGCATGAGCATCCTGTCTCTTTGGTAGCTGATCAGCAGTTGGGGAATTAGTAAGGGCCTTACAGGTAGGTTGGTTCAGTGCCACTTCAATTTCTGCCTGCTTGTGCCGTCGATTGATTTCCTTACCTAAGTCGACAACTTCTTGCTCCATCTTTTCATAACGGGCATTGTCTTCGGCTGAGAGTACATCTGATTCCTTTTGCTTAGCATTTAGGAAATCCTTTGCTTGTTTCCAAATACGGGCACGCTTTTCTTGTAATTCAGTAATTTTACTCATTGATAAGTCCTCCTAAAAATTAGTGTGATAACAAAGAAAGCCGCTTTTGCAGCGACTTTACAGAGATATTAGATTTTGCTTGTGGTTTTAGCTTGTTCAATAGAACCAATTCAGATTGTTTATCTGAATATGAGTAACAATCCGTGACATCTTTGTTTTGACCTAGCATATCGTCAGCGAACCCCAACTCAATCGCTTTATTGACATTCATCCAGGTTTCATCATCCATCATGGATGAAATTTTTTCTCGAGGAAGGTTTGTTTTAAGTTCATAGGCATTGATAATTGATTCTTTGGTTTCAGCTAACATTTGTGCAGCTTGATCAAGATCTTCTTTTTGTCCACCAACAATGGTTAATGGATTATGGATCATGATCATCGCGGTTGGGACCATGGAAACTTTTGTGCCTGCCATGGCGATGACTGATGCTGCCGAAGCAGCAATACCATCAATTTTGACGTTCACGTTATCGGGATAATTCATTAGCATCGTGTAAATGCGACTGGCAGCGACACAGTCACCACCGGGAGAATTTAACCAGAGATCGATCGGCCCTTTCCCTTGACTTAATTCATCTTGAAATACTTGAGGAGTGACTTCATCATCAACCCAGCTATCTTCAGCAATTGTACCGTTAATAGTTAATACACGTTGATTCTGAGGGCCACTCCAGTTCCAGAAACGTTTCATTCTTTTGGTTCCTCACTTTCTTTAGATGGTTGAGAACTATAGAAGTTACCAGCTTGGTTGAGTGGCAGCATATTGCCATTTACCAAGTATTCGTCACTGCCTTCATTAGTAGGGATGCGGTTTAGATCTTCAAGTTCTCGAATATCATTTGCAGACAGCCAACCATTTTGGCGCCCAATAGCATAGCCATTCATTCGGCTTTCGTAATCGCCACGTAGTAATCCATCAACATTGAATTTGACGAAAAACTTTCGTTGATCATCAGCGGAAAGAAGCTGTTGATTCATAGCTTGTTCCCAGCGAATGCACCAAGGGTTCAGGGTGTACTTTACAAATTCTAGTGATTGTTGCTCGATATTTGAGAATGTCGAACGATCTAGGTCACCAACCATATGCGGTGGTACACGAAAAATTCTGGCGATTTCGTCGAGTTGGAATTTTCGAGTATCAAGAAATTGCGCTTGGTCGGGTGGAATGGAAAGCTGATGAAAAGTCATTCCTTCTTCCAAAACAGCAATGCTGTGATTATTAGATCCCGAAAATTGTGATTGCCAACTTTTCCGGAGCCGTTCGGGATCTTTGACTACATTAGGATGCTCGAGAACACCACCAGGTGTGGCATCATTTTTGAAAAAGGTGGCCCCATATTGTTCGGCAGCCATGGATAATCCAATAGCATTCTTAGCCATAGCAATAGGACTGTAACCAATCAAACCATCAAATCCTAACCCTGCGATGTGAAGGACTTCATCGGACAAGAGAATTACTTGCTTCGATTTATTCTTTGCCTGGTAATCATCATAGTTGCGAGTATAGGTGTAGTAGATTTCACCGTTAGCAGCACGGTTAACGTCCATTCGATCTGGCATCAAAGGATAGAGCCCAGTGATCTTGCCTTGACCGTTTCGAATGATTTGTGCATAGGCATTACCCCACAGTAATAAATGGTTCATCATGGTTTCGCGAAAGATAAAACTGGTCATTTCTGGATTTGGCGCATCATGAAGCAAAAAATAAAGCGGGTGGTTAATTGCCCGCCTTTTCCCACCATCGCTGGTATATTGATAAATATGGAGTGGCAGTTCAGCTAATCCTTCAGCCAAGACTCGAACACAAGCATAAACTGCAGTATTCTGCATTGCGGTGCGTTCGGTCACATTTTGGCCAGCCATCGAACTGCCGAAGAAAAATGACATGGTGCTGGATAGGGTGTTTTTGGGTGAAGCTTTATTGGTATGGAACAATTTATTAAATAGACTCATGGCATCAACTCCTTTCAGTTCTTCGCAATTACAACATCAATAAACCTCGACCATCATAAACAGAATCACCATTATCCTCATTTCGGATAGCACGATCCAGTCCCATAATGGTGGCCACTACGCCATCAATTTTTTCGGTTGACTTAGCCTTATCAGGTTTGATATTCCCGGCTGGGTCAGTGCGGATGTAGATGTTGTCCATCATCCAGCGTAATACTGGGTGACCACCATGAGCGATCTTCTTTTCCAGAGTTAATCGCATTAGTTCTTTAGTTGGTGGGGTCATATCTTTAAATCCCTGACCAAATGGAACTACAGTGAATCCCATACCTTCGAGATTTTGAACCATTTCTACCGCACCCCATCGGTCAAAGGCGATTTCTTTGATGTGGTATTTTTTACCAAGATCATCAATAAATTGTTCAATAAAACCGTAGTGAACTACATTTCCTTCTGTTGTTTGCAGATAACCCTGTCGTTTCCAAATATCATATGGAACATGATCACGCCGAACTCGTAAGTCAACATTATCTTCGGGGATCCAAAAATAGGGCAGAAGGGTATAACCTTCAGAATCATCCCTTGGTGGAAACACTAGAACAAAAGCAGTGATATCGGTAGTCGACGACAGGTCGAGTCCGCCGTAACAATCTCGTCCCCGTAGTTCATTAGGATCAACTGGGAAAGCACAAGCATCCCATTTATCCATGGGCATCCAACGAACGTCCTGTTTTACCCATTGGTTCAAACGAAGCTGTCGGAAGGTATTTTCCTCTGCTGGATTTTCCTTGGCAGAGTTGTAGGCGTCTTTGACTTTCTCCATTTTGACTGTAATTCCTAAAGAAGGATTAGCTTTTTTCCAGACTTCGGGGCTCGACCAATCCTCATCCCGATCAGCACCATAAATTACTGGGTAAAAGCGGGGGTCATGCTTTCAACCTTTCATGATATCAATTGCTTTTTGATGGACTTGATAACAAATAGAATGCTCATCAGTGCCAGCGGTTGTGATTAAGAAGTAGAGGGGCTGAGTTCTGGCATCCCCCGATCCCTTCGTCATAACATCATAGAGTTTCCGGTTTGGTTGAGTATGCAGTTCATCAAATATAACTCCGGACACATTAAAACCATGTTTAGAATAAGCATCAGCAGATAGAACTTGATAAAAGCTATTAGTTGGTTCGTAGATCAACCGCTTCTGTGAAGCAAGAATTTTACAACGTTTCTTCAGGGCAGGATTCATACGTACCATATCAGCAGCAACGTCAAAAACAATTGCAGCTTGTTGCCGATCAGCTGCACAGCCATAAACCTCTGCACGTTCTTCACCATCGGCACAGCAGAGTAACAGGGCGATGGCGGCAGCCAGCTCTGATTTACCTTGTTTCTTTGGAATTTCTACGTAAGCAGTATTAAATTGACGGTAGCCATCGGGCTTTAAGATGCCAAAAATATCTCGAATAATTTTTTCCTGCCAATCGATGAGGTCGAAAGGCTTGCCTGCCCAGGTTCCCTTTGTGTGGCACAGGCATTCGATAAATGACACTGCAAAGTCAGCAGCATCTTTATCGTAGGTAGAATCCTTAGCCATAAACCTAGTTGGTGTGTAGTCTTTTAGCTTTCGCAAGAGGGCATCACATCCTTTCATTGATACTAAAAAAGCACTGAGAGTGAACTCAATGCTTGGTAGCTAATTAAATTTACCGGTTAAGATCAGGTTGATGTATCCGGCGCGGTCAGTGGTCAAATAGTCGATCAGATCGTGGCAATTATAGTAATAAGCGAGCCGCTTTACGTTTTCAACATCAAACATATTTACTTCACCGGTATTGCGAATTTGTAATACCTGTTGGCGAATACGATCACGTTTGGCTAATTCATCTTTGATTTTGTTCATGACTAAGCCTCCTGGTTCTTAAAAGCAGCCGATCCGGTTAAATTTTTGAGTAGCACTTTCCGTTGGGTCTTGTATTGGGGACCAATAAAACCCAAACGCAGTAAAAAGCAGCGGAAAGCATATTTTTCATTACTCTCATCACGTGGCGTTGACATAATTCGCTGATGACTCTTTGCGTATTGCACTAATTTATCGATCAATTGTTGATAAGCTGGAGCGTCATCAGTGTTAACTTCGGTGAACCAATCGAAGGATACACGTTGGTCATCAATTGTGAGAGACAAGGAATTCAGTTGGCAAGCGTCTTTGATTGATTGTCCTTTTGCCCAGATTAAATGGCGTAGGTTATCTAGATCTTGGTCAGTAAGCTCATTGCGGCGATATGTTATGTTCAACTTGACCGTCTCGCTGGATGTGAATCCCTGTTGCTTAAGATATGTTACTAATTCAGCAGGAATCTCATCTGGGGATAAAAGATTGCCATCCTTGCTGACGGTGTATTTACCAATCTGGTATGCATAAGTTGGTGTGTACTGATACTCTGCCCTTTGCTGAGTGTATTCAGCAATCTGTTCGACTAGCTTTTTGCGCTGTTTACCATGAACATTAAAATTAATTTCCATAGTATGTACCTCCTTGTTTGATTACTGTATACATCACTCTAGAAGATACAGATAGCAAGGACTTTCGAGGAATTAGGCCGGTTTTTTTAGCTTATTGTACGGAATTATGTGACCAACTCTTTCCACACTGACTTCTTGATCTGAACCCACTTGTTCGATATAGCGATTAACGATGACATCGCAGTACTTAGGATCGAGTTCCATCATGTAACAAATTCGGTTAGTCTGTTCACAGGCAATGAGGGTAGATCCAGAACCACCAAAGGGATCCAGAACTGTACAGTTAGACATTGTCGAATTCATGATTGGATAGGCAAGCAATGGAACAGGCTTCATTGTTGGGTGTTCCTTACTTTGCTTCGGACGGTCAAATTCCCAGATGGTTGATTCTTTGCGCCCGGTATACCACTCGTGCTTACCATCTTGTTTCCAACCATAAAGAACTGGTTCGTGTTGCCATTGATAGGGTGAACGTCCTAAGACAAGGGATTGTTTTTTCCAGATACAGCAACCGGATAAATAGAAATCAGCATCTCGAAATGCTCGCCGAAAGTTTAACCCTTCAGTATCAGCATGGAAAACATAGATACTGGCATCATTGGCCATTACCTTATTCATGTTTTGGAAAGCGGCTAGTAAAAATTGATAGAACTTATCATCATCCTGATGGTCGTTCTTAATCTTGCCGGCTTTGCTTTGGTAATCGACATTGTATGGTGGATCGGTAAGAACAAGGTTAACTTTATGATCACCAAGCAACTTTTGGTAACCTTCACCTTTTGTAGCATCACCACAAAATAGGGTGTGCCGTCCTAAATGCCAGAGGTCGCCAGCTTTAGAAAAAGTCGGTTTATTCAACTCGCTATCTACATCGAAATTATCGTCATGAGTATCACCTTCGGTAGCAAGCAAGTCAGATATTTCATCCTCATCAAAACCAGTTAATGAAATATCCAGGTCACTGGCTTGTAAGTCAGTCATCAACAAAGCTAACTTGTCCTTATCCCAATCACCGCTGATCTTGTTGAGAGCAATGTTCAGCGCTTTTTCTTTTTCTTCGTCTAAGTTGACAACTACACACTCGGCTTCTTTGATCCCTTCATTCTGGAGAATCTTTAACCGCTGGTGTCCGCCGACTACGCGACCAGTTTGTTGGTTCCAGATGATTGGATCAACGTAGCCGAATTCTTTCATTGAGTGTTTTAGCTTTTCGTAGTCAGGATCACCTGGCTTTAAGTCTTTTCGTGGATTGTAATCCGCGGGGATGAGGTCCGTTATTTTCTTCTTAACAAATTTCATTAGTTCATTCCTTTCCGTGAACGGAGCAAGCGTTCCATCACATCGTCCTGTGGTGTAGATCCTTGGTAAGTTGTAGCGTTGTTTTCTTTAACAACCTGAAAAATTTGAAACCATAATTGGCTGGATTGTTTCATGTAGTCGCGGCTCATTGATACGTAAGGGGAAGCAATTGCGTTCCCAGTTGTTGGGTGGCGGGCAAGAAAACCAAATTTTGAGATACATTCTTCACACTGAATCCAACGGCTTACACTTACCGCATATTGTTCAATCAGCTGAGTATTAACTAGCTTTTCACAACCACGCTCGACCAGCCATTCCCAGGTTTCTTTGAAAATATCAGCGGCGTCGAATTCTAAACCATTCTTCTGTTTGGCCTTGAGGTACTTCTTGACTGGCGGCATCACATGGCCTTCCAAATTGGTTGGTGTTGGTAGGTCAATCACCTGAGCATCTTGACCGGCTTGAATTTTGTCGTGAAGTGATTTAGGTTTACGTCCAGCACCGATTCGGGATCCACCACGATTCGTACCATCTTTAGCCAAATCTCTCCCTCCTTCCGGCAGGGGTTAATACCCCCTTTGATTTCGATTTTTTACACACGAAGGCCCAGGCCCGCTCCCGCGCAAAATTTTTTAACGATTCGATGGCCCCCTCCGTGGTCTAATAATGATATCGATGTGGTGTTTTGTGCCAACGATCATCCATTTGCGCAGTAATGCGGGAATGGCATGGCTTGCATAATGCCATTAGATTCTTGGAGTCGTTGTTGCCGCCATGTTCTAGCGGTAGTACGTGGTGAACTTCGGTAGCCTTGGTATATCTTCCTTGACTCAAGCACATTTCACAAAAGGGATGGTGGAGTAAGTATCTTTGTCTGATCCTAGGCCAGCCACGATGATAACGTGGACGACTACGCTTGGGACGTTGGTAACAATTGTAATGAGAGCTGACTTGTTTGGCATGGACATCACAATAAGTGTTGTGGGTGAGCCGCGGGCAGCCAGGATAACGACATGGCTTCTTGGGTGAGTAAGGCATGGAACTCCTCCTTCTTGTAGGCATAAGAAAAGCCCAGCAGGTTAACCTGCCAGGCTGTGATGTTATAAAGCAAATGCCTTGTCCTAATTTTCTACACTATCATCGTAACATGGATAAGCTTCTTGTTTATTCTCCGTTTTACCTTTCTAGTGATGTGCTCCATAGAGCAGGAGAGTGAGATGGTCGATTGCCTTGTTTTTCCTATTGTAAGCAGTGGTCTTAGCAATAAAGAACTTGTCCATCAACAGGGTCAGTCCTTCATTCATCGATTGGTTTGGTGTTCGGTAGCAGGCGTCCAGTACGAAGCGCTCGTTCTCAGACAGCTTTTTCCAGGATGGCTCGAACCACTTGAAGTAAAGACGCGCTTGCTGGTAACGTTCATTCAGTTTAGCGGTTTGATCGATACCGTGGATTAAACGAGGCTCGGTGGGGTTGTCCTTGTTATGGTTGCCAGGGACAAGACCATATTGAGGTGAACTTACACCAATCATCTGCTCCTTGGTTATTTTGAGATCGTCGTGGTAAGAATCAATGATAAACTTCATGCCATCGTAGTCTTTCAATGCTGCAACGGTTGCTCGCCGTTTGTCTAAGTAATTCCACATAATACTCATGCTACAACACTTCCTTTCAAGTTAGCCTTCACCGCATTAATCAAAGCCAACTGAGTTTTATCCTTTTGCTTTAAGGCTGTCATAATGTTTTCATCGATAGTGCCTTCAGTAATGAGATGGTAGATTACTACAGGCTGTTGCTGACCTTGCCGCCATAGTCTGGCATTAGTTTGCTGGTAAAGCTCCAGACTCCAGGTCAGACCATACCAGATTAAGGTAGAGCCACCAGCCTGCAAGTTTAAACCATGACCGGCTGAAGCGGGGTGAATTAAAGCCAGTGGAATTTTACCAGCGTTCCAGTCGTTAATGTCCTGAGTGGTTTTAATCTCACGTACCTGGAAGCGTTGTTTAATTTGTGCTAGGTCATGTTTGAACCAGTAAGCAATGAGTACCGGCTTGCCATTGGCGGCTTCAACTAAATCTTCTAGAGCGTCTAGTTTGCGTTGATGGATTTGCACCACTTGTTGCTGATCATCATAGACACAACCGTTGGCCATCTGGCAAAGCTTATTAGAAAGACTAGCAGCGTTAAGGGCATCGATTTGTTTACCTTGGGTGGAAACCACTAACTGCGCATTTAATTCATCATAAATGGTCTGCTCGCTGGGACTCATCTTTACTGGCACGGTGTTCATTGTTAAGGGTGGTAGTTGCAAGTAGTCCTTGGACTTCATGGAAATGGTAATGTCATCAATAGCACGGTAAATACTTTGTTCTGCACCTGGCTTTGGCTTGTAAGTAAACACCTGATACATGTTGCGCTTGTCGGGGTCAAAATAGTTTGCTCTGTAATATGAGATGAAGCGACCAAGACGTTTACCCATATCCAGCACCCGGAACTCCGCCCACAAATCCATCAAACCGTTGGACGATGGAGTACCAGTCAATCCCACAATGCGTTTAATCAACGGTCGAACTCGTTTTAAGGCTTTGAAGCGTTGGGAGCGATAAGACTTGAAGCTAGACAGTTCATCAATGACGAGCATGTCGTAATCAAATGGAATGGATGATTCGATGAGCCATTTTAAGTTTTCTCGGTTAATGATGTAGATATCGACTTCTTTTTGGGCAGCCTTGACCCGTTGGCTTTTGTTGCCAGTGATTACTGAGTAAGTTAAATCTTTTAAGTGATCCCACTTATTGATTTCTTCCGGCCAGGTTTGCTTGGCAACACGCAGAGGAGCAACAACTAGTACCCGGTGAACTTTATCTTGATGGATGAGTTGCTTGATGGCCGTCAGAGTAATGACACTCTTACCTAAACCCATGTCAAGTAAGATTGCAGCTACCGGATGTTCCAGAATGAACTTGGTCGCGTATTGTTGGTATTCATGCGGCTTGTATTGCATCTAGCATTCCTCCGATCTGTTCAAATTGATCACAAACAAATACTTGGTAGCCAAGCTGCTTTAGTTGGCTAAGTCTTTGTATTTGTAGTGGGCGAGGGTGTTTACCTGGAGACTTCATTTCTACAAACCCCATGTGACCTTCAGGCAGTAGAACCAGTCGATCCGGAACTCCTGTCATTGATGGGGAGGTGAATTTTAGGCAAAGTCCACCACGTTGCTGGGTAGCTTTTACAAAAGCTGATTCAATTCGTTTTTCTAACATTTTGAAAATCCTTCCTAATCGCCTAGCCATCAAGCTTTGTGTAAGTGGTGTTAGGCGATTTACTACTCTTTTCCATATCTCTTTTTTTAAATTTTTTATTTCTATATACAAGTAAGGTAAATGACCATCATGACCAACACAAATTAGCCGAAAAGCTTACTGTGACAGTGAATCTGATGAATCATTCGTGTAAGTTAGGTGCTAGTCGAGAAATTCTGATGCCTTTAAGCGCAGTCCGCGAACATAGGATCCAGTATTCTTACGTTGACGTTGAAAGCCCGCATTCTTAAGGGCCGTGTAAAAGTCAGTGGTACTTCGGGTGTATTCGCCGATACCTTGGCAGTATTCTCGGTACTTTTGATAGAGGTCACCCGATTTTTGCTGATAACTAGAATCAAGTTCGCAATTTTCATTGAGAAAATGACCTAACCAGTCATTATCGGCGTGGTAGTCCTTGACTGCTTTAGTAACTGCTGCCGGAGTAGTTAGCTGGTAATTTTGTTGAATGATTCGTTGCGCGCCCTCAATGATCCATTGCAACACTGCCGGACCGGCTTGTTCGGTTAGGTACTGGGCATAATTTTTAATATCATTGTGTTTGGCAATCGTGGCTTTAAACGGTATTACGATCAATCGCCGCCAGATTCCTTCATCGTTACCGCCCACGTGAGGCAGGTAGTTGGTATAGAGAACGATGGTATGACTAGGTGTAAAAGAGAAGGGCTTCATGTATTTTTTCTCAGCGTAGATTTCATCAGTTGAACAGAGTTGTTTGACAATCGAAGTGTTTAGTCGTTTGCCTTCTTCCAGCTCAGCAGAGATGATTAAGCGTTTACCTTTGACTTCAGCCATTTCTGGTTTGACATTCCGTCGAACACCTGTTGTTAAGGCATCAGCTGAGAGGTGACCAGTATAAGAACCGAGTACATTGGCAATTGTGTTCCAGAAAGTGGATTTACCATTTCGTCCACTGCCATATGCAATAATCAACGCTTCCAAGTAAACCTGACCAATGGCAACGAGTCCCACAATTTCTTGAACGTAATTTATTAGTGCTAGGTCGTTACAAAAGAATGTATTTAGGGCTTCTTGCCAGATTGAATTTCCTTGACTGCCAGGCACACAAGACGTGGACTTAGTAATCAAATCGCTGGCTTGAATTTCTTGTTGCCCATGAATGCCCTGTTTAAGGTTGTAAGGGCCATCAGGAGTGTTTAATAAAAAGGGATTAGCATCGAATTCATTGATTTCTTTTACTAACTTTGGCCGGGCGTTAGTCAAGATTCCATTGATGCCACGGGTGCTCCGTTCCTTGAGAATAAAAGCTTCATAAGCCTTGGCGTTTTGATATTCTTTGAACGTAGCTTGCTGATCATCATTAAAAGTGCGACTAGCCTTCGTTTTGCCCATCGTTTGAAGCGCGCTAGTTACGCCATTTTGTTGGATCACTTGGTAAGCCTTAGTGACTCGTAGTTGAGCATCCGCAAGTTGTTTGTCAGTAAAGCGTTGAACCTCGCCGAGAGCGAGGGGCTCCGATTCTTGCCAAATTTTACCGTCAAACCACATAAAACCTGACTGGTTGGTGTAGCAGACGCGGTCCTTACAGTTGTTAACAAAAACATAGGACTCGCCAGTATCCGAATAATCGTAGGGATGCAGATCATCATTGGGTTGATTATATTCTTCAGGTGGAATATAACCTTTTTTACTGGCCATTCGGTGGCCGAATTTGATAGCACTATGCCAGATGGTTCTTAGTTCTTGTTCTCCCAGTGGCGGTTCACACTTCGCTGCCTCGTCTTGAAAGGCCTGACGTGCTTCGGGAGTATTGCCCAATCGCATAATGATTCGACCAGCAAAGTGGGAGAGAGTTGCATTGCGTTTGCCTTGGCGAATCGATCCGACCTTTTGCTTGGCAAAGTAACGTTGCGCCATCATAAATTGGTCGATGGTTTGGGATCCTTCGTGCCAACTAACTTGTGTACTGGGAACACCAAATACGAAGCGGGCAGCATCGAGAGCATTGTTATCAAAATAGGGGAAATATTCTTGAATTTCATGTTTTAATTCAGCGTAGGTTTTAGCATTATTGATCTCGCTAATTGGAAAGTAGATGTGGAACTTTGGGCGCGGGGCTTTATTGTTCTTAGCTTTCATGTTGTTGCGCGATAATGTAATGGCATAAGAAACGCCATCAAAGTAATTCGCAATGCTGGTAGGATTAATCCAAGCGGCAGAATCATCAGAGTGGTCATTGTCACAATCCATGACTAAGCAGTCAGCTTTGATGAAGTTTGCAATGTTACGTTGGTTATTCTTGAACCGCCCACAAACATGGTCATACTGTACGGCCTGCTGTAATTCTTGGGAGTTAGTGATAATTAGCTGGTTAGGGTAAATAGTGTTACTGGCCTGACCGGAATTGGCTGCTGTTGATAAAGTAAAGTGCATCTTAGCAATCCTCCATTCTTGTATTAAAGTATCGAACTTCTTTATTCTTCCGTTTGGCAAGGCGGATGAAGTAGCGTGTATCGTGAGTTGGGCTGCCAAACGACCAAGCCTCCGCACACTTGGTTAGCAGCACGATATTGATAAAGGCTGCTATTTGAAATTCTTTCGAGTTATGCAGGTTAATAAATTGTGGTAAGTAAAGCTGTGGACAAACCGGAATGCCGCCTTTTTGGTAGACAAAGCGGCAGTAAAAGCGAACTGCCATAATGTCCGCTGAATTACCTTTTATTACTTCGGTAAAGGGTGCGATCACAAAGATCATCGGACGATAGTTGGGATTCGGTTTGTTATTACGCAGCTTGGCAATTGCCGTGGTTGCTTCTGACATAAATTCAGATCCTTTCTAATATTTTGAGAACTCAAAAAGCCCTCACTGATAAGCCAGATGAGGGCAGAAAGTAAACCATTATGATTAATCTTTTTTGTAAAAATCACTGACAAAACCGGCCGCGTTGAGAATCAAGCCATCAGCCCAGCGTGGTACTTCGGTCATTATCTTGACCATCTTTTCTAATGAATAGTTGGCTGGAGCATCGATTACGGCCTCATCATGTATGTGCATAACAACAGGATTACCTGCATCCTCTAAACGTCGCATTGCTTCAGCTAAGAGGTCACGGCTGGTTGCTTGAACAATGTTTTCAACAAGTTTTGCGCCATATGTTTCAATACGATCCCACTTTTTCACTGCATTGATACCCATAAAGGTAATTGATTCGCTGCCAAAACGGTTAATACCAATTTTGGGCTTGGAGTAACAAAGCTTGCGTCCAGAGCGTAATCGTAAGAACATGCAGCCACTACGATAAATAAACTTTATTCCGTGGGTGGCTTGCGGTAGATGTGATTTAATGCATTCTTTTGCTGCTTTGTCGATATCCCACCAAAACTGTACGATGTGGGGGCTGGCATTACGCCACATTTGTACCAATGAATGTAATTCTTCCTCGGTTAGACCTAAATTAGTCGCACCCATAGCTTTGAGTGCTCCGATGGAGCCACCATACCCTAATGCAAGTTCAGCAATCTTGCCTTTTTGCCGGAGTTCGCCATTAACTCCGTGTTTAACAACGGGAACGCCAAACATCTGACTAGCGGATGCACAGTAGATGTCCTCATTATTAGCGAAAGCTTTTTGTCGCCATTCTTCACCCGACAGCCAGGCAATCACCCGCGCTTCAACGGCCGAAAAGTCAGCCACATAGAAATGGTGCCCTTGGCTGGGGATGAAGGCGGTCCTAATTAATTGTGATAGGACGTCTGGTACTGAGTCGTAAAGCATCGAAAGAGCAGTAGTGTTGCCTTGTTTAACTAGTTCACGAGCTTCTTCTAGGTCAGGCATTGAATTTCGAGGAAGGTTTTGTACTTGTACTAAGCGCCCAGCCCACCGACCAGTCCGATTGGCCCCATAAAATTGTAAGAGTCCATGAACGCGGCCATCTCGGCACATTGCTTTTTGCATTGCCTGATACTTCTTTACACTAGATTTTGATAACAGTTGACGCAGGCTTAGAACTTGATGAACCTTACCGGTGGTAGTTTGCAAAAGCTGAGCTACTGAGGCTTTGGATAGAGAGTCGATATTCATTCCCCGCTGGTTGAGCCAATCTTTTAACTGCAGTGGTGAGTTGGGATTGGCCAGGCCAGTTAGTTTCTGCGAAACTTGCAAGTATTGATCGTGAAAATTTTCCTGACATTTAATGGCGTTGTTGACCAGTTGTTGATCAATCCGAATACCACGATCATTAATATCCTGATCCATCCAGTAGTTTTCCCATTCATTTTGGGAGACTGGGAAGCGTTCGAGCTTCTGGGTGATTTCCATTTCAACTTCAACGTCACGTTGGTTGTACTGCTTGAATTGCTGCCATTTGTCAGGTGCATGATAAGGAAAATTACGTGTACGATTTTGATTAGATTTGGTTGGCTTGCAGGGAGTACAAAAGTAGCGCACGAGTTCTTTCCCAGCCGTAATTTTCTGACGAGGAAGCCCTAAAACAGTACCCACGTCGCTTAACGATAAGGGTAGACCAAGGGTAGCCGACCAAACTCGCGAACAGTGCCAACCGGCTGGCTTTAAGCGATGCCCAACGAAACGTGATAGGCAAACTCGTTCAAATTGAGCATTAAATGCACTTTTGATAATGGTGGGATCATCTAGGGCTTTAACGATTGGTTGTGGAATTTTTTCACCTTGAGTTAAGTCCACCACCTTGACTGGTCCCAAGTCAGTGGCATAACCAAAGAGCAAAAGTTCAAAATCGTCGCTATCAGCATAGCGATAAACACCAGTTTGATTCAGGTTGGTACTAGAATAAGTTTCGATATCAATCGAGATTTGCTTCATTAGGAATCCTTTCTACAAAAAATGGGTAGCCAAAGTGACTACCCGTTTTCTGATTTAAGCTAAGAAATCATCGTCGCTACTATCATCAATGGCAGTGAAGTCATTGCTAGCACTAGCATGTCCACCTAGTGGTTCACCATCGCGAATCTTTTGAATGTTACCAAGACCACAGGCGATGCCTCGATTACCGTTGGTGTTAAAAGCATAGAAGTTAATGGAAACGCGAGCGTAGCAGCCACTGTAAACTTCGTTGCGATCAAGAATTGGTTGGACATGCTTGTCTACAATTTGGGGAGCCGTAATTGAATTAGCGTTGATAAAGTAACTATCTTGGTAGGCAGCATCATCGCGTTCAACGTCACCGTCGCGAAGTGGAAGCTTCAGAGTAGCTTTGTTAGGTTTCTTGCCACCAAACTTTCCAATGCCTTCTTGGATGGCAGCATCGATGGCTTTCTCAATGGCAGTAATTGTTTTCTGATCTGACTTAGGGATGATCAGACTGACTGAGTATTTTTCTTTACCGCCATTAATGGACTTTGGTTCCCAGATGTTGGCGTAAGAAAGACGAGTGTTAATACCAGTAACGATCTTAGTTTGTTGTGACATATTATTTTTCCTCCTTAAATTCATCCTTGGGGTTTGATTTACCAATACCCTGGCGCCGATCAGAATTTGGTACTAGGGTTGGTTTACCCGCGGGCTTAACAATTTCCTGACTGAACAGTTCGGTAAATTTCTTCTTGCCGAGCTGTTTTTCTAACTTTGTAATTGGCAGTAGCTTCTTTTGGTAAATATTGTGATAGCCATTAGCTTCAGCAATTTTTGCTACAGCTGCTTCATTCTTATAGTGTCGGACGGATCGACCTTCGACGATTTTGTAACCTGGCCACTGCTTGCCATGGTTGATGGCTAAATCAGCAGCGTAATCTTTAACTTCGTGAGCCCAGCGGTTTAAGTCATCGATATGTTCCAGAACCTCAGTAACTTCTTTGTCCGTTAACAGATTGGGAGAGCAAAGCTGAAAACGAGTAAGTTTATGGTGGTAGTCATATCGGGCACGTAGCACTGCGTTGCAAGCAGAGAATTGACACCAGGGACCATAACGAATAGTACCTTTGCCAGCAAAAGCTAATTCGGCCTTTTGCTTGAGTTCGGTGTTAGCCCAGTGCATGAGCTGCTTGGCATCAATCCTCCAAGTACTAATATTGGCCATGCGAGGTTGAAAAATTATAATTTTGATTTCGTCAACGTTGTACAAGTTACCGAACATTTCTAGGGCACCAATGGCGTAGAGCTTCATCTGTGGATTATTCTTGGCTTCCACTCGGACACCTTTCCCATATTTGAAGTCGATAATATGAAGTAGGTGGTCAGAAGCAATCACACAGTCGCCAGTGCCGAAGCCTTCAGGAACATATTGAGAGAAGTCCAGTTTCTGTTCTACGCGGATGGTGGCGTCAGGTGCGTATTCTTTTGCTTGTTCGTATTGTTCCATGACGTAGCTGGCATAATCGTCAGTCAGACTCTCCATCTCATCAGATTGGTAGTCAGAAGATGGGCGTTTGAACTTATCACCAAGCAGTCGATGAATCTTATACTCTCCCAAAGCATGAGCAGCCGTTCCTTCGGCGGCAGCATTGGAAGTGGAGTGCGGAAAATATTGTTCCAATCGTGGGAGTGGCGGAGCACTTAACCAACGGTTGGCACTAGAAGCTGATAGCAAAGCGTGATGTTTTGGTGAACTCATTGTCCTAACCCCTCCGCACTATAGTAGAGGTTCTCGTAATCCTTGGGGTCCACGTCAGAGAGCTTTTCGGCACCAAACTTATGCAGCAAGGCTTTCACTTGGGTGGTGTAGCCTTCGGCACTCTTCTTTGCTAGCATCTTGCGGACAGTTACTTTATCTTTTATTGGATCGCGCTTTGGCTGCTCATCATTACATTGCTCTCCATTTTGATTGCTTGATAGCAATTCATGAAGGGATAGAATAGCTTCTTTGGTTTGATCGATCAGGTTCTCAGCTTCCTTGAGTTTTAAATCAAGATCATTCATTGCGCTCATAGGAATCCTCCTTTACTTCGTTAATCTGTAACTGTTGAACATCCTTGCCAGGTGTGATCACCATCAAGTGATGTGGTTTACCGAGTAGTAAACGGAGCAATCGTTCACGGATCGTGACGTTGCGCATGCTGACAATGCCATCTTGAGGATGGTTGGTAAGCTTAATTGACACTTTATTCGTCATCTTTTATCTCCTTTCAAATCACTGTGTGGGTCATTCCTCACATCTATTTGCCAGGAGAAGAAAAAAAGTGAACCATCTCTGGCTCACTTTTTCTTAATTACTTTTTGATCCCGTAGAATTGGCGCAGCTTTGCTAAGCCAGCTTTAACATGTCTACCAGCCATGACATTACTGATACCCATATTGTTGGCGATTTGCCTTTTTCTGAGTTTCAGACAGTAGTAGCTCAGGACAGCATACCGCTGTTTGATAGTTAAAGTCTTTAAAGCATCTGGTAATTGATTAGCTAATTGTTGGCGGAGTTGATTATCTTCATTTTTAATTAACATATCTAACAAATGATCTTTCCCGTAAACAGACGTGATTTCCATAGAATACCTATCCGCTAACGTATCGATTGCATTAATGTCGGGATCTTCTAATGAGGTAGCAAAGAACTTATCTTGATGCCTTTCATTTCGATGATCTGAATTGTATTGATCATGATTAAAGTCAAATACAATATTTCCCTGCGCTTTGGTAATTGTAGTTACCTGATTTCCCATGTGCTTTACCCTAACGATTAACTTGCCGTCCTTTTCACCGATTAATTCATACTCACTGTTATCTGTTTTCATTAATAAAACCTCCATTCCGGTCTCCCGAAACGAAGGCAAAGGACAAAAAGAGCCACTGGTAGTGTGCAAAACAGTCCGAAACTTATTCGTTTCGGGACTGCAGCAAACCTTCCAGTGGCTGGTTGCAGTTAAAGTATTCAATTTGGTAAGCATGCTGGAACATCGTTAGCTTGACGATGCATGCTGAATTAAATAGATAAAATTCACGATCGCCTAAATAATATTGAGAAACGCATATGTAAACGGTATACTTAAATAGTGAATTGAATCATTATCTTTAATTCACAATTAGTATATTGGAAACAAGAATTTGACCCCGGACAGTTTGAGACAAAATCGGGCATTTTTTGTCCGAAAGTAGAGTGTGATTAATATGGAATTTTCTGATTTCTTTGACATAATGTGGACTTACCTGGCTGACCCAGAATCTAAAGAAAGCAACAAAGAAGGCCGACCAGAGTTCCTTAAAAATTTAATTGATATGTTGATCCGTGAACCGCAAACAGAAGAGGAAGACCAAAAAGCGGAAAACGGAGATTTAAATCCGTTAAATAATAAGGAAGCAGACACGATTAACAAGTACTGTTCTGGATCCAGAAAAATTCCAAAAAAAGATGCAAAAGATATCTTGAAAAGAATCAGTGATGGAAATCGATTTTTTGAAAGAATTGTTTTTGCAGCTCCTGGGGCAAAAAAAGGTATTAGAGATGAACTTAGAAAAAGAAGTTTTAATGTTACTTCTGCTTCATTAGGTAAAGTATGTTTTGACATAATGAAAGCCTTCCTAGAAAAATTTAAGGAAGGAAAAAGTTCTGTGACTGAATCCGATATTGCAGATGATAAAAAGAATGTTACCTACTTAAAGTTAGTTCACGATGTTCAATTTAAATGTCCGCTATGTGGACGAGAATTGATTACTGATGGAGATACTGAAGCAATTGCAGGATATGATGTGGTCCATATTTTTCCAGCCAATCTATCAATGGAAGGTAAAGCAGAATTTTCCAAAATAAAAAAAGCACCTGAAAATTCAGATGCTTTGGAAAATAAAATTCCCTTGTGCTTAAATTGTGCAAATCTTTATCTCGAGAATCCAACATTAAAGAATTATCAAACCTTAGTTAATGAAAAAAGACGTATTGATATTGAACACAAACTCGCCAAAGGACTTAATCAGTTAACCTTAGAAGATAATTTAATCAAAGCTATAAAGGGCTTAAAAGAGATAAAGCCCGATAAGATTACTAATTCCATTTCTTATGATGCGCATAAGATAGAAGAAAAGATTAACAATGACTACCCTTTGCAAGGTGCTGTTCAATTTTATGTTATGGGTTACTACAACAAAATAAGAGATCAATTCTCAAGTATGGAGGGTAACTCGTTCAGTTTTGATGACCTGGCCACAACAATTAAATTGGCATAT
The DNA here is from genome assembly GCF_000014425.1 of Lactobacillus gasseri ATCC 33323 = JCM 1131. Taxonomy (NCBI): domain Bacteria; kingdom Bacillati; phylum Bacillota; class Bacilli; order Lactobacillales; family Lactobacillaceae; genus Lactobacillus; species Lactobacillus gasseri. Next base: position 1,458,285 of record NC_008530.1, on the reverse strand, counting down.
ATCAAATTTAAACGAGAAGGATTAAGTCAGAGTGAAGTGTTTAATCATCTGGCTCATTGGATTCTTGACAAAGAACATTTGGAAAATGATTTTATAGAAGCGGCGAGAATTTTAGTTGCTTTCTTTGTACAAAATTGTGAGGTGTTTGAAGTTGAAAATGCCCAGTAAAGTTACTGATTATAAAGAGAGTACACTAGCCAATCTACCTAAAATTTTAAAAGCCTTAGATAAGGATGCTATGAATCCACAACAACTTTTTGCAGCCACAAAAAGATATTTTGATGATGTTGGCGAATTTGTTGAGTCCTTAGATTGTTTATTTACTTTGGGTAAAATTCGCATTGATAAAGAGACAGGTGTGATACACAGTGTTAAAGCAAATTAGTTGTGATCAATTTATTATTGATGGAAAGGTTCGAGGACCAATAAATTTTGGTAAAGGGCTAAATGTTGTACTAGGTGGAAAGGGTGGAACTAATTCAATAGGGAAATCTACCTTTTTAATGATCTTAGATTTCGTGTTTGGAGGGAATGATTACGTAAAGAAGGATAGCGACGTTCAAAAGAATGTTGGACAGCATACTATCAAATTTATTTTTGAATTTAATGGTAAAGACTACTATTTTTCAAGATCCACTGAGGATTTTCAAAACATCAATGTCTGCGATGAAAATTTTAAGCCTTTAGCGGATAAAAGGATGACAAGGGATGAATATTTAAAGTTCTTATCTAAAAAATATAATTTGGACCTGCCTGGATTATCTTTTAGAAACGCTGTTAGCAGATTTATTCGGGTTTATAACCGTCAAACAGTGAATGAAAGAAGACCGTTGCAAGCTGTTAATCAGGAACAGGGCAAGCAACAGGTTTATAGTTTGTTGAAGCTATTTGATAGATATTCTCCGATAGAGGCGAGGGAAAAAGCTGCAAGTGACGCTGATAAAGCCTATAAAGTATTTAAAAATGCAGGTGCGTTTAAGTATGTGCCAATAGTAGATACTAAAAAACAGTTCAAAGAAAACGTTGATAAAATTTCTGAACTTAAAGATGAGCTATCTGATCTAGAATCAAAGAATAATGAAGGAACATTGAATCTAGATGAAATACAGGCCGAACATCTTAGAAATATTAGAGAAAATTTATCAAAACTGAGAGACTGCAAGAATACATATATTAGTAGACTTAATGTTGTTAAGGCTAATGAGCAAGCTGGGCCTGGTAAATTTAGAAGCAATTATCGAGAATTACAACAATTCTTCCCGGACATTGATTTAAACAGGATAGAAGAAATCGACAAGTTTCATCATCAAGTTACCAAGTTTTTGAAAGAGGAATTTGAAAAAGAGAAGAATTCTCTAGAGACAAACATTAGTGAAATTGATCATCATATTAACGAGCTAGTAACTGAAGCTAGAAAAATCAAAAATCAACAAGCTCCTAACGTTCAAACGGCTATTCTTAATGACTATGCTGATAAAAAAGCTGAACTTAAAAGGTTGGAAGACGAAAATAAAAATTATGAGAAGAAAAAAGAACTTAAAGAAGCGCAAAAAGATCAAAATGAAGCTTTAAAAACAACTGTGAATACTCAGCTTGCGGAAGTTCAGCACTTACTAAATGAAAAAATGGCCAAGCTAAATGAAGAGATATGTGGTTCATCCTCTTTTCAGCCGCCCCATATTGAATTGAAAGCTAACAATTATTCCTTTGAAACTATTAATGATCAAGGAACAGGTACCTCATTTAAAGGTCTAATTCTTTTTGATCAGGCATGCTTAGAGTTAACCAGATTACCGTTCTTTATTCATGATTCTTTGATGTTCTCTAACATTGAAATAGATCGCAAGGATAAGATCATTGAAATGTATGGAAAGGAAAATAAACAGGTTTTCATTTCTATTGATACTATTGATCTTCTTTCAGACAAGGCACAACAAATTATAAAAAAGCACACTGTTCTTACATTAGAGCGTGGTGGTAAAGAGTTATTTGGGAGATCTTGGAATGAACAACAATCAAACTAAGTTAAAAATCAACTATAAGATGAGCTACAAAAAATTATGGAAGTTACTAATTGACAGAGGCATGCAAAAAAAGGATTTGCAAAAACAATGTGATATTAGTGCAGCATCTATTGCTAAGCTAGGAAAAAATGCCAACGTTACTACAGATCTTTTAATGAAGATATGCTCAGGGTTAAATTGTAACCTTGCCGATATTTGTGAAACAGAACGCATCAACACAGGAGAATAATTAATGCAAACAGATAATGAAAAATACAATGAAACTGTACAGCCAAACACAGCTTTCTTAAATGAACTGAAAGAAAAGTTGCCCGAATTTTTTACCAAAGAAGGATCTTTTGATCTTGATAAGTTCAAGGACCAATTGAAAGACAAAAATGTGAATGAGCTGAGCGAAGGATATCAATTAGACTTTATCGGTAAAGACTATGCACGTCGCCAGGCAGGTGAAATGCCGAGTACTGTAATTGTACCCGATGAAAAGCAAAATCAAGGTGAAGGAAAAGATAGTAAGAATCTCTTTTTCACCGGCGATAACTTAGAAGTGCTGCGTCATTTGCAGAACAATTATCAAAACAAGATTGATGTTATTTACATTGATCCACCGTATAACACTGGTAGCGATGGCTTTGTTTATCCCGATTCTTTTGAATATAGTGATGAGAAATTGAAAGATATGTTTGGCTTAGACGATGACCAAGTTGAGCGTCTTAAAAGCATCCAAGGGAAATCTAGTCATTCCGCTTGGCTTACATTTATGTACCCAAGATTGATACTAGCTAAGAGATTTTTAGCTAATTCAGGTGTAATATTTATTTCCATTGACGATAATGAAAGCACGAATTTGAAAGAAATTTGTGATGAAATTTTTGGCGAAAATAATTTTGTTGCGAATATTGCGTGGAGACGTCAGGATGGTCAATCAAATATTGGCTCTTTAGCTAAAGTAAAAGAGTATATACTTGTTTACTCTAAGTCAGATACCTTTAAAATTGGACATTTGCCCTTATCTGAAAAAGCAAAGAAAGATTATAAATATCATGACAAACGTGGATATTACGGTAGGGGACGTCTAAGAGAACCTGTTCGGGGTCGTTTTAATTATGATGTAAGAACACCAAGTGGAGATATAGCTAAGGGTCCATGGCTAATACCTGAAAATGAGTTTATAGAATTAAAAAAGAAAGACCTCATTCACTGGCCCGAAAAGAATGGTGGTTCGCCTCGACGAAAGATTTATCTAAAAGATATGCTTAATAAGGGGCAGATTCCTAATGATTTTTGGGGGGATAGAATATGGAACTAATCAAAGAGGAAGTAATGAGGTACAAGAGCTTTTTGGTAAAAGATATTTTAATTTTCCAAAACCAACATCATTAATAAAAATGTTAGTTAGAATTGGAGGCAACAAATATGCAACTGTAATGGACTTTTTCGCTGGCTCCTCCACAACCGCTGATGCAGTTATGCAACTCAATGCCGAAGATGACGGCCATCGTAGATTCATTATGGTGCAGCTTCCTGAACAAACTTACCATACTAACAAAGATGGCAAAGAAGTACCAACTAAGGGTGGTAAAACTGCATATGACGCTGGCTTCAGATCCATTGATCAGATTTCACGTGAGCGTATTCGTCGTGCTGCCAAAAAGATTCGTGAAGATAATGAATTAACTTTGCCAGAAGACTTTGATGGTAGTTTTAAGCACTACCGGGTAGTGAAACCTGTTAAGCAAACTCTCGAAGACATTGATGACTTCGATCCAAATAACACTAATTTATTTACCAATATGGTTGATGGGTTTTCTAGCCAAGCATTGAACATTGATGGGGATGCTAGCGGTGAAGAAACAATTTTAACTACTTGGTTAGCTAAAGATGGTTATGCATTTGATGCTGATGTGCAGGATGTAAAATTTGGCAACTACACTGCACATAAAGTTGAAGATAACAGACTTTACTTAATCAATGAGGGATGGGGTGCCGACCAGACTAAAGAGTTGCTGAACCAGCTTGGCACACACCAATTAGAAGTTCAATCCGTAGTTCTTTTTGGCTATTCATTTAACGTTGCTGAATTACGTGAACTGGAAAATGGTCTTAAGCAGTTAGACAGTAAAGTTACGTTAATCAAGAGGTACTAGTGTCATGAAGATTAAACTTGAAACTTTACAACACCAAACTGATGCACTAACTGCGATCGATAAGGCTTTTCCCGGAATTGATACCACGACTAATGATCCAAATGCCAATTACATTTACGCTAATCCTTTAATTAGGTACCGTTATAACGATAAAGCAAATATCGATATCAAAATGGAAACTGGTACCGGGAAGACCTATGTCTACACCCGGATGATGTACGACCTTCATCAAAAATATGGTCTCTTCAAATTCGTCATTGCCGTACCCAGTCCAAGTATTAAGGAAGGTACTCGCAGCTTTATTACTAGCGATTATGCTAAACAGCATTTTAGCGAATTTTATGAAAATACCCGTGTACAATTAAACGTCATTAACGCAGGTGATTTTAGTGCGCGCTCAGGGCGCCGGAACTTTCCCGCTCAACTTTCTGAATTTGTGGAAGCTACTCGACAGAACGCTAATCAAATTGAAGTATTGCTGGTTAACCAGGGGATGCTGCATTCAAAGTCCATGCACCGTGATGACTATGATCAAACTTTATTAGGTGGCGAAACATCTCCAATTAAAGCTATTGCAGCTACTCGGCCCGTAGTGATTATTGATGAACCACAACGTTTCCCTCGTGGTAAGAAATTTTACGAGGACATCGAAGAAATGAAGCCTCAGTTGATTGTTCGGTTTGGGGCTACATTTCCAGAAACGACTAGTGGACGGGGTAAAAATAAGATCACTAAGATTGATTATTATCGTGGTGAACCTCAATTTAACTTAGATGCTGTTGATAGTTTTAACCAAGGCTTGGTTAAGGGAATTGATATTGATTATCCTGACATGACTGAGGAGCAAGCTAATAATCTATATAAGGTTAAACAGGTTAAAGCTAAAGGACTTATTCTTACAAAGGGGAAGAAAGAATACCAACTTAGCGTGGGCGAAAACTTAGCAGATGTTGATCCAGGTTTTGAAGGAAACATTACTTACGCTGGAGGGACAGACCGTGAATTATCTAATGGGTTGGCTTTATCTAAAGATATGAAACTTATTCCTGGTACCTTTGCTCAGAATTATCAGGATGAAATTATCTCTCAAGCCTTAGATTGTCATTTTAAAGCAGAAGAAGAGAACTTTCTGCGCCTAAATTCGGGTGATAATGCTCCTAAAATCAAGACTCTATCATTATTCTTTATCGACAGTATTTCCAGTTTTCGTGGGGAAAATAATGGTAAAGGATGGTTGGCCCAACACTTTGAAAAGATTTTAACCAAGAAGCTGAAGAAACTAATTGAACGTTATGAATTAGCTATCGATGACCGAGAAAAGGAATATCACTCCTTTTTACAAGCAACATTAAAGAGCTTACAGTCTGAACATCAGGACGTCTATGCTGGTTATTTCAGCGAAGATCGTGGAAGCTCCGATGCTGATATCCAAGCAGAAGTTGAAGATATTTTAAGCAATAAGGAAAAGTTGCTTAGCTTCAAAGATAAAGATGGCAACTGGCTGACGCGCCGTTTTCTATTCTCTAAGTGGACGTTACGTGAAGGTTGGGATAATCCAAATGTCTTTACGATTGCTAAGTTACGAACTTCCGGTTCAGAGATTAGTAAGATTCAGGAAGTTGGTCGTGGCTTACGTTTGCCAGTTGATGAAACTGGACACCGCCTTAACCAAGATGAATGGCAAAGTCGTTTATCATTCTTGATTGGTTATGATGAGCGTGATTTTGCCCAGAAACTGGTTGGCGAAATCAATGATGATTCACCAATTAAGTTGAACCAAGAAGAACTTACTGACGATATGATTGAGCTAATTGTCCAGGCCAAACAAAAAGCTGATCCACAATTCAATGAAGATCAGCTGCTTGATGACCTGGATGATCACAATGTAATTACCCGTTCTAACAAGTTCAAAGCAAATGTTGAACTTGATGGTCAAACGATGTCCGGCTATGATGCGTTATGCCAACTTTATCCAGAACTTGAACAGCAGACTAAAGTTGCTAAGGGGAGAGTTCGGGATAAGAATTCTAAGGATAACACAGTGGTTAAGCTGCGAAAACAAAACTGGCAGCAACTAAAGAATTTGTGGCTGCAGTTGGCCAAGCGACAGATGATAAAGTTTGATCCGTCGGTTAATCAGGATGCTGAAACTGTGGCTCGTAATGTCTTCAATGATAGCGATAATAAGATTTTCGTTCTGCAGCGGCCACAAATGGTCCACCAAGAAGTGGTTACTGATAATAGTTCGGCATCTGTTCGAGAAACGCAGGCCGACTATAATACTGAATATTTGACCATGAAATATGGTAAGTTCCTTAAAATCCTGGCTCAGCAAACAGATCTATCTGTAAACTTATTGAACAACTTAATGATTAAGGCCATTAAGAGGTTAAGGAATAATACTAACTACATCAATGAAAAGACACTGGGGAACTTAATTCGAACTTTTAATAATCAATTTAACGAACGAATCAAAACTTCTTATAGTTATGAACCCTTGAAATTTTCAGCTTCTACTTCGATTTATAATGCCAAGAAACATGAATTTGTAGATTCAGTACCTGCTAGTGTCCTGGGTGTATATCAGTCAAATTCAACTTCTGATGAAAAGTACTTGTATGATCGGCCACCACTACGTTATGACAGTGCTGATCCAGAATTAAAGATTTTACAGCGCTCATATGGACCTAAGATTAGTGTCTTTGGTAAGTTACCAAAGAAGGCAATTAAGATACCTCGCTTCGATAACGGTACTACTACACCTGACTTTATTTTTAAGATTGAACATGGTAGTAAGCCAATCTATTTGGTGATCGAAGCCAAAGCTGAAAACATGCGTTTAGGTGATGAAGAAATAAGGATTATTCAACAAAAGTACTTCGATCATTTAAAGGAATCTGGAGTTTACTATCAGATGGCTACTAGCGAGCAGGAAGTACATGATTTGATCAATAAATTGGAAAATGGGGAGTTGAACTGAAATGTTGTCGCTAATCGAATTAGCTAAAGAGGGAAAGTTAGAGAAAACCGGTGCCAAGCCCAAGTTACCGATTAAGGTTGATGGGGTTAGCTCTGAAACGTTGGATGTTTACAAGATTCCACTAGAATATGTCTATTACAACGATAAGAATGGACGAATTGCGACCGGAATCTCTCAGTATCGCGATGAATTACACCCAGCAAATGATCAAGAAGATCCGCAATATAACAATTTTGTTGCTAAGTTGATTGAACAGGATAATTCATCAGCATTAAAGCGGACTGAGAAATCGATCAAAGAATCTGGTCAACAGGTTTATGGTTATGTTCTTGATGATGGTCGGATCGTTGATGGTAATCGTCGTTATACTGCCTTACGTGATATTCACCAAACGTCTGGACGAACGGTTTATTTTGAGGCCGTTGTTTTACCATTCTCATATGACAACACTACTGAACGAGCTAAAATCAAGAAATTGGAATTGGCCATTCAGATGGGTGTTGAAGAGAGGCAAAATTATGACCCGGTTGATTTGGCAGTTGACATTTACCAGACTACCAGTGGTGATAACCCAATTATGACCCAAGCGGATTATGCAGCTGACTCACATATGCGTCCGACAGAAGTTAAGAAATATTATGATGGTGCGGTCTACATGAAAAAGTTTCTAGAGTTTATTGGGGCTCCAGAAAATAACTTTAATATTATCAAAGAAAGCAAAGTTTGGTCGCTGTTCTATGAAATGGGTAAGTCACTGTCCAAAAATTTTGGTGATGATCCAGAGTCACAAGTTCGTAAAAATGAAACCATGAATTCTTACTTTGGCGTGATCCTTTATCAAATTCACGTGGGCGTTAGTGGGAATACTGCCAGAACTCATATACGTGAATATAGTAAAAATATCGTTAACAGTGTGGATAACGAAGACTTTAACGATGATGTTGCGGACATGGTGGACGATTTATCCGACTCTCTCCAGGATGATGAAATTAAGAATACCTCTGATTTAATGCAGAGTTTGACTGATGAAAATGAAACGGTTGAATCGCTAGGGGATACATTTGATACCTACATGCGAAATGCCCGCAACAGTGAGTCTGTAGATAAGTTCATTCGCAATATCAAGCAGAATGTTAAATACTACCATGATCTGAATGAAGATGGCGGATTAATTGGAAGTTTACGTTATAACGAGGTTAGTGAGGATCAGTTAAAGGAACTCCAAAAATATATGCGGGATTTAAATCAATTAAGTAAGGAGTTGTTCAGCAAGTATGGAGACGAAATCAGATAGTCCAATTATCATTAAAAATGATGCGGGCCTGTTTCAATTATTAGATGACGATCACCATACTCTGAAAACTAAGACTGCTCAGCGCGGCTTAGCAATTTTTGCTCCTTACTTCGAAGATGCTAAACAACGAACATTTAAACAAGATTTGACTTATGTTCAGTTACTTGAATTAGTCAAGAAGCTTAATCGTCGTCTGAAGCGTAAGGGATTACCCGAAGTCCAAACGAGTAATAAGTTTGATCAGTTTGTACAGCAACGACAGTATTACATTAAAGAACAAAGTCAGGCTGGGTTAACTATCAAAGATGGTGATCCTCGTTGGCAGCAAGAATTTGATAATTTCAAAACGATTGTTAGTCAAGAGATTACGCGGCCATTAAAGCCAGAGCAAGAAAAAGCTAGTTTCTTTATGACTATCATGAAACGAGCCGCTAACTTTTCAGTTCCTGGTGCTGGGAAGACTGCCATGATGTATGGAACTTTTGCCTACTTGTCTAGTCCTAGAGTGAATGAAGTTGATAAGCTCCTTGTAGTGTCACCATTAAATGCATTCGCTGCCTGGCGGACAGAATTTGAAGCTGTGTTTGGACCAAAACGGCAGCTTCATTATCTTAATATGCGGGATAAGAAGTACAATAATAATCCTGGAGTAGTTAAGCATGATTGGGTTCAAGCAGATGTGATTACGATTAACTATGAATCTTTACAAAGTAAGCTGAACATCATCAATGACTTACTGGATTCTAAAACTATGTTAGTTTTTGACGAAGTTCACCGAGTAAAAGGTGTCGGTGGTCAGCGTGCTAAGGCTGCTCTAAGTCTTAGTCAGGCACCGCATTATCGGTACGTTTTAACTGGAACACCAATTCCAAATGGCTTTAGAGACATCTACAACTTTTTGCATTTGATGTACCCTGATGAATACTCATCCTTCTTTGCTTGGGACCTAACAACCTTAAACAATATTGATTCAGAAGATGTGAACAAAAAACTGTCATCATTTTTCTGGCGGACCAATAAAGAAGATTTACATGTACCAAAACCCGACCCCGACATTATTAAAGAAGTTGAACCATCAAAGAATCAGCAGATGTTGTCACAGGCTATTTATGAAACTGAAAATGGTACTTTGGCTACTTTTATTAGATTGCTGCAAGCTTCAACTAATCCAGAATTACTAGCAACCAACATTAACTATAAAGAGTTAGGTCTTGTAGATGCGGATTCTGGTGTTTGGGATAAGCAAGCCTCAACTGTGGAAAAAGAAAATGCCAGCAGTGGGGATGCTTATAAGAAATATAATCTGGCCAAAATTGAGTCACCCAAGTTTGAACTGGGCATTGATCTGATCGACAAACTAGTTAGCCAGGGTAAAAAAGTTCTTGTTTGGGGGATGTTTGTCGGTACCATGCAAAAGATTACCGATACTCTCAACGGTATGGGAATCAAGACTACATTGGTTTATGGTGCTACTCCAAAACAAGATCGTGAAGGAATGATTAATAATTTCCGTACTGGTGATGCGCAAGTACTGGTATCGAATCCTAATACGTTAGGTGAATCTATTTCTTTGCATCAAACTGTGCACGATGCTGTCTACTTTGAATATAACTTCAACCTGACATTTATGTTGCAGTCGCGGGATCGGATCAATCGATTGGGACTATCAGCTGATCAATACACTCGTTACTATTATTTGATGACCAAAGGTGATGTTGCCCACACTGGCTTTATTGACAGTACAGTGTATAAGAAGCTGAAGGATAAAGAAAAGGTCATGCTCGATGCCATTGATGGTCAATTGCTTGTTCCGGAATATACCGATGATTATCTGCAAGAAGTTAAGGATATTGTCATGGGGAGGTATAAATAATGAAAACTATTCAACCAAATGAAAATATTACCTTAGAAGAACTTCAAGAAAGAGTTAAATATATCTTGTCGTTTAAGCCTCGTTTAGAGAAATTAATGAATACCGATATAGTGCAGGGAGTAGAGATGGCAAGAATCTTACGGCAATTTATTAGTGCCGAGGATAAAGAATTGACTAAAGCAAAGTATGATAGCTTAATAAATAGAGATAAATATTTATCAAATTATAGGGGCTTTATCCGGGAATTTAGACAGTTTGATGGAAACATTACTCCGGAGAATTTGCATAGCTTTATTTTTGAAATCACCTCGGCTCATAGTTCTGTTGAAATGCATGTTTTATTTCCCACAAACGATCAGATACCTTTTTAGGTCCCATATTTTCCCGCAAACCAGTAGCAATTTGGAACTTGCTGTTCATCTCAAAATCAAGGCAATATTGGACGTTATGCAAGCGAGTTAACAAACTCAATGCTTTTTATTAGGCAAAGCAAATTAGTTAGTGTGGCGGTTTATCCAGAATGTGTAATTAACCATAATAGCTCGTGGCATGTTGAAGCAGTGACGGTGCTTGAGAAGAAATAATAATAAATTTTATTAATAGTAGGTGTACTTTTCCATAAATAAGTGGAATTAGTACACTTTTTATTTATGCTGGTTGCTTGAGAGGACTGATAGATTAGGCATACAATTAAAGAAAAGTAATTAAGGAAATTCTGCAAAAAATATCATCTTGTACTTTGCGCGGTAAATGAAAGGAATAGTTATGCATCATAAAAAAATTATCTTCTATATCTTTTTGGCGCTCTGTATGTTTTCAGTGTTTTTATTTATTGTACCTTCAGGAAGCAGGATAGATCCTGGACTTAAAAACTCACAAAGACAGCTTAAAAATTACATGAAATCGAATCATATCAATGGTGTGATGCTCGTTAGCGGAAAAGACGGAAAACCTGTTGTCATTAAGAATAATGAAACGTCTAACAAAAATGACATAGTAAATGTGGATCAACTATTTCCAACTGCTTCCTTGCAAAAGATTATGACAGGAACTGCAATTTATAATTTGCAGCAAAAAAAGGAGCTTGGTTGGAATACGACTTTATCTAAATATTATCCACAAGTTTCAGGCAGCAGCGATATAACGATTCGTGAATTGATGAATCATACAAGTGGATTGATTAATAATGCTCGTCCATCTGAACCGCTTAAAAATCAAGAAGAACAAATTGCTTATATGCTTAAATATATGCAAAACGATCACCTTCATACGTGGGACTATCAAGATGTAGACTACGAGTTATTAGCAGCAATTATCAGTAAGGAAAGTCATTTGAGCTATAACGACTATATTCAAAAAAATTTTGCTAAGCCATTAAAATTGCACCAAATTAAGGATTATTCTGAAGTTAAGCAAAATGAAGTTTCTCAACCAATGAGTAGCAATGTTGACTGGCATAAGGTAGTTGTTACGACATCATCTGATTTTGGAGCAGGAAACTTATTTATATCACCTAATGATTATTGGAAGTTTGTGTATAACAAAGTGTTAAAAGATCCTAAGATGATTAATGAATATGCTCAGCAAGCTAGACGTCAGGCAGTCGCTTACTATGGCGGGGTCTACTTCAAGGGGGATGTTATCCGAGCAGAAGGAAGTATTCCAGGATATAATTCTTGTTTTGTCGCAAACTATAGAACGAAAGAAATGATTATGCTGTTTTCTAATAATATTAATTACTTAACATTAAAGAAAGCATCTGATTATTTGCTTCGTCATTATATGGGGACGGGACTATTTTAATGAAAAAGACGCTGATTGATAAAATTCCAAATAAAGTACCGCAAGAATTGAAGCATTTGATTGCTGGTGCAGATATTTATGACAGTTCGTCATCTCCTGAGGCTCGTGTATATTTTATTGATAGGGATGGCGGTTATTATTTAAAATGCGCCAAAACTGGTACACTTGAAAAAGAAGCTAAAATGACGCAATACTTTCATTCCAAAAATTTAGGCGCTGAAGTGTTGAATTATAGTTCAAACGATCATGATTGGCTGTTAACAAAAGCGGTTGTAGGTAAAGATTGTGTCGATAACGAATATTTAGCTAATCCGAAACGTTTATACGATACAATTGCTACCGAATTAAGAAAATTGCATGAAATAGACTATAGTGACTGCCCAGTGATGAATCGAACGACCGAATATTTGGCAAAAGCTGAAAATAATTATCGGACAGGAAATTATGATAAATCGAGTTTTCCAGACAGTTTTGGCTATCGGTCAGCTGAACAAGCTCATGAAGTTTTATCAGCAGGTAAAGATGCCTTGCAAAGCAAAGTTTTACTGCATGGAGATTACTGTTTACCAAATATTATTTTGGATAACTGGAAATTTTCAGGATTTATTGATCTTGATTGCGCAGGTGTTGGCGATCGCCATATTGATCTGTTTTGGGGAGTTTGGACACTATGGTTTAATTTGAAGACTAATCAATATCGCGATCGTTTTTTAGACGCTTATGGTAGAGATAAGGTAGATGAAGAATTGATCAAAGTTGTTGCTGCTGCCGAAGTTTTTGGATAAAGTATTAAAAAATAGGTACTAGTAAGGAGAAAGTATGAAAAAGTTTGAATATCAAAATAAAAATAAAAGTTTTAAAACTTCTGTAACGTTTTATAATTTTTAAGAGTCAAAAGAAATTTTGAAAAATAAGATAAAGAACTTTAAGCTATCTTGGCCAATTAAGATTAAAATCGAAAAGTAAGTTGATATGGAGAAAAAATGCCAGAACTAAACCTCGAATTACAAGACACACAATGGCCGAAAACCTATATCGATCATGATCGACAAATTGTTCGTGCGATTGTAGTTGACGATCAACAAAAGTATTACTTTGTAAGAGTACAGAGAGATGATGATTTCGGTAAGGGTATCTTCATTGAAACATCTGGTGGCGGAGTTGAAGCAGGCGAAGACCTAACTACAGCACTTAAAAGAGAGCTAAAAGAAGAATTGGGCGTAAATGTCGATATTCTTTGTAAGATTGGCACAGTAAGCGACTATTATAGCTTAATTCATCGGCACAACATTAATAATTACTTTTTATGTAAAATAGTTTCTTTTGGTGAAAAACATCTAACGCAAGCAGAAATTGAAGATTTTCATTTATCAACGTTAAAGTTAACTTATGAAGAAGCGGTTGATGCGTATAAAAAACAAACTAGTACTAAGTTGGGACAGCTGATTACCAACCGAGAATTACCGATTCTCAAACAAGCAGAAGAACTAATAAGCAATTATATGTAAAAAGTGAGATATGGACGATTCAAGTTCATATCTCATTTTTGTTTATTCTTAATATTTCCACATGATTAATATCTTCAATTTCAACTGCGTACCCTGAAATAATTATCTGACTATTATGATAACCATCAACAAAACCAGTAATATCTTTTCTAAATTCATTATTATAGTTACGATTTTTAAGTTGCAATCGAATTTGATAATGGTTGCTAAAAGCTTTAAATAAAATCTTACTTATTTCTTCTAGGTCCATTTCTGTCTCTTTTTTATAAGTAGTATTAGCTTTCTGATTATCTTTATTTATTTGAACAGTATGATCACTTAAGAAAAAGCCACCCCATTTCTGCATTCCACGGTCGTGATAATTTTTGAAAAAATTTTGGATCTCTTTATCAAAATTCGCATTATTCATAAGCGTTACCTCCGTTATGTCCACCAACTAAATTACTGCGTTCAATAGCAGTCGCACCTTTGAGTAGGCTAGAAGCTTTGACTAGCGAAGTGAAACCATGCTCTTTTCGTATTTTGTCAACAATGTGGTCTAATTTATATCTTTTAATTTGCAGATCAAAGTCTTCAAGCATATTTAATTGTTGTGTACCATCAGGTGATAAGTCGGTGTAGCTGACACTAATCGTACGAACGCTTTCTCTATGCCAGTTTTCGCGAAATAAAGCAATCAGTTCTTTTACTAAGTCATGGTTTACATTAGTTGGAGTAATTTTACGTTGAACGCCAAAACCACCGCGTTTAGTAGTTTCCGTCAATTGAAAAAGGGAAAAGCCAATATACAGACTAACTTTGCCCGCTCGTAAATTATGGGCGCGAATACGGGCCGCGACTTGCTCACCAATTTCTCTAATGACCAGTTCTATTTCACGTTGATTGAAATAATCCCGCGTTAAAACTTGAGAGTTACCATAGCTTTTACTTTTGGGATGATATTTTTGTCTGATGATACTACGGTCGACGCCCCAACTTTCTGCCAATAATTGTTCACCAATAATTCCAAATTCTTTTTTTAGAAGATAAGGACTAGAGTGAGCTAAGTCATACATATTGTTAATTCCGATTTTTCTTAACCGATTAGCAGTGCGAGTATTTATTCCCCAAACATCTTCTAATTTTTCTATTTTCCAAATAGTATCGGGGACGTCAAGATAATGCCAAAAAGCAAGCATCGATTTTTTGTGTTTAGCAGAATTATCCATTGCTAGTTTAGCCAAAAGAGGATTTTCACCGATTCCGCAAGTAGTATAAAGTCCCAAAGCATCATGAATATCTTTTTGAATTTTGCGTGCAACATAATAGGGACCATTGCCAAAGAGTTTCCAAGAATCAGTCATGTCGATCATTCCTTCATCGATGGAATACATGTGAATATCTTCGTTAGCCGCATATTTTCTGAAAATATCTAAGACTTGAACGCTGCGCTTAATATAAAGATTCATGTGGGGTTCAACTAGCTTTAAATCAGGGGCTTTCCATTTAGGCGGTAATTGGCGGACGCGCATAACATTATGCAAGCCATATTTTTTCTTAGCTAAAGGAGAGGCTGCCATAATTAAGCCGGATCCCCAGCAACTGTCAGGTTGTCTAGACACAACGGCTAAACAGGTTTCCATCGGATTAAGACCTAAACGAAGCGCCTCACAGGAGGCAAAAAAACTCTTATTATCAATCATAAAAATTAAGCGATGCGGTTCGTAGCGATAGTCATACATAATAATTACCTTTCAGCTGAACGTTTGTTCTTATTAATTGATATTATACGAACAATAGTTCGCAAATGCAACTTGGATTATTTTTAAATTATTTGACTTTTCAATTTTGCCAACTTTTTGGTATGATAGATATGTTCTACAAGTTGCCTCAATGGCGGAATTGGCAGACGCGCAGCGTTCAGGTCGCTGTTCACGCAAGTGAGTGCAGGTTCGACTCCTGTTTGAGGCATATGAAAAAAGAGATATGCATTTTTGCGTATCTCTTTTATTTTTCTATCAATTTAACAGTCTTACTTTCGAACTTAAAAGGCCCCATAAATGTGAGTTGATAAGCAGTTAGCTGTAATTTTTCCCCATTTTGATAATTTGGATTATATAGTGGATCCCCAATAATTGGAGCACCGAGCGCTGCTAAGTGAACTCTAATCTGATGTGTGCGCCCAGTTTCTAGAGTAAGTTTTACCAGTTCCTTATTTTCACATTCTTTAATTACTTCATAATGAGTAATCGCCTTTTGACCATCGAGGCGTACCATTCTTTTTCTTTGATCGTCAGGATCGTGCCCAATGGATAAAGAAATTGTTCCGCTTTGCTTTAACTGGTTTGATTTAGAAACCCATGCTAAGTATTCGCGGTGCAAGGTTTTATTAGTTAATTGCCGATTTAAGATTGGAACAACAGCCGGATTTTTAGCCACTAATAATAAACCATTTGTAAGCATATCAAGGCGGTGAACAATAAAGGGACTGTAGCCTAGGTAAGTAGCACAATCATTTAACGCAGTATCTTTTTCATCTAAATTTGGGTGCGTTTTTTGCCCAGTAGGTTTATCAATTACTAGAATATCTGAATCTTCATATACGACTTTAGGTAATTTTCCACTAGCAGGATAAGTTTGTTGGTCACTTTCGACATGATCTAGATAAATATCAATCTTGTCACCAGCTTTTACTAAAAAATTAAGTGGTAAGTAATGATCATTAATTAAAATCTGTTTTTCAGTACGCAAAAAATGACGCCATTTTCTTGGAATTAATAATTTGCGCATTAATTCGTTAACACTTATTGGTCCTAAATTTGCAGGATATGTAAGAAAATAATGGTATGTGGTCATCTTTTCCACCTTATCTAATTTTTAACTTTTAAAATACTAGTTTTCAAATAAAGATATGCTAAAATCGTCATATTAGGTTTATTGACGAAAAGGGAGTTT
The DNA here is from genome assembly GCF_000014425.1 of Lactobacillus gasseri ATCC 33323 = JCM 1131. Taxonomy (NCBI): domain Bacteria; kingdom Bacillati; phylum Bacillota; class Bacilli; order Lactobacillales; family Lactobacillaceae; genus Lactobacillus; species Lactobacillus gasseri. The sequence goes on along the minus strand of NC_008530.1, from coordinate 1,441,725 downwards.
TAATTTTATGCATTCCCAAAATCACGAGTTTTGGCATCGCGTTCATTTAGCGATTAAAAACTTCAACCACCGTTTTCAAATTTGGCGTTGGTTAATTTTAATATTGCTGTCGTGTTGTTTGTTCGTTTGTACTTATTATACCGTTAAGGTAAAAACTTCAAACATCTCTAACATGAAGGCAGCTCTTTCTACTACAACTACTATTTATGATAATAAAAATCAAAAGGCGGGTTCGCTTTATTCGCAAAAAGGTTCTTTTGTAGAATTAAGTCAGATTTCGCCTTATATTCAAGATGCTGTGATTGCGACAGAAGACCGAACTTTTTATAAAAATCCTGGTTTTAGTGTTAAGGGAATGGCTAGAGCTGCCATAAGTAGTGTAATTCACCACGGTATTGTCGGTGGTGGTTCAACGCTAACGCAGCAGCTAGCAAAGAATGCCTTACTAACGCAAAAGCAGACTTTTTCTAGAAAATTAGAAGAGCTCTTTTTTGCAATCGAGATTAATCGTGTCTACTCTAAAAAAGATATTCTAACCATGTACTTGAACAACGCTTACTTTGGTAATGGTGTTTGGGGAGTTCAAGATGCTGCAAGGCGTTATTTTGGTAAAAATGCGAGCGATGTAACAGTAGGTGAAGCAGCTACTATTACCGGGATGCTGAGAAGTCCCAGTTATTATAATCCTATTGACCATATGGATAATGCAATTTCACGGCGTAATGTTGTGCTAGGCTTGATGGCTGATACAGGGAAGATCTCTGAGACTCAGGCTGATAATGCTAAAAAGACGACATTAACTTTAGAAGATACATTTTCTCAAGAAGATGGTTATCGCTATCCTTACTTCTTTGACGCAGTTGTGGATGAAGCAATTGATCGTTATGGCTTAAAAGAAGAAGATGTAATGAACAAGGGCTTAAAGATTTACACTACTCTTGATACTGGCTATCAAAGTGCCTTGCAAGACAGTTTTGAAGAAAGCTGGAATTTCCCGTCAAATGCTAGTGATGGAACCAAAGTTCAAGGTGCAAGCGTCGCAATGGATCCTAAGACGGGAGCTGTTCGAGCAATAGTTGGCGGAAGAGGGCAACATGTCTTTCGAGGCTATAATCGTGCCACGCAGATGAAGCGTCAGCCTGGTTCAACGATGAAGCCACTGGCTGTTTATTCGCCAGCTCTGCAAAGTGGCTATCACTACGATTCTGAACTTTCTAATAAATTACAAAAATTTGGCAAAAATGGTTATGAACCAAAAAATGTTGATAATCAATACTCAAATAAGATTCCAATGTATGAGGCTCTAGCACAAAGTAAAAATGTTCCAGCTGTTTGGTTATTAGACAAAATTGGTGTCAGCAAGGGTGTTCAATCTGTTGAAAACTTCGGCATTCATGTTAATAAGAGTGACCAAAACTTGGCTTTAGCTTTAGGTGGTTTGTCGACTGGTGTTTCTCCAATGCAGATGGCGAGAGCTTACAGCGCTTTTGCTAATGAAGGAAACTTGCCAAATCAGTCTTACTGTATTACTAAAATTACTGATGCTAGCGGGAATGTAATTGCTCAAAACAAGAATCCTGGCAGTCACCGAATAATTTCTACTAATACTGCAAAAGAAATGACCTCTATGCTTTTAGGCGTTTTCACTTCTGGTACTGGTAGATCAGCTCAGCCGGCAAACTTTAGAGTAGCTGGTAAAACTGGATCAACAGAGGTGCCAGATAGTTATGGCTTTGGTACGAAAGATCAATGGATTGTTGGTTATACTCCAGATGTTGTTTTGTCAACTTGGGTTGGTTTTGATAAGACGGATCAAAATCACTACATGGAAGGAATTTCTGAAACAGGAATTACGCACCTTTATAAGTCTGAGTTAGAACGCTTGCTGCCATATACTTCGCAAACGCAATTTAAGGAAAAGAGCGCTCAGCAAATTTCTCAAGATACAGGTGCAAATTCAGACTGGCTCGGTAATATTGGAAAACAAGTACAAAAAGGAATCAATGATACTGGGTCTAAGTTTAACGAATGGTATAATAACCTTAAAGGACTTTTAGGTCAGTAAAAATAAAGGAGATTTAATTATAAAAATGGTTAATATTTATGATAATGCCAACCAAATGGCAAAGGACTTACAAGAAACTGAACAATTTAAGGATTTAAAGAAATCTCTTGAAAACTTAAAGAACAAGCCAGAAAGTTTAGACTTGTACCAAAGAATGGATAAGCTTCAACAACAAATCTTGGCTGCTCAAAATTCAGGTCAACCACTTTCTGACGATGTTAAGAAAGAATACCAAAAGATTAACGAAGAAGTTCGTAATAACGACGAATTAAAGGACATGATCACTAAGGAACAAGCTCTCTTCCAAATGATTAATGATGTTCAACAAGCTATGACTAAGCCGATTGGCGATTTATATGATGATTTAAAGGCAAAATAATTAATATGAAATTTATGCATTTGGCCGATGCGCATTTAGATAGTCCTTTTCAAGGACTATCTTTTTTGCCATCTAATGAGTTTAATAATATTAAACAGTCAACCCAAAAGTCGTTTATTAAAGCGATAGATACCGCACTAGATCAAAAGGTAGATTTAGTTTTAATTGCAGGTGATACTTTTGATTCGGTTCATCCGAGTCCACAAAGTCAGCTGTTCTTTAGTCGTGAGGTTAAAAGACTTACTGATCAAGAAATACAAGTTGTGATGATTTTAGGAAATCACGATTATTTAAATCCAGATGAAATGATTTTACCGCAAACGCCATATTTTAAACTTTTAGGTCCTGATGAACAGGTAGAAACTGTAGAGTTTAAGACTAAGTCTGACTTTCCTTATACAGTCGCCGGCTTTTCTTATCAACATAATCATATTGAAGTTGATAAGATTAGTGAGTTTCCCAACAAAGGGGATAATTTCACTTTTGGTTTAATGCACGCTGGAGCTAAGACTACTGCAGCTTATCAAAATGTCTACGCTCCATTTACCACAGCAGAAATTAAAGACCTAAATTATAATTACTTTGCCTTGGGGCATATTCATTTGCGCCAAACTTTGAGTGATAAGCCACCAATTGTTTATAGTGGTAATTTACAAGGCAGACACATTAATGAGCAGGGAGCAAAGGGCGTTTATGTCGGTACAGTAGATGAATCAACCAAAGAAATAAGCCTTAATTTTGTTGAAACAGCTCCAATTATCTGGCAAATGGCGACTTTGAATTTAGATCAAGTAATTTCTCAAACAGTTTTAACAAAACAAATAGTTGAAGTTTTAACTAAAAAGAATAAGCACCAGACTTTATTTGGTTTAACAATTCAAGGTGCCCAATACTTAAGTGAACAAGAGCTAGAATTGGTTAATGATAGTGATTATTGGCTTCAGCTTGCTAATTCTTTAAGGTTTGATTCGCGACCTGTGAAAGTTTATTTGACCAATAATGAAAAACTTCAACTTAAGACAGCTGATAAAGAAGCTTTTGATCAAGCGGAGAATGAAACGTTTGAACTAGATAAGATTTATTCTTTAGCTAATGATTTAAGCAAAAAGAGCGATTATGTTGCTGATCTTTTGAAACAGCCAGAATTTATTGAAGAAGTAAAAGAATTAGCACAAGTTAAATTGGGACAAAAGTTAAAGGATATGGATGATGAAACTAACCCAAATTAAAATTATTCACTTTGGAAAATTAAATGATGTAACTTTTAATTTGAACAAAGATTTAACAATCTTTTTAGGTGCAAATGAAGCAGGAAAAAGTACAACAGTTGCTTTTGTTAAGCAGGTTTTATTTGGCTTTCACTTGAGAACTAATAAATCACCTTTCTTTGAGAATTATCAACCTCTAGATCATGTGAGTCCGATGGGCGGTAGTTTGACCTTTGAAGATAAAAATGATGTTTTTGTTTTAAGTCGCCTATATGCTAAAGGAGATCCTAAAAAGGGCGTCTTGACTGTCAGCTTAAATGATGAAGTAGTACCAGAAAGTGTATTTTTTGATCGAATTCAAAACATTGACGGCAGTTTCTACACCGATAGTTTTATTTTCAATCAAGATATGATGCGTGAGGTAACTGGTCTATCTCAAGCAGAGTTGATGGAACAGATTTATTTTTTAGGAGCTTCGCAAAGTCATAAGTTGCTTGATTTAAGGGATGAATTTTCAAATAATGCACAGAAGCTCTTTAAAAAGAGTGGCCGTAAACCTGTAATTAACCAGTTAATCAATCAAATTCAAGAGCAAAAGGAAGTTTTGGCTCAAACAGATAGTGAATTTAAGGATTATCGTGAATTTGAAGAAAAATTAACTGCAGAAAAAGAAAATTTGAAACAGGTTCAGACTGAGTTAGTTAAGCTAAATGAGCAAGAGCAAAAAATTAGTCTTTTGATGCAAAAATTAACTAATTTTAAACAGTATCAAGAACTAAAACGCAAATTAAAACCTCTCTCTTTTTCTAAAGAAAATTACGAAAGAGCTCAGGCTATTCGGAGTAAACTTGCGGACTTAACTAATGATGTTGATAATTTGAATATACAACTCCAAGAAATTGAAGCAAGTAGCGAACTAGCCGATAAGGATAAGATTCAAGCTTTGGTTGATCATAAGGCTGAAGTCCTTCATTGGGAGAGCGAAAGTAAAGATTTGCAAAGGCAAATTGAAACGACTAAGAAGGATCTACAGTCTTATGATCAATTTCAACCAGAAGCTGTTAAATTAAGTAAGTTGTCTAGTGAAGCAAGAGGGCAAATAAAGTCTGATTATCAAGCTTTAAGAGGTCAAAAACAGGAAGCTAATAATTTACCAGGAATTGTTTCATTAATCTTGTTAGTTGCGGGAATTTTTAGCGCAGTTGCAATCAGTAACTTATTTGTTCGCTTTCTAGGAGTAATGATTGCTTTGGGTGGCCTGGGTTTATTTGTTTGGACAAGACAAAAGAATGCCAAAGATGGTCAGCAAGAGCAAGAATTTATTGAAAAGTATGGCCTTGATCCAAATACAGTTGATTTAAATAGCTTATGGAATGAAGTAGTTCAAATTGAGTCTAAGAAGCAATTACTGATTCAATTAGATCAAGAACAAAAGTCTTTGAATGAAAAGGTTCAAGCTTTTGTTCAGAATTTATCTCCGCTTACTCAGAAAAAAATTCAGACTTTTTCTGATATTGTGAGTCAATTAAATTCACTGCAAAAATTACTTGATCAAAGTAATTTGGCTAAGCAGCACTTAAATGATTTAATAATTCAAGTACAAGATAAAAAGAATCAACTGGCTAAAAACAAGATTGAACTTTCTAAGCTGTTTGCAGCGAATAAGGTTGCTAACTTTGCCGAATTCACAGATTTGAAGAAAGAAGCAGAAGAGCAAGAACAGTTGAAGATGAAAATTGAAGCATTGAAAAATGACCTACAAGCTGATCTAGCTCAATTAGAAAAGATTGCTCAAGACCCAGCAGCATTGAAAGAAAATAAAGCTCAATTAGAAGAGCAAATTGCTTATAAGCAAGATCAAATTAATAATTTACATGCAGAAAATGCTAAACTTGAAAATCAGATGAATGTTTTAGCAAATTCAGATAAGTATTTTGCAGAAAAGCAAAAGTTAGCTGATCTTGAATCATCATTAAATGAAAATGTTAAAGAGTATCTGGCAAATCTATTGACTAGCAACTGGATTGCACGGGGGTTAGATTTAGCTTCAAATGAGCGTTTTCCTAAGATGCTTGAAGATGCTAAAAAGTACTTTAAGTTATTAACTGGTGGCAGATATGTGGATATTGAATTAGATAAAAAACTTAAAGTTAAGCGCGCAGATGGTAAAAAATTTGAAGTTGAATATCTGTCTCGCGGAACTAGTGAGCAATTATACTTTGCTTTGAAATTAGCCTTCGTTGAACAAGTTGCTGATAAGATCGCGTTGCCAATTTTAATTGATGATGCCTTTGTAAACTTTGATGCGCAAAGAACGAATTATATTGTTGAATTATTAAAAGAATTGGCTAAGAAGACGCAAGTTTTAATTTTTACGGCACGTCAAGATTTAGTAACTAATCTTGCGATGAAGCCAATAAGGATAGAAAAGGAATAATCATGATAAAAAGGTTGCTTGATTATAATGATGGCGAAGATATGGATTTGGTTTTACTGTTAAAAGATTCAAGTCTTCGCACCAGTAAAAATGGTAAACAATACTTAGTTTTACAATTTAGCGATTCAAGTGGCACAATTAGGGGAAATCTTTGGAATGCTAGTCAGCAAGATGCTGATACCTTCAGTCCAGGCACTATTGTTGAATTAAGCGGAAAACGAGAAGAGTATCAAGATCGACCACAGATAAGGATTTATGACTTAAGAGTAGTAGGACCAAATGAAGGTTATGACTTAAACCAATTTGTTCACTCTGCTCCAATTAAGCAAAAAGATCTCGAAGAAGAAATTAATAAACGTGTTTTTGAAATTTTGAATCCAACTTGGAATCGAATTGTACGGTATTTGCTTAAAAAGTGGAATAAGCAGTTCTTTTCATATCCAGCCGGTAAGTCTAACCATCATGCTGTCAGAAATGGTTTAGCATTTCATACTGTTTCCATGTTAAGGGATGCTGAAGGGATTGCTAATACTTATCCACAGATTAATCGCTCGCTCCTTTATGCTGGATGTATTTTGCATGATATGGGAAAGGTAATTGAATTATCTGGTCCTGTTGCTACTAAATATACTACTGAAGGAAATCTAATTGGTCACTTAGTTTTAATTGATGAACAAATTATGTTAGCAGCACATGAACTAAAGATTGATGAACATAGTGAAGACTTAATGCTTTTGAGACATTTAGTTTTATCTCATCATGGATTGCCGGAATACGGAGCAGCTCATAGACCAGTAGTTTTAGAAGCTGAAGTTTTGCATAAGATCGATGATTTGGATGCAACAGTTTATGCAATTACTAATGCTCTGCAGCAAACTAAGCCAGGTGAATTTACTGAAACAATTAAGTCGCAAGATAATCGCAGATTTTATCGTCCTAAAAATGACGAAGCTTTAGATCAAGCACCAAAACTAGAATAAAAAAATACCGAGATCGATTTTTACGATCTCGGTATTTTTTAGTGTATAAAAGTTTTATTTTGAAAGACTATCTGATGAAACGTATTGAGAAAGAACGTTCTTCAAATCTTTATCCTTAATAGAAACATCAGCACGCTTAAGAACAGTAGCAATTACGCTTCTCATAACGCTTTGATCTTCAGACATTGATTGATAAATTTGGTTATCAATTTGTTTCTTGTGTTCTTTAAGAGTACCTTTAGCAGGGTGCTTAATCATCTTAATTACATGATAGCCGTATTGAGTCTTAACTGGAGTGGTAGTGATTTCACCAGTCTTAAGCTTAAATGCAGCGGTCTTGAAGCTAGAATCTAAAGTAGAATCAGTTGAATCGAATGCAGGTAGCTTACCAGCATCATTCTTAGTTGCAGTATCAGTAGAGTACTTCTTAGCTAACTTCTTGAAGTCGCCACCATCTTTTAATTGTTTAATGATATCTTCAGCAGTACTCTTCTTGGAAACGAGAATGTGTTGCACAGTAACTTCTGGTTGATAATTCTTCCAAGCTTTCTTTTCTTGAGCTGGGGTAATCTTCTTGATGTGCTTCAAAGCAGCTTCAGTCAAAAGATTAGTCTTCAAGTTATCCTTAAAAGTTGAAGCAGTCATTCCATTTTGTTCAAGAACTGAATCGAATTGACTACCGTATTGTTTCTTGTACTTGTTGTATTCTTTATCAACTTGCTTTTGAGTAACTTCTTTACCGTATTGACTTTCTAGAGCATCAGAAACAATCATGCTGGCAAGAGTGGATTGACCTGCTTGAGATTCCTTCATCTTGTTGTAGTATTGTGACTCAGTAATCTTACCGCCCTTATAAGTAACGACAGCCTTACCGCCAGAACAAGCAGTAGCACTTAAGGCAATTCCTGCAAAAGCTAAAACAGTAGCTGCTTTTTTCCATGTTTTTTTCATAAATTAATTTGCACATCCTTTGCTTAATTACAAGTTCAAATATAACATAAAAACTCTTATTATCCCAATGGACAATAAGAGTTTTCTTGATATTTATAAAAAAGACTAACAAATCTTAAGATTAAAGTTCATTTTTAATTCCATTAATTGTAGATTCTGCTTCTTTAGTTAGTGTAGAAACATTTTCTTTCATTTGATCTACTTCTGGTTTAATTGAACTTTGAAAATTAGTTAAGCTGTCTTGAATGTCTTTAACTGATTTTTCAGCTTGTGGCAAGTCATTTATTAACTGGCTAGCAGCATTTTTAGCGTGCTTTGTACTAGTAGCTAATGAAGTAGCGTCCTTTTTAGTATCATTTAAAAAGAGACGGACATCATCTTTAACTTTACGACCAGTTTGTGGATTAGGAAGAAGAGAAATTCCTAATCCTGCTAAACTACCTAATCCTAAGCCAATTCCAAAAAATTTCATTAATTTTCTTCCTTATGTTCTTCTTCGCTTGCGCCAGAATTGCTGTCTACTTTTTCCTCATCTTGAGTAGCATTTTCAACATCATCGCTTGCGTCTTCAAGATCTTCTTTTGCTTCATTTAATTTATTCTTAACTGCGGCAAAAACGCGATCATGGTCGACAGCCTTGAATGATGCTGCAGAGAAGGCATCAACTAAATCATGAGCCTTATCTTTAAGTGAAGGACGATCTGAAACTTCGACTTCTTCATCTTCAAATGGAGTTTCAGTAGTATCAGTATCTTCAGATTTGTCTTCTTCTGGTTGTTCCATTCTCTTTTCTTCTAATTCATCGTAAATTGTTTTAACGCGGTGAACTGAATCATTGAAGTTATCTGCAGAATCTTTAACGTCGCTTCTAATAGAATTGCCACTTAATGGATTCTTGGCGTATGATAATAAGCCACCTGCAACTGTACCAGTAAGAATTCCTAATAAAAATCCAGACATAATGTATACCTCTTTATCTATTCAATAATTTTTAACTTAATAACCATCTTTATTGTACCGCATTAAAGGAAAAATTACTGATATTATAGATTGTTTTTGATAGCGTTTGCAACAGCTTGATAATCTGCTTCTGAATATTGATCTGCATTATTTACATGAGGAGTAGAGATTGGATCATTTTCACTTCTACGTGGAATTAAGTGAATGTGTGAGTGCATAACAACTTGTCCTGCAATTTCACCGTTGTTTACTTCAACATTTAATCCCTTAATAGTTGGATCAGACTTTTTAATTGCTTGGGCAACAACTGGAATATACTGTAAAAAGCGAGCAGCGTCTTCTTGGCTGTAGTCAAAGAAATTAATCAGGTGCTTTTTAGGAATAATTAGAGTATGTCCCTTAGTTACTTGAGAAATATCAAGAAAAGCCTTGACGTCATCATTTTCAAAAACTGTGTAGGAAGGAATTTCTCCTCTAATAATTTTACAAAATAAACAATCCTTTTCTAATTCAGTCATGAATAAGACCCCTTTCTTAATGAAAAGAAAATTTAGTTTAACTTATGTTCATGCTATCATAAATATGTATCTTATTGCAGTAGAGAGGAAAAAGTAATGGCACTTAAAATTGAAAATTTAACCGGAGGCTACTCTGGGATTAATGTCATTAAAAATGTAAATTTAACGATTGAACCTGGCCAAGCTGTTGGATTAATTGGACTAAATGGTGCTGGTAAATCAACGACAATTAAGCACCTGCTTGGATTACTAAGAATGCAAAAAGGCAAGATTACTTTAAATGGGATTAGCTTAACTGAAAATCCTGCTGAATTTAAAAAGATGGTTGCTTATATTCCAGAAACGCCAATTTTATATCCAGAGCTAACTTTAAAGGAACATCTTGAGTTAGTGATGCTTACTTATGGTTTAGATCATGATCAAGCATGGGTGAGAGCAAAAGAATTGTGTAAGATGTTTCGTCTGGAAAATAAACTTGATTGGTTGCCAATTAAGTTTTCCAAAGGGATGAAGCAAAAAGTAATGATTGTGACTAGCTTTTTAGCCAATGCTGATCTTTTAGTAATTGACGAACTATTTACCGGACTTGATCCCTTAGCTGTAGCTAACTTTATTGATCTCGTTAAAAAAGCTGTTGCTGATCAAAAAATGGTTTTAATGACTACGCACGTTCTAGCTGAAGCTCAAGAAGCTGTACAAACATTTGCGGTGCTCAATAATGGCACAATTGAAACTGCAGGTAGTTTAACTGAAATTAGACAGTTTTATGGCTTAAAGCCTAGCGATTCATTTGATCGTTTATATCAAATTTTAAATCAGAAAACGGTGAAGAAGCATGACTGATTTAATAAAAAATAGACTCAATAAAAACTTTAAAAAGCAGATGCACTATCTAACTTTGGTTTTTAATGACTTTTTTATTTTGGCTTTAATTTTCCTATTTGGAGCTTTAATGTTTTGGTATGCACAAAATATTAAGAAGTGGCCAAATAATCTTTGGTTTTATAAACCATTGTTAGCTTTGATTTGGACTACAACTTTAGGAATTGGGCATTTTGCGACTTTGTTTGATAGAGCTGATGAGCATTTCCTTTTTAATCAAGATAGTGAAATGAAGAAGTATTTCAAGCCAATATATATGCATAATATGATTTTGCCAACGGTCTTGATTATTTTAGTATCGGGTATTTTATTGCCGTTTGCGACAATGAGAGCTAATTTTTCAATCGGCGACCTAGTCTTTATAGTAATTGGGTTAATTGCAAGTAAAAATTTACAGTTTAAGTTGATTGTCAGAAGTTTTTATTTTAATAAGCATGATTACTATAATATTTGGTTATTTTTAGGAATTAACTTTTTAATACTCTATCTATCTTTTTTGGAGTATTATCCAAATCCAATTATCTATGCTAATGTAGCAATTGCTGGCTGGGTTGGAGTAGATTATTTGCCACGTGGTAAAATGTTTGACTGGTACAAAGCCTTAGACTATGAAGAAAGAAGAGTTGATCTCTTAAATAACTTTTATAGTATGTTTACCGATGTACCAGATAAGAAAGTTCGAATTGCTAGAAGAAAGTATTTAGACTTTTTAATTAAAAATGTCGATCAAACGCCAAATACTTTTATTTATCAAAGAGTATTATTAAGAGATCCAGAATATAGCAATTTATTGATTAGAATGGTGCTTTTTTCAATTTTATTAATTGCTTGCTTGCAAGATGCACGCTGGGCAATTGCTAGTGGTGCTTTGATTATTTTCTTAACGCTTTATCAATTGATCCCTCTAGGAACAGTTTATGAGCATAATATGATGTATCATGTAATGCCAATCCCGCTAACCTCAAGAGGAGAAGCACTAAGAAAAGTTTTGCAAAAAGGGATGCTGCTTGAATGGGGATTAATCAGTTTGGCGATAATTATTTTTTCTCCACAAAAATTAGAAGCAGTTGGTGGCGTTATTGGTTTGCTTGCTTTAACATTTTTATTGCTATATTTCTATTTACCAAGTAAAATTGAACAGTTATTTAAAAAAGTTAGATATTAGGTTGTGAAAAGATGAGATTAAGAAATAAGCCTTGGGCTCAAAAATTAGTAGTTGAACATCCAGAAGCTATTTTGAATGAGCCAGATCCGGAAAAGAAAATTAACTGGGAAGAGAGATTTGATGACTTTTCTAAGCCTTTGGCAATTGAAATTGGCTCAGGCAAGGGACAATTTATCACTACTTTAGCTAAGAAACATCCTGAAATGAATTTTATTGGCGTAGAGCTTCAAACCACAGCTGCAGGGATGATTTTGAGAACTAAGTTAGAAGAAAAGATCGATAATTTACAGTTAATGTGTGCTGATGCAGCTAATATAGCAATGTATTTACCTGAAAATAGTGTAGATGTTGTTTACTTGAACTTTTCTGATCCATGGCCAAAGACGCGTCATGAGAAACGGAGATTGACATATAAGAGTTTTTTAGACAAGTATCGCCAGATATTAAAGCCAGAAGGGCATTTAGAATTTAAGACAGATAATCAAGGACTATTTGAGTATAGTTTGGTAAGTCTTAACAATTATGGGATGAAATTTGACTATGTTAGTTTAGATTTACATCATGCAGAAAATGAAATTCTCGAAAGAAATGTTGAGACTGAATATGAACATAAATTTGCAGCAAAAGGTAATCCGATTTACTGTCTACATGCACATTTTGAATAGAGCTGAGATGCTTCCCGTTTTGGGGAGTATTTTTTATTTTCTTAGGAAAACTAGCATCACTTTGCGTAATAAACATATGGGATGACTCCTCAAATATCTTTAAGAGAGGATTTACTCATATGGTTAAAAAGATTGAACCCTGGTTTGGGTTCACGGAAGATAAGGTTTTTGGAATGGTGATGGAAAACAAAGAATTTTGCAAGTATTTACTCGAAATCATTATTCCAGATCTGAAAATTAAGAAGATAGACTGGCTAGATAAGCAAGTTGAGATTAATAATCTTAAGCGCAAGAACGAAGCTAAAGAAGTTAGGCTTGATGTTTTAGTCACAGACCATGAAGGACGCGTGTTTAATATCGAGATGCAAACACCGGACCAAGATGATATTGGTAGACGCATGCGTTACTATCTTTCAAGACTTGATTTACGTTATACTTTAAATAAAGGAAATACCTATCGAAACTTAAAGGACGCCTATATTATTTTTCTTTGTAATTTTAAGCCTAAGAAAGATGATAAATTTTATGAGTCGTATCATACTTATTCCGATCAAGATAGGTAAAAACAATTGCAGGATGGCGTGACAAAGATTATTAATTCACAAGTTTCAACTGAGGGACAAAGCGAAGATTTAAAAGCCCTAGCTAAATTAATGAATAATGAACCTGTAAATTTAAATAAACATTTCGATTACGCGCAAAGAAGAATTAAGGAAATTAATGAAGATCCAGAAACGAGGGAAAAGATCATGCTTTACGAAACGAGAATACTAGAACGTGAACAAGCTGCTGGAAAAGCAGGATATGAGCAAGGAATGCAACGCGGTATAAAACAAGGTAGAGCAGAAGGAAAAAAAGAGGGAAAAGTGGATTCTGCTAAAATTATTCTTGAAAATCAACTGAATAATGGTAGTACTTTAGAACAAGCTACGGAATTTGTTAGAAATTTGAAACTGATTTCTGATAAAGAATTAGAAAAAATAATCGCTCTCTATAAATAATGGCTGTTTGTCAAACAACCTAAAGTAGGAGATGAATAGTTTTGAATAAGAATCAAGCAACTTGAAAATAGTTGCTTGGTTCTTTTTCTTTGATGATATTTTCTTCATATAATGCAATATTTAAAGGAGCATGTTCAGACAATGGAAAAGGCAGTTATAAACGTTATAAGAAAGACAGTTTTGATTATTACAAACAAGTGATTGAAAGTAATGGTACAAATTTAAATTATTCTGAGTAGGAAAAAACTAAATGTAAACTATAACCAGCTGCAGCAGTTCTCTATTCATATCAATCATATGTACTCCCTTCTTTCATATCTTTTGTTGTTGTTTATTTCTGAAATTAGCTAAAAAATCTTAGACTAGATTTTTAAAATAAAAGGTTGTAAAATAAATATAACTTATAAAAAGTAAGAAAGAGTGAGACGGATGGAAGAAATTAAAGAATTAACTCCTGAAAAGTTAAAAGAAATTACTGCAAATGGGAAGGTAGTCCTATTATTTTTAGCAACATGGTGCCCAGATTGCCGCTTTTTAGATCCATTTTTACCACAAATTGAAAAAGATAATTCTGATGCAAAATTCTATAAGATTGATCGTGATGGTTCAATTGATGTAGCAAAAGAATTAAATATCTTTGGAATTCCTAGCTTTGTTGTCTACCAAGATGGCAAAGAAATTGGTAGACTAGTAAATAAGGACAGAAAGACTAAAGAAGAAGTAGAAAACTTCCTTAACTCTCTCAAATAGCCTAGGAAAGGAAATTTACTAGAAATGATTGTTTCTACCAATAAAACAAGTTACCCTGATACTTTAATTGTGATTCTTGACCAAGATAAGGGTCGTAGTAAGTTCACAGAAAAGGATCAAGTTACGCGAGTTGAAAATGAAGACGGTGAAGTTATTGGATTTAATTTCTTTAACGTAAGTAGCTTTTTAGATTATGATAAGTTACCAAACGGTGAAGTTAAACCAACACAAGATTTAGTTGATGCTTTGAATAAAAAAATAGCTGAAGCTGGTTTTGATACTAAACTAGAAATTGGCAAGCCAACTCTGGTTTATGGCTATGTTAAGACTTGTGAACCACATCCAGATTCTGACCACTTGCATGTAACTACTGTTGACGTAGGAAATGGTGAAGAACACCAAATTGTTTGTGGTGCACCAAATATTGCTCAAGGTCAAAAGGTAGTCGTTGCACTTCCTGGTACTTTGATGCCAAATGGTCAACAAATTTGGCCAGGCGAACTTCGTGGTGTTGATTCATACGGTATGATTTGTTCGGCACGTGAATTAGGATTAGCTCATGCTCCTCAAAAGCGTGGTATTATGGTTGTTCCTGATGACTTTAATGCTGGAGACGAGTTTGAGCCAACTAAGTGCGATGAATTATTAGCTAGTGGCCAAATTAGTTTGTAATACATTTTAATATATTTATATAAGGGAGCTCATTGATGGTAATGGGCTCTTTTTTTGATCTCACTAAGAATTAATTAATATTTTTAGTGGGATTTTTACTAAAGCGTTTACATTTAGGAGCATACAGCATAGTATATACTATGAAAAGACGCTTGAATTAAGTGGAAGCTGGTGAAAATGATGACAAAAGTTGAAGAGATAGTAAAGATAATCAGAGAAAGAATTAGAAATGAAACATATACCAGCCGTCAGCGACTGCCTTCTGAATATCAATTAGCGCAAGAATTTGATGTTTCACGTTTGACGATTAGAAAAGCAATTAGTCGTTTGATAAACGCCAAAATATTAGTAAAAGATCCGGGTAAAGGCACATATGTAATGTTAGGTGCTGAAAGAAATTCAAAAATTGAATCTGGTAGAGGAGGATTGCAAAGTTTTACTGAAGTTGCTAAAGAACATGGAAAAACGGTGCACACTAAAGTATTAAAATTCGCACCTATTAGAAATCCGAGTAGAAAAATTAGTGAAATATTGGCACTAGACGATAGATTAGATAAAAAGGTTTTTGAGTTAAAAAGAATACGTTATTGGGATAATGACCCGATGACTCTCGAAAAAATTCTTATTTGTGGTGAATATATAAAAAATAAGACATTAGCTGATTTTGAACAATCTTTATTTAAAATCTTAAATGAAAATATCGAAATTGGTTATGCACATCAAGAGATTGAAGCAATTATGGTTACTGATGAAATTTCTAAATATTTGAACATTAAGGGACAACAGCCAATATTTAAAGTTAAGACTATAACCTATACGCCAGATGCAATCCCTATTTTCTTTGATACATCATTTTATCGAGCTGATAAATATTCATTCAAGTCAACACTAACTAGGTTGAGATAGTTTAGTTTTAAGGATTAAGACAATGATATCAGAAGAGAAAATTAACAAAGCTATAAGTACAAATGAAAAAGTATTTTTAGAAAATTTACGCACAATTATGCAAATTCCAAGCGTTAAAGGCAGTTCAGAAAAAGACGCTCCATTTGGTAAAGGACCTAAAAAAGCATTAGAAACTATAGTTCCAATTATTGAAAAATGTGGATTTAAAGCAAAAATTGTTAATAATGCGATGGTATATGCGCAATGGGGAGATGACGATGAGAATTATATTGGTATTATTGATCATTTAGATGTAGTGCCAGTAGGTGATAAGTGGAAGTTTAATCCGTGGGATTTATCCGTTGAGAATGGTCGATTGTATGGTAGAGGAATACTAGATAATAAAGGTCCTGCACTAGCAACATTATGGGCAATGAAAATGCTTAAGGATCTTGGTTATAAGCCTAAAAAGACGATTAGATTAGTTTTTGGATCAGATGAAGAAAGTGGCTCTAATGATGTGCCTTTATATTTAAAGAAGGAAAAACCACCAATCTTTGGTTGGACAGCTGATTGTAAATATCCAGTAGTATATGGGGAACGCGGAATCGTAAATTATTCTATTTTTACACCAATTTCAGATGGAAGTCTAAATCAAGTGAAGAATCTGCAAGGGGATATGGCAAAAGATCATGTGCCTGATGAATTAAGTGTAGAAATTAAAAATAGAAGAATTGAGAGTCATGGTATAAGAGTTCCAAGTAATGCTCCAGAAATGGGAAAGAATGCCATAACATACTTAGCTAAGAAAATAGTTGATGAAAAGTTAGTTTCAGGGCAATTAAATAGTTATTTTAAATGGATTGTTAAAGCTCTCCATCGAAAGCATTATGGAGAAGGACTAGGAATTGAGTTTCATGATAATGATTCTGGAAAATTAATTATGACTCCTACTGGTTTAAGTATTGAAAATAATGGTATGCAAATAGAAATAGCTATTCGTTATCCAGTGTCATATCAAGAGGAGCAAATTACAGAAGGAATCAAAAATAATATCCCAGTGAACAGTAATATTAAAGTTATACGTAGTATTCCTAGTGTAATGCATAATAAAAATTCTAAATTTATACAAATTTTATCTGAAGTATATGAAGAAGTGACTGGACTTGATGGGACGCCAGTTACAACAACCGGAGCCACTTATGCTCGAGTAATGCAAAATATCATTGCCTTTGGACCATCTTTTCCAGGACAAAAAGGAATAGCTCACAAAGAAAATGAATGGATGAATTTAAAAGACCTTTTATTAAGTATCAAAATATATATGAGAAGCTTGGAAAGATTAGGTTCTTTAGAATAGAGAGGAAGTTTTTTCTATGTCATGGGGAACAATTGCAACTTGGCGAATGGCAAATGAAGGAGTCGAAAAGGCTAGTACAATTTTGAAAGAAAATGGTACTGCGGGAGATGCAGTTGAAAAATTAATTAATACAGTTGAAGCATATCCGTATTATAAGTCAGTTGGCTATGGAGGTCTTCCAAACGAAGAAGGCGTTGTACAAATGGATGCAGCTTTCATGAATGGAGATACGCTAGCTCAAGGAGCTGTTGGGGCGATTGAAAATGTAATGCATGCTGTATCTGTTGCGCGGGCCTTGAGTCGTGAACATTATAATAGCTTTAGAGTTGGCGAAGGAGCAACCAAGTTTGCTAGTTTACATGGTTTTGAAATGACAAATATGTTAACAGAACGTGCTAAAAAACGCTGGCAAAAGCGTTGTAAAGAAATTGAACAGCAGAATTTGAACCCATATGATGGGCATGACACTGTAGGTGCTATTACTTTAGATAAAAATAACTCAATGGCAGCTGCAACTTCAACATCGGGGTTATTTATGAAAAAAGATGGTCGTGTAGGCGATTCGCCATTATCTGGTTCAGGCTTTTATGTTGATAGTAAAGTTGGTGGTGCTGCGGCAACAGGTCTTGGAGAAGACATTATGAAAGGCTGCTTATCATATGAAATTGTTAGGAGAATGCAGGAAGGTGAATTGCCACAAGATGCTTGCAATCATGCAGTTTATCCATTTATAAAAGATTTAAAAAAGCGCTATGGCAAAGCTGGAGAGTTTTCATTAGTTGCAATGAATAATAAAGGAGAATGGGGAGTAGCTACTAACGTTGAGTTTACATTTTGTGTTGCAACTGATAAGCAAAAATCTGTGATTTTGATGGCTAACCCAATAGATAATATGAAGACTAAAATTGAGCCTGTTAGCCAAGAATGGCTTGATGCGTACGAAAAAAGGATTCACGCACCTATAGTGTAGGAAGGTGACATATTATGAAAACCATTATTATTCTTGACCAGATTCAAGCTGGTTTAGGTGGGGATGAGAGAAGCGACACACCGTTAGGCGGTAAAAAGATTGCAATGGGAAGTGCTGATAATGTCGAGAAGGCTTTAGAGGCTGTAAACGGAGAGATCATTGGTACATTTTACTGTGGACCGAAATATTATCAACAAAATAAAGAAATCGTACAGAGAAAATTTTCAAAAATGGCTGAAAAAATGGAGGCTGATGTAGTTATCGTTGGGCCAACATTTGATTATCATGATTTCGCCGAAATGGCGGTAGAAATTGGAACTGCAATTACAGAAAACACTAGCATTCCTGTAATCGGAGCTATAGCAAAAGAAAAGAATCAAGAACTTATTGAAAAATATAAAGACAAATTTCCAATTGTTAAGATGCCTAAAAAAGGTGGTACCGGTCTTGCTGAATCCTTAGATAATTTGGCTAAGGGGTGTCAAATTTTAACAAATAAAGGAGATATTGCAAAATTTAAGGGAAGTTACTGCTATTAGTTTTTTTCAGTTGGAGGTTCTAAAATGCAAAAGAAATTTGAGAAGGTGCTGATGCCAGTTGCCTCGAAGCTAGGGAATAATGTTGTTTTAATGTCATTGCGTGATGGCTTTTTAATTATTACACCTCTGATCATAGTTACTTCTATATTTTTACTTATTGGTAATTTTCCAATTCCAGGCTGGTCTGAATTTTGGATTAAAGTATGTGGACCGCAATTTCCTGATTGGTTTAGTGCTGTATCTAATTCTGTCTTTAGCTTTACGGGAATATTATCAGCAATTGCGATTGCATATGCATATGGTAAGAATAGAGGACTAGATCCCATTCAATCAGGGATGGTTTCATTTATATCATTTTTAATTTTGACTCCTACTTCTATTGTCTTGGGGAAGAAAACTGTTTCTGCAGTTGAAACTCAGTTCTTAGGGCCTAATGGTATTTTTTTAGGAATTATTATTGCCTTAATATCTGTCGAAATTTATAGATTTGCGATAAAGCGTAATTGGACTATTAAGATGCCAGATGGTGTTCCGCCGGCAGTTACTAAATCATTTGATGCTTTGATTCCAAGTGCATTAGTCGTTGTTTTCTTCTTTCTAATAAGAATTCTATTCTCTTTAACTAGTTTTCATACAGCGTATAACTTTATTTACACGATTTTACAGACACCATTGAAACATGTGGGTATTTCTTTACCATCAGTTTTGCTATACAACTTCTTAGCAAGTTTCTTTTGGTTCTTTGGTATTAATGGACCTTCAATTACAAATTCAGTATGGCAACCTATATTCTTTGTTTCAACGCAAGACAACTTAAAGGCATTTCAGAACCATGCTCCATTGCCACATATCTATACTCAACCTTTCATTGATTTATTTACAACATATGGCGGTGGTGGTAGTACACTTGCTTTATTAATTGTTGTATTTGCAATTTGTAAATCAAAAAGATTGCTTGAGTTAGGTAAATTGGCAATTTTGCCTGGAATTTTTGGTATTAATGAACCTGTTATTTTTGGTTTACCGGTAGTCTTAAACCCTGTTATAGTTATTCCATTTATTTTATGCCCAGTTTTAAATACATTAATTTCGGGAATTATAATGAACTTGGGATGGGTAGCTTGGACAAATGGTGTTCAATTACCTTGGACTACTCCACCAATTATTTCTGGGTGGTTAGCAACAGGAAGTTGGACAGGATCTGCATTACAAATTGTGGAGATTATTTTAAATATTTTAATTTACTATCCATTTGTGAAAATGCTAGATAAGCAATATCTTAAAGAAGAAAAAGCTGCTGCTGAGAAAGATCTAGATATTGACTTTAGCGAGGTATAACAAATGATCAAGGAAGTATGTGTGGAAAATTTTACTAATGTGCCTTTGATGATCAAGCGTGGTGCTAATCGAATAGAATTAAATAATGATTTAGCTGCTGGGGGAACAACGCCATCATTTGGTGTGATTAAAAAGACGGTGGAGTTTGCCCATAGGTATAAGGTGCCAGTAATCGTAATGATTAGACCACGTAGTGGAAATTTTGTTTACACTGCTGATGAATTAGAAATAATGAATAATGATATTCAAATGTGTAGTTTACTCAATGCAGACGGTATAGCATTTGGTTGTTTGACTAATAATAAACAGCTAGATAAAACCGCAATGAAGCAGCTTATCGCAACTGCCCATGCTGGAAATATAGAAGTTGTAATGCATATGGCTTTTGATGAATTAATAGCTTCAAAGCAGAAAGAGGCCTTAGAATGGCTATCTAAAAACAAAGTTGTGCGTATTCTTACTCATGGTGGATCATTAGATCGTCCAATTACTGATTGTTTTGAGAATTTAAAAGAATTAAATAAACAAGCTAAGGATAAAATTGAGATCTTACCTGGTGGTGGTATAACAGATGAGAATGTAAATTCTGTTATAGAAACAATCGGGGTCACTCAAGCTCATGGTACTAAAATATTAGGTAAAATTTAGGCTAGTGTAATTTTAAACTTCTTCTGATGAATTACATGTCAGCTTTTATTTGTTAATAGTCTTGCGCAATAGTAGAACTATGAATATATGAATCAAAATTCATATGTATTCGACATTTTTATCATGTTATTTAATTAGAAAAAGTGTTATAGTGAGAATGTAAGAAACGGTTTTGGCGCGAATTGATGATCAAAGTTACTTAATATTTTTAGGGTCCAATACAATTAATTTGGTTGAAATTAAAAAAATAAAGAGAGTAGGAAGCATGGATGAGTTTACTACTTTCTGAATTAGAACATAACGCTGTGTTATGTTCTTTTTTTGTGTTAAAAATGGTAGAATTAAAGCGAATATTTTGGCATAAACAATGGAGATATTAATAATATGTTAGATAAAAACAAACAAATTTGGTTCATTGGTATTAAAGGAACTGGCATGGCTTCATTAGCTTTAGTTTTACATGATTTAGGCTATAATGTTGCTGGTTCAGATATTGAAAAGTATACTTTCACACAAGTTCCACTTGAAAAAGCTGGTATTGAAGTAAAAGATTTTGATCCAGCAAATATTAAAAGCAATGATGAACAAGTAATTGTTAAGGGAAATGCATTTAAACAAGATAACCCAGAAGTAGCAGCTTGCTTAGATAAAAATGTTGAATGGCAAAGCTACCCTGATACTGTTGAAGAGATTGTACAAATGCATACTTCAATTGGGGTATCTGGTACTCACGGAAAGACCTCAACTACTAGTCTTTTAGCTCACGTATTAGGTGAAGTAGCGCCTACTTCATACTTAATTGGAGATGGCCGAGGCAAGGGTGTTGCTGATTCCCGCTTCTTTGTTTATGAAGCAGATGAATACCGGCGCCATTTCTTGGCATATCACCCAGATTACCAAATTATGACTAACATAGATTTTGATCACCCAGATTACTTTAAGGATCAAGACGACTATACTAGTGCTTTTCAAACTGCTGCTGATCAAACTAAGAAGGCTCTCTTTGTATGGGGAGATGACAAGCGTCTTCAAAGCTTAAAGACTGATATTCCTAAGTATACTTATGGTTTTAAAGATACTGATGACTTTCAAGCAGTAAATATTGAAAAGACTACTACTGGTTCTAAATTCAATGTTTTAGCTCATGGTAAGGATTTAGGACGTTTTGAAATTCACTTGTTTGGTGACCACAGTATTTTGAATACTACTGCTGTAATTGCAGTTGCCTATACTGAAAAAGTTCCAATGGAAGACATTAAGGAAGGTTTACTTACTTTCAAGGGTGCTAAGAGAAGATTTGCTGAAAAAGACTTTGGGGATGTTTCAGTAATTGATGATTATGCTCACCATCCAACAGAAATGCGTGCAACTATTCAAGCTGCTCGTCAAAAGTTCCCAGATAAAGAATTAGTCGTAGTCTTCCAACCACATACTTTCTCAAGAACTAAGAAATATCAAAAAGATTTTGAAGAGATCTTACGTGATGTAGATAAAGCTTATGTCACTCCAATTTATGCTTCTGCTCGTGAAGCAAGCGGTGATATTTCAAGTGAGGACTTAGTTAATAATATTCCTGGTTCAGAAGTGATTGATTTAGATAATATTGCTGATTTAACTAAGCATAAAAATGCAGTTGTCGTATTTATGGGTGCTGGTGATATTCCTAAGTATGAAGACGCATATGAAAAATTACTTTAATTAAAAACTTTAAGGTCGAAAAAAGGGATTGATTATTCTTGTCGTAACAAGATATCAATCCCTTTTGCTATTTAACGTTTGAGATCAATGATAAAAGAGTTCATATCACCGCGGTAAGTAGCAATTGAATATTCTATTTTTTGATCCTTATCTGTGTATCCGCAAGTGCGAAAATAAAATACAGGATCATTTTCTTTAACGGCTAATTTTTGAGCAATTTCAGAAGAGGCTTTTTTAACTTCTAGTTTTCTTACAACATGGGTAACAGCTAAATTTCTTTTCTTAAGTTCAAGATATAAAGATGCAGTTGAAAAATTGATTTTTTCTAAATCAGGAACAAGTGAAACGGGGACATAAGTAGGTACTTTAACAATTGGGTGATTATCAACGTATCGTAATCTAATTAATTTAAATACGGAATCAGATGTAGATAGGTTAAATTCTGTTTGCACCTCTGAATTAGGAACGACTCTTTGAAAATAGAGTACTTTTGTTTTTGTTTTTAGTCCTTTGGTACTCATTTCTTGATTGTAGCTTTGTATAAGGTGAGTAAATTCTTGTTGAATTTTATTTCTCTTAACAAGGGACCTAATCTCTTGCGCTGTTCTAGTAAACCTTCTTGGACGAGATTATGGATAGCATGATTAATTGTTGGACGACTTGTATTAAACTCTTGTGCTAGCTCTAGTTCCGTAGGCAATAAATTATTAAGGGGATAGGTTTGATCAATAATTCTTTATTTTAGGAGCCTTGGGTATGTCGATCTTTGGCTATGGACAATGGAAGGGTCGACAGAATTTAAACTTATTGATAGATGATTATCAACAAAAAGTAACTTTTTTCACGAAAAAATTAGAATCTAAATAAAAACCTTTTCCCCCACATAAAATTTTTACTTAGATACTTATATAAAAGAATCACATTGATAGCGGACAATGTGATTCTTTTTTTATTCTTGAAAAACGTTTGATGTCTAACAATTTTGCTTTATAATATATTAGTTAGACAGCTAACAAAAATAGAAGGGGGAGATAAAATGGAGACACTGAAAAAGTTGATTAAACAAGCAGCTACTCAAATTGATCGTGAACGTGAAATTTTTGCTAATAGTTTAGGCGTGACAGGCGTGCAAATGTCAGTGATCGATTTTTTATCTAATCATGAAAACAGTCTTGCTTCGCAAAATGAAATCGAGCATGAATTTAATATTAAGCGATCAACAACTACAATCATGCTGCAACGGATGGAGAAACATGGATTAATTATTAGAGTTAATGATCCTAAAGACAAAAGAAAAAAGCAGGCACAATTAACTGAATCTGCCTTAAGGATAGTGCCTAAAATTAGGCAGTATATGAAACAAGATAATGAAGAAGTTTTAGGTAATTTATCAATGAAAGATGTAAATATTATTACGGCTTTTCTAAAGAATATTAAGGAAGGAAAAGCAAATGACTAAGGAAAAAATTCCTAAGCACGTACTTGCAGCAATTTTTGCGACAGGCATTCTCTCATTTAGTGGGGTAATTATTGAGACTTCAATGAATATTGCCTTTCCAACTTTAATGAAAGAGTTTAATTTAGCTACTAATACAGTTCAATGGCTGACATCAATTTATTTGTTAACTATTTCGATTATTGTACCTTTATCAGCAAATTTGAAGGCTCACTTTAAAACAAAAAAGTTATTTATCACAGCGAATTTATTATATTTAAGTGGCTTAATTATTGGTGCATGTGCGCCTAATTTTGAATTTTTATTACTTGGTCGAATTGTTGAAGGGCTAGGGACTGGGATCGCCCTTCCTTTAATGTTTAATATCATTATGGAACAGGTACCAAAAAGTCGAGTTGGAGTAATGATGGGGATTGGAAATATGATTACTGGTATTGCACCAGCTCTAGGGCCAACGTTTGGTGGTCTTGTTGTAACTCACTTAGGTTGGCGCTGGATCTTTTATATTATGATTCCCTTTATCTTGATTTCATTGGTACTTGGAATTGGAGGAATTAGACAAAAATCGCAACTGAGAGAAGTTAAGTTTGATCTTTTAAGTATGCTATTAATCGCAATCTTTTTTATTGGAATGATTTTGGGCTTTAGCAATTTGAGCACTGGAAATTATTTTGCCTTTAATTGTTTAGGAGCTATTTTAATTGCCTTAGTTTCTTTAGGGTTGTTAGTCTATCGTTCAAATAGAATTAACGATCCAGTTTTAGACTTAAATTTATTTAAAAACAAATTTTTTGCTGCTCACGCTATAGGATTTTTCTTAATCCAAATTATTTCATTAGGCAATGCCTTTTTATTACCAAACTATATTCAATTAGTTAATGGAGATTCTGCTTTAATTGCTGGATTAGTTGTTTTACCAGCTGGTTTTGCTGGTGCATTTTTAGCTCCATTTGGTGGAAGTTTGCTTGATCGATATGGTGCAAGAAAACCGATTTTAATTGGGTCTAGTTTTATGTTGCTAGAACTGCTTATTTTTACCATTTTTACAAGTAATTTAAGTAATCTTCTTATTCTATTTATTTATATTTTCTATATGGGTGGAATGGGAATGATGATGGGATGCGTTATGACTGATGCGCTTGATCATCTTGAAAAAAGTGAAGTAACCCAAGGCAATGCAATTTTGAATACTTTACAAGAATTTGCTGGTGCGGTTGGTACATCAACAACTGCTGCTTTTGTGGCGTTTGCGCAAAGAAAGGCTGGATCAAAAGGCGCAATTCCAACTGCTCATGGTACTCATTTAGCTTATATTTTCTTATTAGTTCTCGTGTTAATTATCATCGCTATTTTTATGAAATATACTCAAGTACGTAATAAAAATGATTAAGCGTAAATAAAGAATGATAAACTGGACTTAAAGTCATTAGTTAACGTTTATGAGGTATAATTATGAAAAATATTCAGTTATTAAAGTCACCTTTTTCCTTTAAAGCTCCAGAGTTAAAAGATGACCATGAAGTAGAAACTTTCTTTAACTCAGTTCCTTATTACAAGCCAACTGAACTTAAAGAATTGACTAATTTGGCTAAGCAATTAAATGTTGCAGAAATTGCTGTTAAAGATGAAAGTAGTCGCTTTGGTATTAATTCTTTTAAAGGCGCAGGCGGTCTTTATGCCATGGCTTGTTGTATTGCTGAAAAAGCTGGCCTTGATGTGGAAAAGCTTACCTATGATGAATTAATGAAACCTGAGGTTAAAAAGTTAGCAGAAGAAATTACTTTCTATACTGCTACTGATGGTAATCACGGACGCGGAATTGCTTGGGCAGCAAGTAAGCTTGGAACTCATGCAGTAATCAAGATGCCTAAAGGCTCAAAAGAAATTCGTGCTGATCACATCCGCAAGATTCAAAATACAGAAGTTGAAATTACTGATAAAAATTATGACAATACCGTTAAAGAAGTTAAGGAACTCTGTGAAAAAGACCCTAATGGAATTATGATTCAAGATACTGCCTGGGAAGGTTATGAGAAGATCCCAGGCTGGATTATCAAGGGATATGGTTTAATTGTTGACGAATTTTTACATCAAATAAAAGAAAAGCCAACTCATATCTTTTTACAAGCTGGTGTGGGTTCTCTTGCAGCTGGGATTATTTTAGGTTTAGAAGAAAGAATGAAACCTGAAGAATTGCCCGTAATTACAATTGTTGAGCCTGAAACAGTAGCTTGCTACTATTTATCAGCTCAAAAGGGTGATGGTAAGCGTCACCATTTAGAAGGGTTGACTAAAACAATGATGGCTGGTTTAAACTGTCAAACGCCAAGTATTACTGCGTGGCCAATAATTCGTGATAGCGCCAAGTTTTATGGAACATTAAGTGAAGACGTTGATGCAGAAGGAATGGCACGTTTAGGTCACCCACTTGATGGTGATCCTAAGGTAGTTTCTGGTGAATCGGGTGCTGCTGGTTTTGCTTATGTTTATGAAATTTTATCTAATCCAGATTTAGGTAAAGAACGTACTGAATTAGGTCTTGATCAAAATTCAAGCATTGTAGTATTAAGTACAGAAGGCGATACTGATCCTGATAATTACCATAGAATTGTTGATGAAAATAATCCATTTTAGGATTTAAGGTTCAAAACAAATGTAGATAATTAAATCATGTAAGAAAAACTGTTAAAATAGGTAAGAGACTATTTGACAGTTTTTTTATTTAAGGAGAAAAAGATGGCACAAAAGAAATTACTTTTAATTGACGGTAACTCTGTGGCCTTTCGTGCCTTTTATGCTTTATACCGTCAGCTTGATCGCTTTACTAGTCCAGATGGGTTACATACAAATGCAATTTTTACTTTTAAGAATATGCTTGATGCGATTATGAAGCAGACTGATCCAAGCAATGTATTAGTTGCGTTTGATGCAGGAAAAGTAACTTTTAGAACTAAGATGTATCAGGATTATAAAGGCGGTCGACAAAAAACTCCAAGTGAATTATCAGAACAATTGCCTGTAATTCGTGAAATGCTTAAAGATTTAGGAATAAAGAGCTATGAGCTAAAAAATTATGAAGCAGACGATATTATTGGCACACTTTCTAAAATGGGGGAAGAAGCAGGCTACACTGTTGATATTGTAACTGGGGATCGTGATTTAACTCAGCTTGCTTCTGATAAAACCACGGTTTTAATAACTAAAAATGGAGTTGGTGATACTGAAGCATATACGCCAGAACATATGAAAGAAGTTAATGGCGTAACGCCAACTGAATTTATTGATATGAAAGCGCTGATGGGAGACAATTCAGATAACTATCCAGGTGTAACTAAAGTTGGTCCGAAAACAGCTTCACGTTTAATTCAAAAATATGGCTCTGTTGAAAAACTTTATGAACATGTGGATGAAATGAAAAAATCCAAGTTAAAAGAGAACCTAATTAATGATAAAGATAAGGCAATTTTAGCTAAAAAGTTAGCAACAATTGATCGTGATTCTCCAGTAGAAGTGACACTTGCTGATACTAAGCTAGAAGAGCCTAATATTGAGGACTTACGTAATTTATATGAAAGATTAGGATTTAAAAAATTCTTAGCTGAGTTAGGTGCAAGTGGAGTGAGTGCCGGTAAGCAAGAAAGTGAGAAGTACGAGTATCTAGAATTAACAAGAGAAAATATCGCTGACTTAGATAAAATTAATGAAAAAGAAGTGACATTTTATCTGGCAATGTTGGGTGATAACTACCATCTAGCTCCGCTTGAAGGATTTTCACTAAAGGTTAGTGATAAAATCTATGTTTCTAAAGATGTAGTCTTACTGCAAGAAGCTCCACTTCGTCAAATGCTAGAAGATAAGAAGATTAAGAAAAATGTTTTCGACATTAAAAGAACCTATGTAGGTTTACATCGACTAGATATTGATGCAGAAGGTCTAGATTATGACATGCTCCTGGCTTCTTATTTAGTTAATAATGAAAATAATTCGAATGATCTTGGCGAAGTAGCGCATTTGTATGATGATTATTCAGTAAAAACTGACTTGGAAGTTTATGGTAAAGGTAAAAAGCAAGCTGTACCTGAAGATGATGAGTTCTTTGAACATTTAGCAGCTAAAGTTGCTGTAATTGAGAAGTTAAAGCAGCCACTTTTAGAGAAATTAAAAGATCACGAGCAAGATGACTTGTATGAAACAATTGAAATTCCAGTTGCTTTTGTCTTAGCTAAAATGGAAATTACTGGGATTAAGGTTGAAGCATCGGTTTTAAATCAATTAGGCAATGATTTTGCAGTTAAATTACAAGAATTAGAACATAAGATTTATCAACAAGCCGGCGAAGAATTTAATTTAAATTCACCAAAACAGTTAGGACATATTCTTTTCGAAAAATTAAACTTACCGCCAATTAAAAAGACCAAAACTGGCTATTCAACTTCTGTTGAAGTATTAGAGCAATTGAAGATGAAGAGCCCGATTGTTTCAGAAATTTTGGATTATCGTCAAATTGCTAAAATTCAAAATACTTATGTTAAAGGATTACTTGAGTGTATTCAGCCTGATAGCAGAATCCATACCCGTTATTTACAAACATTAACTGCAACGGGGCGTCTTTCATCGGTTGATCCTAATTTACAAAATATTCCAACTAGAACTGATGAGGGAAAACAGATTAGAAAAGCTTTCGTGCCTTCAACTAAAGACGGCTATATCTTTTCTTGTGACTACTCACAAGTTGAATTAAGAGTTTTGGCACACGTTTCTGGGGATGAACATATGCAGGAAGCATTTAAGTCTGGTTATGATATTCACGCTCACACTGCAATGAAGATTTTCCATTTGGATTCACCTGATGAAGTAACGCCATTAATGCGTCGGCATGCTAAGGCAGTCAACTTCGGAATAGTTTACGGTATTTCTGATTATGGTTTGTCTAAGAACTTAGGCATTAGTCGTAAGCAAGCAAAGACATTTATTGATAATTACTTTGAGCAATATCCGCAAATTAAAGATTATATGGATAAGGCAATTAAGAAAGCTCGAGAAAACGGCTATGCAGAAACTATTATGCATAGAAGAC
Organism: Lactobacillus gasseri ATCC 33323 = JCM 1131; assembly: GCF_000014425.1. NCBI lineage: Bacteria > Bacillati > Bacillota > Bacilli > Lactobacillales > Lactobacillaceae > Lactobacillus > Lactobacillus gasseri. The sequence continues at coordinate 1,413,121 of NC_008530.1, read as the reverse complement.
GCTACTTGCCAGATATTCATTCAAAGAACTTTAATGTTAGAAGCTTTGCGGAAAGAACTGCAATTAATTCTCCTATTCAAGGTTCAGCTGCTGATATTATTAAGATTGCTATGATTAATATGCAAAAGAAACTTGATGAATTACATTTAAAGACTAAAATGGTTCTACAAGTACACGATGAACTTATTTTTGATGTACCAAAGGATGAATTAGATACAATTAAAAAGATTGTGCCAGAAGTTATGCAGTCAGCTGTAAAACTAGATGTTCCACTAATTGCTGACTCTAACTGGGGCCATAATTGGTATGATGCTAAGTAAAAAGTAGGTGATTTAATGCCAGAGATGCCAGAAGTTGAGACGGTTAGACGCACTTTAACTCCTCTAGTAAAGGGAAAGACAATTGCCAAGATTAATATTTGGTATCCTAAAATTATAGTTAATGATCCAGCTGAATTTGTTAAAAAATTGACAAATAAAAGGATCTTAAAAATTGATCGTTATGGCAAGTATTTACTCTTTAGATTCAATGATGACTTAACAATGGTTTCGCATTTGCGCATGGAAGGAAAATATCATTTAGTTAGTCCTGATACACCTAAGGGAAAGCATGAACATGTAGAATTTATTTTTACTGATGGAACTGCCTTACGTTATGATGATGTGCGAAAATTCGGTAGGATGCATTTAGTTGAAACGGGGACTGAAAGAAAAACGACTGGAATTCGCCATCTTGGACCTGAACCTAATACTGCTGAATTTAACTTAAAGTATTTTGTTGATGCCTTGAGCCAGAAGAAAAAGAATATCAAGAACACTTTATTAGATCAGACAATTGTGTGTGGTTTAGGAAATATTTATGTAGATGAAGTGCTCTGGAAGAGTAAAATTCATCCCCTAAGTAGTGCTAAAGCTATTCCTGCTGATAAGGTGAAGAATTTATATCAAAATATTAACCATACTATCGCTATAGCAACTAAGGAACGTGGAACTACTGTTCATACTTATTTAGATGCTAATGGTGAGATTGGTGGCTATCAAAAAATGCTGCAAGTTTATGGACATGCTGGTGAAGAGTGCAGTAGTTGCGGCACTATTTTAGAGAAGATCAAAGTAAATGGACGCGGAACTACTTTCTGTCCGCATTGTCAGGTACTATATAAATGACATATTTTTTAGGATTAACTGGCGGAATAGCCAGTGGCAAAAGTACAGCTGATGAATTTTTTGAAAAGCAAAATATTCCGATTATCGACTCCGATTTGATTGCTCATCAGATAATGGAAGTAGGCCAAAAGGGTTATCAGGCAATAGTTAATTATTTTGGCAGCAATATTCTTAATGATGATCAAACAATTAATCGTCATAAATTAGGTGGAATAGTTTTTAATGATAAAACTAAGCTGAAAAAATTAAATGAGATAACTCATCCACTTGTTCATCAGAAAATTAAACAACAAATGGAGCGATACCGTTTAAATCAAGAAAAATTAGTTGTAGTTGATGTGCCTTTACTATTTGAATCTGGTTTTGAAAGCTTATGCGATGGCGTTTTGGTTATTTCTATTTCACCAAAACTGCAGGTTAAACGTCTGATGAAACGAAATAATTTCACTAAAGAAGAAGCTTTGGTTAGAATAAATAATCAAATGCCACTAAGCGAAAAAGAAAAAAGAGCTACCTATGTAGTAGCTAATACTGGTACAATAGATGACTTAGAGAAAAGATTATCTGATTTATTACAAAAGATAGGCAGGTAGAGAAAATTGGAATGTCCAAACTGTCACAAGAATGCTTCAAGAGTAATTGATTCTCGTCCAAGCGATGAAAATAGAGCAATTAGACGACGCAGAGAATGTGAAAATTGTGGTTTTCGCTTTACTACTTTTGAAAGAGTAGAGCGATCGCCTCTATTGGTAATCAAAAATGATGGGACTCGTGAGGCCTTTAACCGCGATAAAATTTTGCATGGCGTAATGATGGCTGCGCAAAAGAGACCAATTTCAAGCGAACAACTAGATACTTTAGTAGATCATGTAGAAAATGAAATTAGAAAGCAAGGTCTTAATGAAATTTCATCTAAAGATATCGGTAATTTGGTGATGAAGGAATTGGCTAATTTAGATGATGTAGCTTACATTCGATTTGCAAGTATTTATCGCCAATTTAAAGATGTTTCAGGATTTATGGAAGCCATGGAAGATATGATGGCTAAACATGATAAGGAGTAGGTAGCCTGTGTTTGAAAGTGCTGACCCTAAGCAGCCTTTTTATGTGGCTAATCAAGTAGCTGTTAGTGAAGAAAATATAAAAGTTTTAACTACTCTTTTTGAGCCTCTTGTGGGTATTCGTGGAGTAGGATTATACATAACATTGACAAAAGAATTTGATGAAGTACCTTTTGCCAAAGATTATAAAACTTTATATCAACTTCAAGATCAAACAAACTTAAAATTAGAGGACTTATTTAAAACTTTGCATCATTTAGAGGCAACAGGCTTAATTAAGACATTTTTAGGTTCAAATCCTGTTTTAGGCGAGGTTTTGATTTTTGAAGTAGAAAAAGTTCCTTCAGCAGGCGAGTTCTTTCACACCTTTTTACTTTCAAGTTTGTTGCTTGAACGAGTAGGAAATGTAGCTTTTGATCGTTTGGTAAAAAAATTTACTCCGCGAACTTTTGTCGGTTTAAAAGATGCTAAAGAAGTTACAAGTGGCTTTTTTGATGTTTTTCACTTGAGTGCTGAAAATGCAATTGATGCACCAGTTGAAGTTAAAGAAGCAGCTGGTGAAGTTCCTAAAGATGCCAAAGGTGAAATTAAGTTAGGTAATGAGCCAGTAAAAGTTGACTGGAGCTTTTTGGTTGATTTGTTTGAGAGCTATCATATTAAGAAAGAAGAAGTTTTAAAGCACCAGGTAGAAATTAAACAGATTATTGATTTTTACCATTTAACTGAGCAAGAATTTGTCGAAACTGCGCTGATTACGATGTCAGCTGGGGCAGATAAATTGAATATGTATGCAATTCAAAATGCAGTTAATGAAAACTTTGGACTTAACCGTAATAAAGAAATGGTTAAAAAGCAGTTACGTCAAACTCCTAAAGATGCTGATCATGCAATTAAAAAATTATCAAAAGCAGATGCAGATCTAATTCGTGCAGTAGATAGTAAGGTGCCAACTGATTATTTATACGAATTAAAAGAGAAAAAAGGTGGCTATGTAACTGCAAATGAAAAGAAAGTTATCTTTCGTTTGCAAGATCAAATGGGGTTAACACCACCTTTAATTAATTTGATTGTTCATACTTGTTTTGAATATGATGCTGTATTAACTAATAATTTAGCTGATCGAATTGCTAATGATTGGCTTCAGCAAGGAATAACCACGCCAACTGAAGCTATCGCATATCTTAAGGAGCGAAAGAATAAACGTAATCATCAATATTATCGTACTCCCAAAAAGAATATTCGTAAGACAACTGATTGGTCGAAGTATGAAAAACAGCATCAAACTAAGAAAACAACCATGTCAGCTGAGGAAAGAAATCGAATCTTTCGTGAATTTGGTAAAAATGAATAGGAAGTGTTGTACTGGTGGAAGATATTTCTGAAGTAATCACACGTATTATCAAGAAAAGAAAATTAAGCGAAGATGGAAAAAAGATTGCTAAAACAGCAATAAAGCATCCCAGTGTTCAAGCCTTTCTCACACAAAATAAAGACAAATTAAATAAAGAAATTGTCCAGGCCTCTCTTCCTACGATTTTTAACTATGTTGAGCAAATTGAGGCGCCAAACCCTGTGATGGAAGGATATACGCCAAAGCTTTTTCTTAATGGAAAGGTAATTGATATTACCTATGTTCCAACTGAGGCAAAGTTAAACTCAGAAGCTAAAATGCGGGCAGAACGCAGGATTGAATTGATTGATCTACCAGGAAAACTACGTCATGTTGAACTAGAAAATGTTGATTCAACTCCTGAACGGGATGCTGCATTAAATGAAGTAGCTATGTTTTTAGCCAGTTTTAAGAAGAACAAACATATCAAAGGTTTGTACCTAACTGGTGATTTTGGTGTAGGAAAAACGTATATCTTAGCTGGGTTAGCTAACGCTATTGCGCGTCAAGGAAGTCGAGTAGTCTTTTTACATGTACCTTCTTTTATTGCCAGCTTGGGAAGCCATTTTCAAGATAATAGCTTAAGTGACGAGATTGATCGTATTGCGTCAGCTCCTGTTTTAGTTTTTGATGATATTGGAGCAGAGACTCTAAGTGAATGGTCACGTGATGACGTGTTAGGCGTTATTTTGCAAAAACGCATGGATAATGTTTTACCAACATTTTTTAGTTCAAATATGACAATGGATGATTTGGCTGAACATTTTGCTGAAACAAGAAATAATGTTGATGAGGTTAAGGCAAGACGCTTAATGGAGCGGGTTCGTTTCTTGAGTAAAGAGGTTTTTGTTGGCGGTAAAAATCGTAGAAATTAATTCCAAATTTTGCTTGCATCTATTTGATGAGCTAGTATAATGAAAGTCAATGAAAGACATGATTTTCTTCAACTCAGAGACAGGAGCCTAGTTCTGGAAGCTCCTGATTAGAAGAAAACCCCAATTTCATTCCTGAAATTTTTATAATTTGGTTAGGTACCATTAACGACCTTTAGAGGAATTAATTTTTGGTAATTAATTCGAATTTCGGGTGGAACCACGTATTTTAACGTCCCAGCGCTATTTTTAGTGCTGGGATTTTTTATTTGGAGGTAAAATTTTATGAGTTTTTCTGTAACTTTGCCAGACGGCTCAAAGAAAGATTTTGACAAGGCAGTTTCTGTTAAAGAACTAGCATCTTCAATTGCTACTTCTCTAGGAAAAGCTGCTGTTGGTGCAAAAATTAACGGCGAAATGAAGCCTTTAGATTACGTTGTTGATGAAGATGTAGAAGCAGCTATCATCACTGATAAGGATGAAGAAGGTTTAAATATTTTACGTGCTACTGCTGCATTTTTGCTTGAAGCTATCGCTAAGCGTAAGTATCCAGAATTACGCTTGGGTATGCATGAAGCAGATGAGGGCGGCTTCTTTGTAGATACTGATAAGGAAGATCAAATTAAAATTACTGAATTGCCAGAACTTGAAAAAGAAATGCAAAAGGCAATCAAGAATGGCGAAAAGATCGAATATACTTCAATGAAAAAGAGTGAATTGGAAGATATCTTTAAAGATGATCAATTCAAATTAGATCTTTTAAAGGACGAAAAAGACGAAGTTGCAGTTTACAAATTAGGTGACTTTGTTGACTTTGGTTTTGAAGCTTTATTACCAAATACTGGTAAGATTAAGAACTTTAAGCTTTTATCAGTTGCTGGTGCATACTGGTTAGGTAAATCTTCTAACCCAATGCTTCAAAGAATTTTTGGTACTGCATTCTTTAAGAAGGCAGCTTTAGATGAAGATTTAAAGCGTCGCGCTGAAATTAAGGAAAGAGATCATAGAACTATTGGTAGAGACTTAGACTTATTCTTTGTTGATCCTAAAGTTGGTGCAGGTCTTCCGTACTGGATGCCAAAGGGTGCTACTATTCGTCGCGTTGTTGAGAGATACATTGTCGATAAAGAAGTTGCTGATGGCTATGAACATGTTTATACTCCAGTTTTAATGAACGTAGATGCATACAAGACTTCTGGTCACTGGGCACACTATCGTGATGACATGTTTCCACCAATGGACATGGGTGATGGTGAAATGCTTGAACTTCGCCCAATGAACTGTCCTTCACATATTCAAATCTATAAGCATCACATTCGTTCATACCGTGAATTGCCAATCCGTATCGCTGAATTAGGTATGATGCACAGATATGAAAAGTCAGGTGCTTTATCAGGTTTACAACGTGTACGTGAAATGACTTTGAATGATGGTCACACTTTTGTTGCACTTGATCAAATTCGTGAAGAATTTGCTAAAGTTTTGAAGTTGATCATGGATGTTTACAAAGACTTCGATATTACTGATTACTACTTCAGACTTTCATACCGTGATCCAAAGAACACTGATAAGTACTACGCAAATGATGAAATGTGGGAGAAATCTCAATCAATGCTTAAGGCAGCTATGGATGATCTTGGCCTTGATTATGTTGAAGCAGAAGGTGAAGCAGCATTCTATGGTCCTAAGCTTGATATTCAAACTAAGACTGCTTTGGGTAACGATGAAACTATGTCAACTATCCAACTTGACTTTATGCTTCCAGAAAGATTTGGCTTAACTTATGTAGGTCAAGATGGTGAAGAACACCGTCCAGTTATGATCCACCGTGGTATTGTTGGTACTATGGAAAGATTCATTGCTTACTTAACTGAAATTTACAAGGGTGCCTTCCCAACTTGGCTTGCTCCAGTTCAAGCTGAAATTATCCCAGTTAACGAGGAAGCTCACGGCGCATATGCTGATAAGGTTCGTGAAGAATTAGCTAAGCGCGGATTTAGAGCAGAAGTAGACCACAGAAACGAAAAACTTGGTTACAAGATTCGTGAATCACAAACTCAAAAAGTTCCTTATACTTTAGTTTTGGGTGACGATGAAATGAATGCCAATGGTGTTAATGTTCGTCGTTATGGTACTGAAGAACAAATTTCTAAGAGTTTAGATGACTTTATTGCTGAAATTGACGCAGATGTTAAGTCATACTCAAGAGAAAAATAATTAAAATAATAGTTTTTAATATAAAAAGCGAGAAGACTGATAATAAGGTTTTCTCGCTTTTTTGTTTACTTGATGATTTTAATAATGTTATCAAGAATTTGTTCGGTTAATGAATGAGTGCGTTGATAGATAAAGTCTGCTGATTCGTTGTCAGTATATTCTTTAAGAATAGTAGGTACTAAATATTCCCAGTTAGTCCAATTAGTAATCATTATATTATCAAAAACTTCGAATTTATTTGAGATATGACCATTCACCCTAAGTTTTTAACCGTTTACCGAAAATTACTGGTTTTAGAAAATGCAATGAGTATACTTATAGGCAATATAAGGAGTGAGCATATGGAAATAAAGTTTAATATCGATAAAGATTTACAAAAAGAAAAAGCTGAATTTTGGCTAAAGAAGATGACGGACAAGATAAGAAGAATCACTCAAGAATTGCAGTCTGATCCTCAAATTTTATGGGGATATCGAAAAGAAACAGCATATGCGATTGAAGTTTCAAAAATATATTTAATTCAAGTAGAAAATGAAAAGACAATAATTTATACGCAGGATAAAACATATCTTTTTAAAGGTAGACTTTATCAGGCCAGCATTAACTTACCAACTGATTTTATTGAAGCATCCCGAAGTGCAATTCTAAATTATCGTTTTATCGATCATTTAGAAATTATCAGTAATGGTAATATCGATGCCTTGATGAAAAACGGATTACGTGTGCAAATTGCCCGTCGAAAAATAAAAAAATTAAAGGAGAGACTGGGATTATGAAACATATTGTACGTTTAATTAATAGTGGATTAGTAGGAATAGGAATTGGGATGACTTGGCTGGGAATTGATATTTTACAAAATCAGTTTTTCAAGAATGGATTAGAGACAACTATTTCGGTAAAATATTTTCTTTTCTGGTTAGGGTCTTCGTTTTTGATTGGGATTTTCTTTTATTTTGCCAGTTTGGTTTTTGAGCATGATAATTGGTCTTTAAAAAAACAAATCTTTATTAACTTTTTCATTTGTCTTAGTGCATGGTTAAGCTTTTGCTTCTTTTTAAATAAGGTTAATTATTCTGGATCAGCATTACTAAAAGCGATTGTTGATTTTATTATTATGTATGCTTTAGCATACGGAATTTATTTTTATCATTTATGGCATGAGGTTAAGCGAATTAATAAGAAACTGAAAGAAATTTAAGAGGACTTAAAATGTTACTTAAAGTAAGAAACTTAAGCAAAAGTTTTCAAAATGGAACAAGGGCAATTGAAGATTTATCATTTGATATTCCCGCTGGAAAAATAACTGCTTTTTTAGGATTTAATGGAGCGGGAAAAACGACTAGTTTAAAAATAATTTTGAACTTATTGCTTCCTGATGAAGGAAAAATATATTTTGAAAATAAATTGCTAAAAAATGATTTTACACCTTTATTAAAACAAACCGGGGTAGTTTTAGAGAGTGCACGTAATATGTTTTATGCTTTGACACCAATGGAAAATTTTATCTATTGGGGAGCTCAACGTGGACTAAATAAAAAAGTAGCACAGAAAAATGGCTTAGAACTATTAGAGAAATTTGATCTCTTGTCTAAAAAGGATACGGTTATTTTTGAATTAAGTCGAGGGATGCAGCAGATTATTGCTATTTGCTGTGCGTTAATCTCTAAGCCTAAATTTTTGGTTTTAGATGAACCGACTCTTGGTTTAGATATTGAAGCGGTAGAAACTGTGGAACGAATATTAAAAACATTAGCTTCTGAAGGAGTTGCAATTTTATTAACTACGCATGAATTGGCATTTGCTCAAAGAATTGCAGATCAGATTCTCCTAATAAAGAAAGGACGGTTAATTTATAGCGGTAGTAAAGCTGATTGTTTAGATAAATTCAATCAAGAAAAATTTATCACAGTTCAATTTTCACAAGCTCTTTCAAACAATCAACGAGCAGTTTTAGAAAGTATTGCTAAGATTATTTCGATTAATAATACTACTTATCAATTGGTTTTATCTAATCGAAAAAATTTATCGCATTTATTGAAATTTTTAACTCAATTTAAATTGATGGATCTAAAAACTAAAAATAAAGGTTTAAATGAAGTGGTTGATTTTTATATGAAAGGAAAGAATGAAGATGGTAGCATTAAAAGCGGAATTTCAGCGTGAATTAATCATATACCGACGCTATTTATTTAGCTCTCTCTCAGATTTAGCTTTAACTATTTTAATGTTTATGGGTATCTTTTGGGGGAGTAACTCAATTAGTAAGGGTATTATCGGACAATCACTTTCAGCTTTAATTATTGGCTTTACATTGTGGACAACAATTCAGAATACAGTATCAATGTTAGGCAGTAACACTATGAATAATGCGAAAAGTGGGATTTTACAGCAATTATATTTGATGCCAATTTCAAGTGAAAAATTATTCTTTAATAGAAGCATGGTAAATATTACCATTTCACTTGGACAGTCTATCATTGTGTGTTTAGCGCTTATGCTTTTTACAGGACAATGGATAAATTTTACAATTAGGATTATTTGGCCGATTATTTTTTCTTTAGTCACTCTCTTTGGCCTGGGGTATCTGATAATTAGTTTAGTTTTAAAATTTAAACGAATAGGAAGTTTTTTAGCAATTTGTCAATATTTGTATTTGGGAATTTTACTAACGCAATTTGAAAAAGCGGGAGTGTTAATAAAGGATATGGCCAATCTTTTACCGCTTGTACCAATGGTGAGTTGGATGAGAATGATTATTAGTGGATCAGCTTATAATTTTAAATATTATTTATCTTTTTCAGCCTTTAATTCGATATTTTGGTTGTTGCTTGGACTATTTATTTTTGAAAAAGTTAATAAAGCTGTGAAGAAGCAAGGCTCTCTTTCTTTCTATTAGTTTTATTAAAATTAGCAGTTGTATTTAATTAGTTCTTGACGTAGATTAATTAGATGGTATAATTTAGAAGTTGAGAACAAGAAGAAGCTCCCGCTTCTCGCCTAAGTTAATATTACCTCTGGGCTGATCGATAATATCTGTTGATTAAAAGCGGGCGTTAACTTTGCCCGCTTTTTTCTTGTCCTCGAAATTAACGTGGAGGTGAATACTCATACCAAGAAATATGATCTTAAACGAAGATATTCGTGCTCGTGAAGTTCGTTTAATTGGAGTTGATGGCCAACAAATTGGTGTCGTTTCTAAGAATGAAGCTTTACGTAAAGCAGCTGACGCTGACCTTGATTTGGTTTTGCTTTCTCCTAATGCTAAGCCACCTGTTGCTAGAATTATGGACTACGGTAAATTCCGTTTTGAACAACAAAAGAAAGCCAAAGAAAACCGTAAGAATCAAAAGGTTATGGCTGTCAAAGAAATTCGTTTAAGTCCAACAATCGAAGGCAATGACTTTGACACTAAGTTAAAGCATGTTCGTAAATTCTTGACCAAGGGCGCTAAAGTTAGAGTTTCTATTCGCTTTAGAGGCCGGGCAATTACTCACAAGGAGTTAGGTAAACAGGTCTTAGAGAAGATGGCTGATGAAGCTAGTGACTTATCTAATGTAGTTACTAAGCCTAAGATGGAAGGCCGTTCAATGTTCTTAATGCTTGCTCCATTAAGTGAGAAAGATAAAAAGAAAAAGTAGTTAATTGGAGGAATAGATATGCCAAAGCAAAAAACACACCGCGCTTCAGCAAAGCGTTTCAAGAGAACTGCTAATGGTGGTTTAAAGCGTCACCATGCTTACACTGGACACCGTTTCCACGGTAAGACTAAGAAACAACGTCGTCATTTGAGAAAAGCTGCTATGGTTTCAGCAAGTGACTTAAAGCGCATCAAACAGATGCTTTCCCAAATGCGTTAATTATTAGAAGACTTTTTGAGGAGGAATTTTAGATGCCAAGAACTAAAGGTGGAACCGTAACACGCGCTCGTCGTAAGAAGATCATGAAGTTAGCCAAGGGTTACCGTGGCTCAAAACACTTACAATTTAAAGCTGCAAGTACTCAAGTATTTGTTTCTCGTAAATATGCTTTCCGTGACCGTAAGAAGCGTAAGAGTGAATTCAGAAAATTATGGATTGCTCGTATCAACGCTGCTGCAAGACAAAATGGTCTTTCATACTCTAAGTTAATGCACGGCTTAAAGGTAGCTGGTATTGACATGAACCGTAAGATGTTAGCTGATATTGCTTACAACGACGAAAAGGCTTTTGCTGATTTAGCAGATGCTGCTAAGAAAGCTTTGAACTAATAAATATTAAAAATGCTCCGCTTGTGCGGAGCATTTTTTTCTCAAATTTAGTTGAAGATATGTAATAAGCGATTTTTTTCTTGGTTAGAAGCAAAGGCAGCATTAATGGAATTTAATAATAATTGATGTTCATCTGTATTTGTAAGATTAGTTTTAGCTTCAAGTAATTTAAATTCTTTAGGTAAGTTAGTATTTGAAACAGTCATATTGTCACAATTCAGTGTTGCCTTTATTTTTCTTGAAAGTAGTTTTCTGATTGGATAAGAGTCAATGTTTTTAAATACTTTAGTATTGAGATTAGAAGTGGCGCAACATTCTAAAGTAATATTTTGGTCAACTAATTCGTGAACTAGTTGATCACTTTCTAAGCAACGTACTCCATGTCCAATTCTTTTAGTACCTAGATCCAGAGCTTCTTGCATGGATTCAGGACCCGCAGCTTCTCCAGCGTGAATCGTAAATGGAATATGCATTTCTTTTGCATCGTCAAAGTAGGGCTTAAATTTTTTATTTGGAATTGGACCTTCTGGACCTGCTAGGTCAATACCAACAACATATTTATTAGCATATTTAGCGGCTAATTTAACAGTTAAATTGTTTTCCTGCTCTCGATTGGGGAGACGCATGAGACAGAGGATTAAATTGGCATGAAGGGGATAAACGTTGTCTTCGTGGTTATCTTGCCAGCTGTAGAATTTTTTTAATCCTAAAATACAGGCTTTAATTGCATCTTCTTGAGTAAGATCTTTTTGTGTATGAAGCTGCGGTGCAAAACGAATCTCTGTGTAAACTAACCCTTGGGAGCGAAGCTGTTGTAAAAGATCAAAAATTGCTATTTCTAGATCTTTTTTTGTTTGTAATAACAATAAGGGAAAGTCAAATTTAGTTAAATATTCTTGTAAATTAGCACATCTTTCAGAAACAGATAGCTTTTCTTTTAATTGTGAATCAGTTAAAGTAGGAAAATTGTGTACTCTTATTAATTTTTTAACAGTAGTGTATGGCAAAGAACCATCTAAATGAAGATGGAGATCAATAAAATTCCTCATTTTTAACTCCTTTGTGTAATACGGTGGAAAAAGTTTAAATTGTTCTTATTTTACCATCTTTTGTGCTAAAGAAAAGTAAAATTTTAATTTTTCAATCAGCAAATGTTTCTAAAGATTAAAGATTTCTGATACTATAGATATGAGAAAAAAGTGGAGATTTTTTAATGTTATTTAGACCTCGTTATACAATAGATACCATCTATCATTTAGATCCAAAACAGTTGAAGAAGATGGGAATTAAGGCTGTTTTTAGCGATTTAGACAATACCTTGCTTGCCTGGAATAAAGCTGATACGGCAGTTGAGATGGATCAACTTAATCAGCGTTTAGCTAAATCTGGGATTCAGTTAGTTGTTATCTCGAATAATAACGCTGAACGAATTGGAAAAGTTTTGAATCCATATCATATTTCTTTTATTGCCAAGGCTAGAAAGCCTCTTCCCATTGGAATTAATAAGGAATTAAAAGAACTGAATTTACAAAAAGATCAAGTCCTAATGGTAGGAGATCAGTTGATTACTGATATGCAGGCTGGTAATTTAGCTGGTGTGGCTACAGTTTTGGTGAAACCATTAGTTGAAACCGATAAGTGGAATACTAGAATTAATCGTTTTTTTGAAAAATTTATCTTCTTCTTTTTGAATTTAAGAAAGCCAGTAGTTTTTAAGGAGAAATTAGAATGAGTGAAGAATTGCGTTGTATTGGTTGTGGAAGTATATTGCAGGATCAAGATCCTAAAAAGTCGGGGTATTTACCAACTTCTGCCTTAAAAAAAGCTTTAACAAGTGACGACAATGAGGTATATTGCCAACGCTGCTTTAGATTAAGACACTATAACGAAATTATGCCAGTTGAAGAAAATAACGATGATTTTCTAGCCTTACTCAATTCAATTAGTCAAAAAAAGGCTTTGGTTGTTAACGTAGTTGATTTGTTTGATTTTAGCAACTCATTAATTTCTTCAATTAAACGTTTTATTGGCGGTAATGAATATATTTTAGTCGTTAACAAGGTAGATTTATTTCCTAAAAACTCTAAAGAGTCAAAAATCAAAGATTGGATGCGGCAAGAAGCTAATCGAAATGGCTTAAAGCCAGAAAAAATCTTTTTAGTTTCAGCTGCTAAAAAGAAAAATTTAGCTGATTTAATGGCTTTTCTAGCAAAAAAAGGTGAAAAGAAAGACATTTATTTTGTCGGGACTACTAATGTTGGAAAATCGACTTTAATCAATGCAATTATCAATATGAATAGTGACTTAAAAGATGTCATTACTACGTCTAAGTTTCCTGGAACAACTTTAGATGAAATTAAAATACCTCTTTCTAATGGTCATTATTTAATTGATACCCCAGGAATCTTGAATGCTAATCAGTTGGCTAGTCACTTAAGTGGCAAAGAACTAGAAGTTGTTGAACCAAAGAAACCATTAAAGCCAGCAACTTATCAGTTATTGCCGGGACAAACAATTTTCTTAGCTGGACTGGGGCGCTTTGATTATGTTGATGGACCATCATCTGGTTTTACAATTTATGTTGCACGAGACCTTTATGTTCACAGAACAAAGACTGAGAATGCTGATACATTTTATGAAAAGCATAAAGATGACTTATTACTTCCACCAAGTAAGGATGACTGTTTAGGACCATTAAAAGGACAAACATTTTCACCAAAAGAAAAAAGCGATATTTTGTTTGGGGGTGTAGGATTTATTACAACGCCAGCTAATGTTGTAGTAAAGGCTTATACGCCTGAAGGCATTGGTTTAGGAATTAGAAGAGCGTTGATATAATGCAGTGTGTTGTAAAAGAAAAGCCACAAGTAAAATTTGAACCAGCTACAAGTTCTGCCCAGCAAATTGGAATTATGGGAGGAACTTTTAATCCAGTTCATCTTGCTCATTTAGTAATGGCAGAGCAAGTTAGAAAACAACTTCATTTAGACGAAATATGGTTTATCCCCAATAACACTCCACCTCACAAGCAACTAGCAGGTAACGTTAGTGCTAAAGATCGCTGTGCGATGCTTGAATTAGCTACGCATGATAATCCATATTTTCATGTTAAGCTTTTTGAGGTAATGCGGGGCGGCACTTCATATACAGTTGATACCTTGCGTTATCTGAAAAAAAGAGCACCGCGTAATCAATATTATTTGATTATGGGCAGTGACGAAGTAAATGATTTTGAAAATTGGCGTGAACCGGAAACAATTGCACTTTTATCGACATTAGTTGGAGTTAGAAGACCAAACTATCCGCAAAACCCGAGATTTCCAATGATTTGGGTGGATGCTCCAAATTTAGATATTTCGTCTTCTCTAATTCGTAAGAATGTAGCTACTGGTAATTCTATTCGGTATTTAGTGCCTGAGAGTGTCCGCTTATATATTGAATCAAGAGGCTTATATCGTGACTGAAATTAATTTTACGAAAACATATTCCCCGTTAACTTCTGCTGAAATTGTTGCTAAAGAAAAAAGCAATATGGATGAAAAAAGATTTAAGCATTGTATTGGTGTAAGCAAAACAAGTCGCAAGTTGGCTGAACTTAATAACTATGATCCAGACAAAGCAGCTTTAGCTGGATTTATTCATGATTATGCAAAGCAAGTATCTCCAGAACGATTTATTAAGGTAATTAAGGAGCAACACTTTGATCAAGACTTACTTAACTATAATCGTGCTATTTGGCATGGCATTGTAGGAGCATATTTCATTGAGAAAGAGTTAAAGATAACTGACCCTGAAATTTTAACTGCAATTAGACGTCATACAACAGCTGATGTTGAAATGACTATTTTAGATAAAATTGTCTTTGTTGCTGATTTTATAGAACCAGGACGTGATTTTCCTGGTGTAGAAGAGGCAAGAAAGGTGGCTTATGACAATTTAGATGATGGGGTAGGTTTTGAGTTAGCCCATACGCTTGACTTTTTAATAACTAATAGAAAAAAGATATATCCTAAGACTTTTGCTGCATATAATAAATGGGCTGTAAAGGATTAGAATTTTGAAAGGAAAAATAAAATTGGATAGCAAGAAATTATTAGATTTAACTGTAGAAGCAATTGATGAGAGACATGGTGAAGATACTGAAGCATATGATATGCAAGGAATTAGTATCCTAGCAGATTACTATGTTGTAACTACTGCAGGTTCAAATCGTCAACTCCATGCAATTGTTAATAGCATTATTGATAAAATTCATGAGCAAGGAAAAGAAGATTACCGTATTGAAGGAACTCGAGACTCTAACTGGCTTTTAGTAGATATGGGAGACGTAGTCGTAAATGTGTTTACGGAAGATGCAAGAGACTTTTATGGCTTAGAAAAGCTCTGGAGCAACGGTAAGAAGTTAGAATTAAACTTAGATTAAAGGAAGACATATGAGTGTAATTGGCATTGTAGCTGAATATAATCCTTTTCATAGTGGACACGAATTTTTATTAAATCAAGCACGCTTAGTTTCCGAAAATGATCCAATAATTGTTATGATGTCAGGCAATTATGTTCAGCGTGGACAAATGGCGATTATGGATAAGTGGCAAAGAGCCAAAGCAGCTTTAAATTCAGGTGCCGATTTAGTATTTGAACTACCTTTTTCTTTTGCAGTTCAACCAGCTGATATTTTTGCTAATGGTAGCATTAGAATGTTAAGCAATTTAGGAGTATCAGAATTATTTTTTGGCGTAGAAGATGCTAATTTAAATTTTTCTTATCTAGGACAAAAAATAAATCAAATTCCTAAAAATCGAATGGATTTTAGAGATTATACTCAAACTTATGCTACGCAATATAATGAAATGGTTGCTAGAGAAGTAGGTCATGAAGTAAATCAGCCTAACATGATGTTAGCTGTTGCTTATGCTGTAGCTAGTGAACAGCTAGATACTCCGCTTCATTTGCATCCCGTGACAAGACTAGGGAGTGGACATGATGATCAACTTCTGCAAGACAAAATTATTTCTTCTGCTACAGCAATTAGAAATTATTGTCTACATCATCCAAATGATTTAATTGAATTAAAAAAATATCTTCCTAAAGGTGAACTAGCAGCACTAGAAAAACAAAAAGTCTACCCAAATTGGAATCTTTTATTTAACTTTTTAAAATATCGAATTGAAAGTGCTAGTTTAGAAGAATTACGCTCAATCTACCAAATGAGTGAAGGCTTAGAGTACAAAATGAAGGAAGAGATTCATAATGCGGAAGATTTTACTTCATTTTTACGCCAAATTAAGTCTAAACGCTATACTTATGCGCGCCTTAGAAGACTTTGTCTTTACACTCTTTTAAATGTAACTGAAAAGGAAATGCAGGCTTCATATCAAGATGTTTCAACGTTATTACTTGGCTATAACAGCCGCGGGAGAAATTATCTTAAAAAAATTCGGAAAGATGTTGAACTTCCAATTATTTCTAAGGTCGATAAGAAAAATGCAGCGAGTGGAACTTTAGGCCTGCAAGTAAGAGTAGATCGACTTTTTGAACAAATTATGGGTGAAGATCAAAACTTTGGTCGAAGACCAATCGAGGTAAAATAATGTTAAATTTTTCATATTCACAAATTAAAAATAGCCGTAATCCCTTGACTCACGCTGATGAAGATGTGGAGTTAAGCAAAGATTTTTTTGATAGAAGTAAAGAATTACTTGAAGATGCCAAAAACGTGCATGTTAGTGGCGATTTCTTCTATGATGAACCCTTTGTAACTGGTAATTTCACTGTAGAAGCAGATGTAGTTGCCCCATCTACTAGAAGCTTAAAACCAGTAAAATTGCATCAAAAGTTTAATTTTACTGAAAATTATAGTGAAGTTGAGCCAACTCAAGAACAACTTGATGAAGAAGATACTATCGTAACTGTTAAAGATGATAAAATTGATCTTCAAAAAGCTGTAGAAGATAACTTATTATTAAGTTTGCCATCAGTGATCCTGACTCCTCAGGAAAAAAATGAAGGTGATTTCCCTGAAGGAAAAGGATGGAAGGTTATTTCTCAAGCGGCTTATCAAGAAGAACAATCAAATAAAGAAAATCCAGCCTTTGCTAAGCTTAAAGATTTATTCAAAGATGAAAAAAACAAGGAATAACCTCTTGCATTAATGTATTTTTAAATTTAATATTAATTTATTAATAAAATTTTTAACCAGATTAATATAGTAGTGGAGAAAATAATGAGTAAAATTCTGATTATTGAAGATGAAAAAAATCTTGCCCGTTTTGTAGAACTAGAATTAAGACATGAAAAATATGAAACTCAAGTTGAAGGAAACGGTCGAAAAGGATTAGATTTAGCATTAAACGAAGACTTCGATGCAATCTTACTTGATTTAATGTTGCCGGATCTTAACGGATTAGAAATTGCTCGTCGCGTTCGCCAAGAAAAAACTACTCCAATTATTATGATGACTGCAAGAGATTCAGTAATTGATCGAGTTTCTGGCTTAGATCACGGGGCTGATGACTATATTGTTAAGCCTTTTGCAATCGAAGAATTGTTGGCTCGTTTACGTGCAGTCTTAAGAAGAGTACAAATTGAAAAGAGAGCTATGGGCGATACGATGGGGGTTCAAAAAGTTGTTCATTTTAATGATCTAACCATTGAAACAGCTAACCGCATCGTTCATCGCGGAGATAGTACAGTCGATTTGACTAAGCGTGAGTACAACTTGTTAATGACATTAATTGAAAATAAAAATAATGTTGTTACTAGAGAGCAACTTTTAAATAAGATTTGGGGACCTGAATCTAAAATTGAAACTAATGTTGTCGAAGTATATGTACGTTATTTACGTAATAAAATCGATGTACCGGGCCGTCCTTCATACATCAAGACTGTCCGTGGTACCGGTTATATGGTAAGAACGGATGAAAATGATGAAGCACGTGAAGAAGCAAAATAAATCTACCAAAGAGACCCTCAAGTCCTCGCTAACCTTTAAGTGGGTAAGCTTAGTTGCAGCGACAATTACGGTCTCTTTTGTTATATTTTCAATTGCAATTTATTCTTTGGTGAAACAGCAAATTGTTTCGCAGGAAAGAAATTTGACTGAAAGTGTCGCTACCACCTTTCAGAGAAGATTGGTGGAAATCCCGACAAGTCTCCAGATTTCAAATGTAGTTCCTCAGCTTTCGCCTAATACTAATCGAATTTTGGAAGGTCAAACCCCTATTACTTCAAATGATGGGGGAAATGTCTTTAATGATGATGTGCTAGCGACTTTGTCGAATCGAGATACAAGTATTACTATTTATAACCCAAGTGGAGATGTGGTTTTTAGTAATGGAAATGTTCCTGATAATGGAATGCCTCATTTTAGCAAGACAGAGAATCATGTTTTAAAGGTAGAAACCACAAAAGGAAAAATCCATATGAAAATTTATCAGAAGATTTTTTCTGATAAAACACGCCGATTAACAGGATACTTAATTGTTGATAATTCGATGGATCAACAAAATCATGTTTTAAAATCAATTCGTAATTGGATGATTGGTCTATCGATTATTGCAATTATTGTTTTTGTTGGTTTATCCTATTTGATTGTTAATAGTGTTGTACAGCCGATCAAAAAAATGTCACAGATTTCTCATGATATTAATGAAGATCCGACTAATAAACGAAGAGTTCCAGATCTCCATCGAAATGATGAGTTAGGTGAATTAGCTATTTCATTTAATGAGATGCTAGATCGAATGCAGGCGTATATGCAGCAACAGAAGCAATTCGTGGGGGATGTATCTCATGAGTTACGTACGCCGGTAGCTGTTATTGAGGGACACTTGAATTTGCTAGAACGATGGGGAAAAGATGATCCGCAAGTCCTAGAAGAATCAATTCAAGCTTCTCTTCAAGAAAGCAAACGAATGAAACATTTGATTCAAGAGATGCTTGATTTAACTAGAGCTGAGCAAGTTGATTTACAGTATCCTGATAAAACGGCTGATGTTAACGAAGTTCTCAATCGAACAGTTAATGATATGAGAATGATTCATCAAGATTTTACAATTACATATGATGACAGCGACTTAGCACCAGATACAATTATCAAGATTTATCGTAACCATTTAGAGCAGATTTTGATTATTTTGATTGATAACGCAATTAAGTATTCCACGGATCGCAAAGAAATTTTGGTAGATGCTGCTACTGAAAAAGATAAGGTTAAAATTTCTGTCCAAGATTTTGGCGAAGGAATTGCACCTGATGAGCAGGATAAAATCTTCAATCGCTTCTATCGCGTAGATAAAGCTCGAACCCGTGAAAAAGGTGGTAATGGTCTAGGTTTAGCTATTGCTCAAAAATTAGTTGAAAGCTACCATGGAAAAATTAGTGTTAGTTCAACACTTGGTTCAGGTAGTAAGTTTATGATTGAATTTCCCTTGTTGAAGTCTAAATCAGAAAATAAATGATAAATAAAAAGGAATCTATGTAGATTCCTTTTTATTTGATTATTAATCTTTATCAGAGTTATGAGGACGTTTTTGTTTACCAGCATTTCGTGCACGCAAATCTTGATGAAGATCTTTTTCTGCCTCGTTACCAGTATTTGATGAAGTAGTAGTATTAAGAATACTATCGATTGTTTCTTGCGTGACTACCACCTTAAGGGGACGTTCATTCAATTCAGCTGCAACGTCTTTTTTTACTTTTGGCATGATGATGAAAGTAGTAATTACTTGTTGCAAAATAGCAATTAAACCACCAACTAAGAAGTAAAGCGCTAAGGCACCCGGAGCTGAAATACTGATGAAGAAGGTCATTGCTGGACTCAAAATTAGAGTCATCTGCATGGCTTTTTTCTGTTCTTCAGGTATTCCAACCATTGATAGATAACCTTGAATTACATAAAGCAAGGTAGCAATGATAGTTAAGACAATTGAGCGTTGCCCCAAAGAAATACCAAAGAAACTTGAAGCGGCTAATTCTTTAGAATAAGCGACTGCTTGATAGATCCCAATCATAATCGGCAGTTGGATAAGTAATGGTAGACATCCCATTCCACCCATCATGGACATATTATTATCTTTATAAACTCGCATTTGAAGTTGGCTAATTTGCATTTGTTGCGGCTGAGTTAAGCCGGGTTTTTTAAGTGCTTCTTGAATCAACTTCATTTGTGGTTGAAGTTTTTGAGTCTTTTCTTGTTGCGTAGTCATTTTGCGCTGAGATGCAAGACGAAGCGGCATAACAATTAACTGAACAACGAAAGTAATGATAATAATTGCCCAGCCAGCACCGTTTGAGCCACCGATTTGATGCTCAACAGCTAACATGATATTTTGAATTGGCTTACCAAAAAGACTAAAAACCCAGGCATATGGTCCGCTGGTAGGTGCCTGATAGATACTTTGACTATTATTAGCACAACCAGTTAGGATCAATGCCAAGATAGTTAGCATGGCAAATAGACTAAAATATTTAGTTTTTGATTTCATTAACTATAACCTTTCCTACTTTATTGTTACTGGAATAAAGTTTACTAGTTATTTGTTAAAGTATCAATAAACCACACTAAAGCGAGTAAATTTTTCTGCATCAGAGACTGTATTTAAATCAACATGATCTACATGTCCAGCTACTGAAGGAGAAGCTTTAATTTTTTTAATAAAATGTTCTAAAGGAAGCTCCTCCCCTTGAGCTACAATAGAAACTGATCCATCAGGATTATTTTTAACAGTTCCGGTAATTCCTAAATCTTGTGCAATCATTTGCGTGGTCCATCTAAAGCCAACACCTTGGACAAGGCCGGTAACTTTCATTGTGACAGTTTTCATAAATATCGCTCTTTTCTTTATCTTCTAACTTAAATTTTAACATGTTAATTTTGAGCGAGGTAATTTAAAATATTAGATTAGAAGGAAGTAGAAATTATGATAGAAATTAATTCAGTAAATAATCCCACGATTAAGAACCTTAGAAAGTTAGAACAGAAAAAGTATCGTAAAAAGACTCAAACTTATTTAATTGAAGGCTTTCATTTAGTTGAAGAGGCACTCAAGAATCACGAAAATTATCTTTATATTTTAGGAACATCAGAAGCTTTAGAAAAACTTACCACTAGTTATAGACTGAAGGATGATAAGGTAATTAAAATTACTGATGCAATTGCAGAGCATTTGAGCAGTACTAAGAATAGTCAAGATATTTTTATGGTTTTACCAATTAATCAACCTAAATCATTTAGTTTTGAATATGGAAAATGGGTTGTTTTGGATAATTTAACTGATCCAGGAAATGTTGGTACTATTATTCGTACAGCTGATGCAGCCGGATTTGATGGAGTTGTTCTTTCTGAAGAAAGTGTGGACTTGTATAATCCAAAAGTTCAGCGTAGTATGCAAGGCAGTCAATTCCATATTCAGATTGTTCAAAATCCTATCTTAGAAGCAATTAGTAGCTTTAAAGAAAATGGAATTCCAGTTTATGTAAGTATTCTCGATAAGACAGCAAAATCGTTGAATAATTGCATTCCTGTTCCTCAATTAGCTTTAGTAATTGGAAATGAAGCCCATGGGGCAAGTAAAGATGTGATTGAGACAGCAGATAAAAAGATTTATATTCCAATAAAAGGCAAGGCGGAGTCATTAAATGCAGCTGTAGCAGCAGGAATTATGATTTATCATTTTTCATAAGCTTACAGCTTGTTTTAAGTAAGTAATATTACTATAATCTTTAGTATAGATTGATCTAAAATATTTTGATTTTTTAGGAGGAATTATAGATGTCCCAAGAAATTGAAAGCAAAACTAAAATGGGTGACTGTCCAGATCCAGAAGATTACTCACTGTGTTCGCATTTTATTGATGCTTTTGCAATTATTGGTAAAAAATGGAATGGTTTAATTATCAGCTCTTTGTGCGATACTAATGCAATGCGTTTTAAGGATTTAGCACGTTGTATTAGTAAGTGTTCTGATCGAGTTTTAGTGGAACGTTTGAAAGAACTAGAAAAGGACGGTATTGTTAATCGTACAGTTGATGAAAAGAGCGGTATTATTAGCTATACTTTGACCCAGAAAGGCGCAGACTTACAGCCTGTTTTTGAACAAGTTCATAATTGGGCTGATAAATGGGCCTGAAGATGATTGCAAAGTTAAGTAAAAAGATTTAAGATACTATTATACTTAAATGCAATGATTAAGATTAGTAATGCAGATATCTTTTTAGAGAGAGTTTTATTGGTGGAAAAAACTTAAGATAAAAGCATGAATTTCATCTTAGGAGCAGAATCTAATCAATTCCGGTATTTCACCGTTATATGAAAAGAGTGTGAACACGCACTTTTTTGTGCTAGTTCAAACTAGGGTGGTACCGCGAAGCTTCGTCCCTTTTGGGACGGAGCTTTTTTTGTTGGAAAGGAAAATGAGATGGACTTATTCGATAGAATAAATAAGTTAAAAGAAGAAGGATTAGATCAAATCAAGCAAGCTGAAAATCAAAAAATGCTTGATAAGATTAGAGTAGAATTAATGGGGCGCAAGGGTGAATTAACTCAGATTTTGCACTCAATGAAAGACATCGCTCCAGAAAATAGACCAAAAGTAGGTCAAGAAGTAAATCAAGTTCGTGATATTCTTCAAAAGCAATTAGATGAAGCAAAAGATCATTTCTTACAGGCAATAATTGCTCAGAAATTAGAAGAAGAAAAGATTGACGTGACTTTACCAGGACGTGAAGGACATTTAGGTTCAAAGCACCCAATCAATATTATTTTGGATGATTTGGAAAGTTACTTCATTGGTATGGGATATAAGGTAGTACAAGGTCCAGAAATTGAAACAGATCACTACTGTTTCGAGATGATGAACTTACCTAAAGACCACCCTGCACGTGATATGCAAGCTACTTTCTATATTGATAATGAAGATTTGCTTAGAACTCAAACTTCGGGGGATCAAGCAAGAGTCTTAGAAAAGCATGATTTTTCTAAAGGGCCATTAAAGATGGTTGGTCCTGGTAAGGTATATCGTCGTGATGATGATGATGCGACTCACTCTCACCAATTCCAACAAATGGAAGGCTTAGTAGTTGATAAAAATGTTACTATGTCAGACCTTAAAGGTACTTTAGAAATGATTGCCAAGCATGTCTTTGGTCAAGATCGCAAAACTCGTCTTCGTCCATCATACTTTCCATTTACTGAACCATCTGTAGAAATGGATGTTTCTTGTTTCAACTGTGATGGTAAGGGATGTCCAATTTGTAAGTATACTGGTTGGATTGAAGTACTTGGTGCTGGAATGGTTCACCCTAACGTTTTAGAAAACGCAGGTGTTGATTCAACTGTTTATGGTGGTTTTGCATTCGGTTTAGGCTTGGACCGTTTTGCAATTTTGAAATACGGTATTTCTGATATTCGTGATTTCTACACTAATGATGTTCGTTTCTTAGCACAATTCCGTAAGGAGGAAGATTAATGCTTGTTTCATATAACTGGTTGAAAGATTTTCTTGATTTAGACGAAGATCCTAAAGATTTAGGAGAAAAAATTACTAGAACTGGTGTCGAAATTGCATCAGTAGACCATCCAGCAGAAGGCTTAAAAAAGTTAGTAGTTGGTCACATTTTAGAATGTGAAGATATTGAAGGAACTCACTTACATAAGTGTCAAGTTGATGTAGGTGAAGACGAACCAATTCAAATTGTTTGTGGAGCTCCAAATGTTGCAGCTGGTGAAGATGTGATTGTTGCTTTGCACGGTGCCAGAATTGCAGGTAATGAGAAGATTAAGCGTGGTAAAATTCGCGGAATTAAATCAAATGGAATGATTTGTGGTCTTCAAGAAATTGGTTTTGCAGATAAAAATGTTCCTCAAAAATATGTGGATGGAATCTTTGTCTTTCCTAAAGATTCTGATGTAAAGCCAGGTGAAGAAGTTTATGAAGCACTTGGTATGGATGACTACATTTTAGACTTTGATATTACACCAAACCGTGCTGATACTTTATCAATGGAAGGTGCAGCATATGAGGTTGGCGCAATTGTTGATAAAAAGCCTAAGATTGAGCCAGTAGTTCTTAAAGCAGATGGTCCTGAATGGACTAATGAATTAGATGCTAAAGTTGATGAAAAATTAGCACCTAAGTTTTACTTAAGAAAAGTTTCAAATGTTAAGATTGGCGAGAGTCCCTTATGGATGCAAAGACGTCTTTGGAATGCAGGATTGCGACCAATTAATAATGTAGTTGACGTAACTAACTATGTAATGCTCCTAACTGGACAACCAATGCATGCTTACGATGCTCGTACTTTTAAAGATGGTAAATTAGAGGTTAGAAAAGCTAACAAGGGTGAAAAGCTTACTTTATTAAACGATAAAGAAGTTGAACTAGATCCAAACGATATTATTATTACCGATGGTCAAAAGCCAGTAATGATGGCTGGTGTAATGGGCGGTAAAAATTCAGAAGTAGAAGATGATACGACTGATGTGATTTTAGAATCTGCTATTTTTGATGGAACTAGCGTTAGAAAATCTGCTTTACGTCATGCCAATCGTACTGAAGCTTCAAGTCGTTTTGAAAAAGGGGTTAACTGGGATAATACTCAAAAAGCCTTAGATATTGCTGCTCTGTTATTACGTAATGATGCAAATGGTACTGTTAATGAGGGTGAAATTAAGGCAACTGATGTGCAAAGAAATCCTTCAGTAGTTAAGACTACAGTTTCATACATTAACAAGGTATTAGGAACAGAATTAAGCAGATCAGAAATGGAAAAGATTTTTGATCGCTTAGGCTTTACTGTTGATGGGTCGGAAGATGAATTAGTTGTTACAGTTCCAAATAGAAGATGGGATATTTCTATTCCAGCAGATTTAGTAGAAGAAGTAGGTAGAATTTATGGCTATGATAACTTAAAGTCTACTCAACCTCTTTTAGCTGAGACACATGGTGGCTATTCAGAAAAAGAAACTGCTATGCGTAGAATTAAGGATATTGTTCAAGGACAAGGCATGATGGAAGCCATTTCTTATTCATTGACTTCTCCAGAAAAAGCAATTTCATTTACTAAAGATCCTAAGCCGGTTGTAGAAGTTCAATGGCCATTGAATTCAAGTCGTTCAACTATGAGAGAAAACTTGTTAACTGGTTTAGTTGATGCTGCAAGCTATAATATGGCTCGTAAGCAAAAGGAATTAGCTTTATTTGAACAAGGTAGAGTTTATGATCATGAAAATAATACTTTTAATGAACATGAACATTTAGCTGCTCTTTATTCAGGACATACTGTGTCAGCAAATTGGCAACATTTAGATCAAAAGATTGATTTCTACTTTGTAAAAGGTCAATTAACTAACTTATTTAGGGCAATCGGGATTAAGGATGCAGATGTTGAATATCGTGCAGAAGTTATTGTTGGTATGCACCCAACTAGAACTGCTGGTATTTACATTAAGGATCAATATGTTGGTTTAATTGGGATGCTTGCTCATACTGTTACTACCCTTGATAAGGCATTACGTGGAAGTGAAATTTATGGCTACGAAATTGATTTAGACACAATCGTTTCAATGCTTAATAAGGGAATGAAAGCTAAAGCTGCTCCTAAGTTCCCAGCAATTGAACGTGATTTATCATTATTAGTGCCAAATGCAGTAACTAATGCCCAAATTGAAGCTCAAATTAAATTAAATGGTGGTAAGTATCTTCATGATATTCAAGTCATTGACGTTTATGCTGGTAGTCAAATTGAATCAGGACATAAATCAATTTCATATTCGTTAACTTTCTTGAATGAAAAAGATACATTGACTGATGAAGTAGTTACTAAAGCAATGGAAAAAATTGAAACAGATCTGAAAGAAAGTTTAAAGATTAAAGTTCGTTAATTCTTTTCCAGGGAGCTTTGCTATAATTGTCTTAGATTTTTGTGATTTTCGGAGGAAAAGCGTTTGCTAAATCAGGACAAAAAGAAAAATCATGAGTTAGAAGAACAAGCATCAAAAAAGGTTACCCGCTGGATTCTTAGCGGATTAGGTGCCATTTTAGTCTTGTTTATCTTAATTGGGGGCTGTTATGTTGGTTATGCTCTGCAGCCTGCCAATCGTCATGATGAAGATGTGGTCAGTGTTCATATTCCTGCAGGTGCAACTAATAGTCAGATTGCTCAGATTTTACAAGAGAAAAAGATTATTAGAAATGCGACTATCTTTAACTTTTGGTTAAAGAGCCATAGTGCAACCAATTTTCAGGCAGGTAATTTCTATCTCTCACCCTCGATGCATAACAAAGAAATCGTTAGTCAATTGCAAGGTGGAGGTGGCCGTCCAGTTGTCGGTCACGTTTTGATAAAAGAAGGGCAAACGATTGATAGTATTGCTACAACAGTTGGTAAGAATACGAAATATAGCCGTCAAGACTTCTTAAAGCTAATGAAAGATCAAAGCTTTATGAAGAGTTTGGAAAAGCAATATCCTAAACTTTTAACTAGTTCAATGAACAGTAAAGGTGTTCGTTATCACTTAGAAGGATATCTCTTCCCGGCTAAGTATGATGTCTATCAAGGAGCTTCTTTGAAAGAACTAGTTAACCAAATGGTTGATAAGACTGATCAAGTTTTACAACCATACTATAGTTCCATCAAGAAAAAGCATTTGACTGTGCAGGAAGTTTTAACTTTAGCTTCCTTAGTTGAGCGTGAAGGTGTTAAGTCTAAGGATCGTCGAATGATTGCTGGGGTATTCTTTAACCGAATTAAAGCAAATATGCCGCTTCAATCTGATATTTCAGTCATGTATGCACTGAATAAGCATAAACATTCTTTGACCCTAAAGGATATTAAGGTAGAATCTCCATATAACTTGTATGTTCACAAGGGATATGGTCCAGGACCATTTAATAATCCAAGTTTAGATTCAATTAGCGCTGTATTAACCCCAATCAAGTCTAACTATCTCTACTTTGTTGCAAATCTTAAGACTGGTAAGGTTTACTACAATGAAAATTATGACGAGCACTTGAAACGTAATAGTAGTTTAGGCCAGTAAAAATGGTTGACTTTTTTAAGTAGAAAACATAAGCTGGTTGGTGCAAAGAATAATAGGTATAGGTAAGGAGAATTTTTAGTATGGCAGAAAAAGTTTATCCAATGACCGCTGAAGGTAAGGAAAAACTTCAGAAGGAATTAAAGAACTTAAAATTAGTAAAACGTCCAGAAGTTATTGAGAGAATTAAGGTTGCTAGATCATTCGGTGACTTATCCGAAAACTCTGAATACGATGCTGCAAAAGATGAGCAAAGTGCTGTAGAACAACGTATTGTTCAAATTGAACAAATGCTTAAGTATGCACAAGTTGTTGATGCAGATAGCGTTGATCCTAACGAAGTTTCTATCGGTAAGACTGTTACTTACACAGAAGTAGGTACTGATGATCCAGAAACCTATACTATCGTTGGATCTGATGAATCTGATCCGCTTAACGGAAAAATTTCTAACGATTCACCAATTGCCCAAGCTTTACTTGGCAAGAAAAAGGGTGAAAAAGTAACTATTAACACTCCTGGTGGAACATTTGATGTTACTATCAACGATGTTAAAACATTGAACTAATTATTACTCGTTTATAAAAAAGGCTTAACTTGCTTACTTGCACGTTAAGTCTTTTTTGGCTTGAGAATAAATATAATTATAAGTGAAACGATTGAAATTATAAGTCCAATTAGGAAGGCAAAGGGAATATAAATCAAAGTTAAATGATGTTTTCCTTTGCTTAGTCTGGCACTCAAAAAAGTATGAGCAAATTTTTCCGTTTTAAGAAGTTTGCCGTTATCTAAAATTAGCCAGTTTTTTGAATAAGGAATAGTAGAATTAAGAATTTTATCTCTTCTAGCAGTGTAATTAAGCTTTAAAGAAATAGGACTAGTTTGTTGAGTTATAGGCTGTTTTTCGTTGAATTGACGAATAATTTGGTTAAATTCATGCTCTCTAAATTGTAGTACTCGAATTCCGCTCAAATTAGTTTTTTCATTATTTAACTTGAAAGTGACTTTAATTGGAGTATTTGGTGAGTAATAACCAATATTTAATAATTTGTTTGAAATTCCCAAATCTTGATTATTAAGATGATGACCATTAACAGTAATAGAAACAGATTCTGCATCTAGATTTGAAGGGAGTTCTAAATAATAAGGTCCCTTTTGAAAAGAAGATATTTTAAAAGAAAGTGTTGCAATTCTGCTTTTGTTAATTTTTTGATATTCATTAACGTTTTTAGTGGATTTAATATTTTCTATCTTATTAGGATTGGTTAAATATAAGCTATTAAAAAGATTAATTTTTTTACCAACAATGCTATTAAAAAGAGTATTTTGATTAGCAGATGGCATGCTGGTATAAAAGTTTATTTTTTTATGTGATGGGGAGATAAAAATAAGTGGTAAAGCTGAAGAATTTTTCCTAATTTGTACCTGTTTAAAACTTTTGACAACTTTATTCCTAATCAAATCAGGTCGATAAAACGCACTAGTAAAAACTATTTGTTGTTCTGCGGGGAGTTTTCTTCGATTCTTGATCGGAACGATATTATATTTAATGCCTAAAATACTATCAGATAAGGGAGTAGCAAAATTATTAGTAAAAGAGTTGTCATTGTTTTCAAGACCTAAATAGTCAATTAAATTAATAGTTGAACGGTCAGAAATAGAGTTGAAATTACTAATGCCATAATAGTCATTGCTTAAAGGATCGTCATCTGAACGTGTAAAAGTCTTTTCTGTTCGATATAAGCCAGAGTCATATTTATGTAAATATGCCGTACTTTCAGAGATGTTTTTAGTGAAATTAGTATAGTCAAAGTTTTTTTGATAAGAAATATTATCAAGACTAGCTATCAAATTGATACTTACTTCAAGACCAACAATGCCAAAGAAGATTACCGGAATCCATTTATAGTTGAAAAATAAAAGAATTAACAAACTACATAATAAAAAGAGAATAGTTAAAATAATATTTGTTTGATTTAAAAATTCTTTTTGATGAAGATTTAAGAAAAGAAAAGAGCTTAAGCTAATTACCAAAAGTAAAGAAATTATTTTGCTGCTAGGACTAAATTCCTGTGTATGGGCAAGAACTTGAACTCCGAGATAAATTGCATAAAAAGAAAAGATAAAGCTAAAGCGAGCTGGATACCAAACTGGGTATTGTCCTAAATGCCAAAGTAAGATAAGAGGGTTAAAACTAAAGGAAAAAAATAAGAATGTTAGTAATAGCGCAGATAATAGCTTTTCTTTAATAGAAAAATGTTGATTAATGAAGTAGAGAATACACAGAAGAGTAAAGATACTAGTTAAAAAGATATTGGGTAATCCTTTTTCCATTTCAGTAAAATTAAAGGCGCCAATAGTTAATTTGTAAAATGTTTGATATGGAGGAAATTGAAATCCCATTGATAAGGTAGTATCTGAATGAATTTTTCCATTTAATATTTCAAAGAATGATGGTAGTAATATGAGTGCAGCTAAACTAGTACCAAAAAAACTTTTAGTAACATATTGAAGGATAATTTGTTTTTTAGAAAAAGAAGAATTGAGTAGCGTATTAATAAAGTAAAGTAAGCCGAAAAAAAGCACCATGAAGCCGGTATAAAAATTGGTAAGCCATAATAGAAAAGTGATCATGGTAAGATAGAAGTAGTGTCGGCGTTTGTCTTCTAATTTATCAATCGCGTCAAGTAATAGAGGTAGCAAAATTAGGCTGTCAAGCCACATTAAGTTTAAGTTATAACTAACAACAAATCCGCTTAATGAGAAAGCTAGGCTAGCTGCAAGAGCAAAGATCTTATTATCGCCGTTAAAAAACTTTTGAAAATAATAAAAACCGCTTAATCCGATACTTCCAATTTTTAAACTAATAATTAAAAGTATTGCTTCAGGTAACTGCGACTTGGGAAAAATTAATAATAAAAAGTTAAAGGGACTAGTTAAGTAATAAGCCCAGGTTCCAATAAAAGAATTGCCTAATCCGCTACTAAACGTAAAAATAAAATTTAGCGGATTAGAAAATAAGTTGTTTTTATAAAAAGCTAAAAAATCAATATATTGCTGACCTAAATCAACGGTAAGAATCTCATGATTGCGATATATAAAGTAGCTTGCGAAAATACAAGCAGGTAGTAAAAAAGAAAGCCAATATAGATATTTATTTTTAAAATGTATTTTAATTTTGGTGATAAACATTGATAGTGTCCCTACTTCTTAAGAATATATAATTATTGCGATTTTCATTGATAGAAAAATAGAATTTAGATCCGTTTTTTGCTAAAATCAATTCTAGTTTAGTGAGGTTAGAATTTTGAATTATTTAAAACAAAGTAAAGGTTCGAATAGAAATTCCACTTCGACGCCCCTAAGAATGAAAATTATTTTGGGCGTCATTTTAGTTTTATTTTTATTATTAATTGGTCAATTAGCTTACTTGCAACTCTTTTATGGTGGTCGTTTTCAAGCAGAAGTACAACAAACCGACCAAAAAATTGTATCTAATAACGTACCACGTGGTGTGATGTATGACAGTAGCGGTAAGATTTTGGTAGGTAATAAAGCCAATAACGCAATTACTTATACCAAAAATTCTAGCATTACGTCTAGTCAAATATATAAAGTTTCTAATCGTTTAAGTCAATATATAACACTTGATGATGAAAAACCTACAAAAAGACAGCTATATGATTATTACTTAGCTAATAGTAAAATTTCAGAAAAGGAAACAGCAAAATTACCCAAATCTGAACGCTATGACAGTAACGGAGACGCACTAAGTTCAAGTCAAATATATAATAATGTCTTAAAGCGTGTAGAAAAACAGAATATTCATTTTACTAAGCGTCAAAAAACAGCCGCTTTAATTTTTAATAAGATTTCTGGTGCATATACACTTTCAACTATTTATATTAAAAACAAGGGCTTAACTGATCGTGAAATGGCGTTGGTTGGAGAACACTTGTCTGAATTACCTGGTGTAGGTATTGGAACAGACTGGTCAAGAAGCTATCCAAACGGAAAATCGATTAAGAGTATTATTGGTTCAGTTTCTTCAGAAAAAGCAGGTCTACCAAGCGATAACTTACAATACTATTTAACTCAAGGTTATTCACGTAACGACCGAGTTGGTACTAGTTACCTTGAAGAAAAGTATGAACCACTTTTGAAGGGTACAAAATCTAAGTCACAAGTAGTAACTAAGGCTAAAGATGGGGTTGAACAAACTAAGACTGTATATAAGGGCCAAAGCGGCGCAAGCCTAATTTTGACAATGAATGCCAAGTACCAGCAAGAAGTTGAAAAGACTCTGAAAAAAGTATATGCTTCTGCTCAAGCTGCTGGCGCTACTCAGTACTCTAACGGTGCATATGCTGTGGCAATGAACCCTAAAACTGGTGCGCTTTTAGCAATTGCAGGTATTGATCATAATGCGAAAACTGGTAAGAATACAGATGATGCGTTAGGTGTAATTAATAAATCATTTGTTATGGGATCTGCAATCAAGGGTGCTACTGTTGCAGGTGGATTAATGAATGGTATTATTTCGCCGACTAACAGTGTGATGCCTGATACGCCAATTTACTTACCAGGGTCACCAATTAAAAAATCTGTTTATCCAGTTGGTACGTTTAGTAGCTTAGATGCTCCAACGGCGCTTGAAGTATCAAGTAACATCTATATGATGCAGCTTGCTCTAAGATGGGTTAATGCAAAATATACACCACATAGCTTTATCTCTATGCCTTCAGATGCATTTACAAAGTTAAGACGTAACTTTGCAATGTTTGGTTTAGGACAGAAGACAGGAGTTGATCTTCCAGGTGAAGTATCTGGTATTCAAGGTCGCTCATATAATTCGGCGGGGCAACTACTTAGTGGTTCTGTGCTTGACTTAGCTTATGGAAACTATGATGCTTATACTCCAATTCAGTTAGTTCAATATGTTTCAACTATTGCTAATGGTGGATATCGTATGCGTCCATATTTAGTTCAATCGGTTGGTGAAACTAACGCTCAAGGAAACAAAGTTTCTATTCTCTATAACAATAAGCCACAGGTTCAAATGCGTATTCCTTGGACGCAAGATCAACTTGATGTTATTCATCAAGGATTTTATCGTGTTGTTCATGGTACTAACTCATGGGGAACAGCTCACTCATTGAAGGATGTTAAGCCTTCAATTTCCGGTAAGACTGGTACTGCTCAGACTTTCTATTATGATGAAGATAACCCGGGAAATCCTAAAGCTCCAGAAGTTATTAACGCTACTTTTGTTGGTTATGCACCATCAAAAGATCCTAAACTTGCAGTTGCAGTTGTTTTCCCAGGACTTGATCCTGATAAGGAAGGTAAGTACACTCTTGAAGTTGCTAAAGCAATGGTTCAAGACTACTTCAAGCTTAATAAATAGAAAAGTACTGGTAAAAGTATGCAAAACATGGTATAGTTTAACAGTTAACTAAATAAGTAGGTGGTGGAAAAGATGGCAGAACATATTATCCTTGAATGCACCGAATGTGGCGATAGAAGTTACTTATCTGAAAAGAATAAGCGTAAGCATCCGGAACGTTTAGCTTTAAAGAAGTATTGCCCAGTTGAAAGAAAGGTAACACTTCACCGCGAAACTAAGTAATCAAAGCAACAGGCAATTCCTGTTGTTTTTTTGTATCCAGAGATATTATTTAATGCATTTAATTAGTAAAAAAGAATTACGAAAATTACAAATAAAGAAATTAACTGAATTTGCGAATAGTAAGCAAAAATTATCAGAAGATAAAATCTTAAAGGAAAAGTTACTTAGAAGCTCGCTTTTAACTAAAGCAGAGTCTATCGGTATTTCTGTTTCAATGCCGATAGAAGTCAATACAGCGCCTATTATTGCTTCTTTATGGAAGATGGGGAAAAGAGTATATATCCCACGCTGCTTGCCAAAGAGGAAGATGGAATTTACACTTTATGATAAAAATACGATATTAGTTAAAACTAAGTTTGGTGTTTTAGAAAATCATGATTCAGAAGCTATTGTGAATAATAACTTAGATTTAATAATTGTTCCCGGTCTAGCTTACGGTTTAGATAGAAATAGTCGTCTTGGTTTTGGTGGTGGCTATTACGATCGCTTTTTAGAAAAGTATCCAACTCAAACGCTTAGCTTAGCCAATTCGGCCCAATTCTTTAAGCAAACTACATGGCGGGTTGAAGAACATGATATTCCGATTGAGAAGTTAATTTTAGTTAAATAAGAAAGAGGAGACGAGATGCAAAAATTAAAATTTGGTCGATTTTCTAGCACATTTATTACAAATACTATTTTAGTAGTGCTCTTTATTGTGTTTATCCTTGAAACAATAATGGGTGGATCGACTAATATTAATACTTTGCTTCGCTTAGGTGCAATGAATAATCAGCTTGTTACTGTTGAACATCAATGGTGGAGGCTGTTTACTGCTCAATTTTTACACATTGGGTGGCTACATATCGCTTCTAATGCTGTGATGATTTATTACGTTGGGCAATTTATGGAGCCTTTGTTAGGGCACTGGCGATTTTTAAGTGTCTATTTGCTGTCAGGAATTGGTGGCAATTTATTAAGTTATGCGTATGGCAGTGATTCTGTAGTTAGTGCTGGTGCTTCAACGGCGTTATTTGGACTTTTTGGAGTAGTTATCGCGCTTTATTTAGCTAACCGTGCAATTCCTGCAATTAATTATTTAGGAAAGCAGGCTTTAGCCTTAGCTATTATCAATTTGGCACTTGATTTATTTGCAAGTCATATTGATATTTTAGGTCATTTAGGTGGTTTAATATCTGGTTTTCTATTGGGAATAATTTTTGGTAGTGCACATTTAAGACAATATCATCATAAATTAAGAGTTATTGCAGCAGTTATTACAATTATTTATGTCGTATTTTGCTTACATCAGGGAATAGTGATTAATAATTAATAATGAAAAATTTACACGATGTTCAAAAACTTCTAAAAAAGTTTAATATCATTGTTTATGTTGGTAAACGTAAATGGGATATTGAATTAATGGGAATAGAATTAGATAATTTGTATCATGCTGGCGTAGTTTCTAAAAAAGAATACATGAATGCTAAGTTGATTTTAAGTCATGAGCATGAAATTGAAGAAGAAAAGGAAACTAGCACAAAAGATAGTAATAGATTATTATAGTACTATAGAAATTCTTATATTAGGAGTAAGTAATTAATGAATATTTTTGGGATCATCAATATTGTCTTAATCATCATCATTTTGGCTTTCGCTTTAAGTTGGCTTTGGACATGGATTCAATCCAAGCGTGTCGGTGGTGCATTAACTAATGAAGAGTTTGAAAAAGGTAAGAGAAAAGCACAAATCATTGATGTACGTGAAAAAGGCCCCTTTAAGAAAGAACATATTCTAGGAGCACGTAACATTCCTTATACGATGTTTAAATATCAATATCAAGAAATTCGCCCAGATTTACCAGTATATCTTTATTCTGATTCAAGTGCTCTAACTGTCAGAGCAGCACGCTTTTTGCAGAAAAAAGGCTATAAAAAAGTATATTGGTTAAAAGATGGCTTTGAAAAATGGGATGGCCAAACTAAGTCTTCTAAATACTAAAAGAGAGATCAACCTCTGTTATAGGGATTAATCTCTCTTTTTTATTTAACCTTGATGAGCTGAGTAACTCTTTCTGTTGGCTTTAATTCTGTTTTGTTCGATTCTATCAGCTTCTTTTTGTTCAGGTTCTACTATCTTTTTCTTATAAGTAGCAAGTCCTGCAGCAAGTGCGCCAACAGTTGCTAAAACGCCAGTTACGACACCAGCACCAAATTTCTTTGCCATGGTTAATGCCTCCCTAAAAAAATATTTTATCAACTCAAATTTTAGCAATAATTCTTATTTCGATAAAGCCTTTTGCTATATTAAGTCTGAAGAAATAGTCGTTTTTTGTTAGAATGGATACCAAGAAATAAGAGGAATTGTTTATGCAAAAAATTATTGTCCTGATTGGACCTACTGGAATTGGAAAAACTGAATTAGCATTGAAACTTGCTCCGAAAATTAATGCAGAAATCATTTCTGGAGATTCAATGCAGATTTATCAAGAAGTAAGTATCGGTACTGCTAAGCCGACGGCTGAAGAACTTAGACAAGTAAAACATTATTTGGTTAATCAGCGCTCTATTTTTGATGAATATTCTGTTAAAGATTTTGTTGCTGAAGGTAAAAAAGCTGTTAATCAAATTGCAGCTAAGGGATCTATTCCACTAGTCGTTGGCGGAACTGGTTTTTATATTAATGCCTTGGTAAACAAGCTTCAATTAGGTGAGCCTGGTGATTATCAAACAAGTGTGGATTCTAAGTGGGAAAAATATTTAAAAGACAATGGTGCAGAAAAATTATGGCAACTTCTTGATGAAAAGGATCCTGTTGCTGCTAAAAAAATAGCTCCACAAAATAGTCGTCGAACTCTTAGAGCATTAACTGTAATTAGTCGAACAGGTAAGTTATTTAGTCAGCAGCAAGCCCAAATTTCTCCTAGATACGATGCCTTGATTATTGGTTTAAATAGTAATCGAGAAGAAGTCTATCAGCGAATCAATAAACGTGTCGATAAAATGATGAATGCTGGCTTACTTAAAGAAGCAAAATTTGTTTATGACAACCGTGCTCGTGAGCATCAAGCAATTCAAGCGATCGGCTATAAAGAGTTTTTTCCATATTTCTCGGGTGAAAAAACGCTTGATGAATGTGTAAATAAACTAAAACAAGCATCACGAAAGTATGCTAAACGTCAGCTGACATATTTTAAGCATCAATTATCTGTTGTCTGGTTAGATCCTTTACAAGATAAAGAGGTGTCAGAGAGAGCTTTAAATGAAATAAAAAGTTTTTTAAATAAATAAAAAAGTTATGGTTATGATAGGATATTACTGGTATATTCATAACAAACAGTTTAAAATATATCTAAAAAAATATTAATACTGATTGACGAGACCAATCTAGTTTGTTATTGTTTTCAGTGTGCATTAGCACAAGTAGTTAATAGATTTTTAAGGACTATACCAATCGCTTGGAACAGGTGTAATCCTTTAGAATAGGTGTGTACAATGAGTAAAACTATTACTGCAGAAGATATTAAAAAGAGTGTTAAAGATAACGATGTTCGTTTCTTAAGATTAGCTTTTACTGATATTAATGGAACTTCTAAGGCTGTTGAAGTTCCAACTAGTCAATTAGATAAAGTTTTAACTAACGATATCCGTTTTGATGGCTCTTCAATTGATGGCTTTGTTCGTCTAGAAGAAAGTGACATGGTTTTATACCCTGACTTTTCAACTTGGGCAGTTTTGCCTTGGGGAGATGAAAAGGGAGGAAAGATTGGTCGTTTAGTATGTTCTGTTCATAAGACTAATGGTGAACCATTTGAAGGCGATCCAAGAAATAACTTGAAGCGTATCCTTAAAGAAATGAATGACATGGGCTTTACTGATTTTGATATTGGTTTTGAAGCAGAATTCCATTTATTTAAGTTAGGTGAAGATGGTAATTGGACTACTGAAGTTCCTGATCATGCTTCATACTTTGATATGACTTCTGATGATGAGGGTGCAAGATGCCGTCGTGATATTGTTGAAACATTAGAGAGCATTGGTTTTGAAGTTGAAGCAGCTCACCATGAAGTAGGAGACGGTCAACAAGAAATTGACTTCAGATTTGATGATGCCTTGACTACTGCTGACCGTGTTCAAACTTTCAAGATGGTTGTACGTGAAGTAGCAAGAAAGCATGGTTTATATGCCACATTTATGGCTAAGCCAGTAGAAGGTCAAGCAGGAAACGGAATGCACACTAACATGTCTTTGTTTAAGGACGGTAAGAATGTCTTCTATGATAAAGATGGTGAATTCCACTTATCAGATACTGCTCTTTACTTCTTAAACGGTATTTTGGAACATGCTCGCGCAATTACAGCAATTGGTAATCCAACTGTTAACTCATATAAGCGTCTTATTCCTGGCTTTGAAGCACCTGTTTATATTTCATGGGCTTCAAAGAACCGTTCGCCACTTGTTAGAATTCCGGATGCTGAAGAAATTAATACTCGTCTTGAAATGCGTTCAGCTGACCCAACAGCTAACCCATATCTTTTGCTAGCAGCATGCTTAAGTGCTGGTTTAAATGGTATTAAGGAAGCAAAGAAACCAATGGCACCTATTACTTCTAACGTCTTTGAAATGTCTGAAGAAGAAAGAGCTGAACGTGGTATTAAGCCACTTCCATCTACTTTGCATAATGCTGTTAAGGCATTTAAAGCTGATCCACTAATTCAAAAAGCTTTAGGTGAACATTTAACTCAAAGTTTTATTGATTCTAAGAATCTTGAATGGTCTAAATATAATCAATCAGTTTCTGATTGGGAAAGAGACCGTTACATGGGATATTAATTAACTAAAAAAGATAATTGAGCCAGTTGAGTAATTTCAACTGGCTTTTTTGATTGGATGAAAAATGTGATAAAGTTAAGAGGTATGTTAGAGAGGGGTTAAGCGATTGGAAAAGAAGCAATCGATTTATACTAAAGACGTTATTTTAGTTATGGCAGCGTCTTTCTTTTTTATGTTTTCAGTAATGTTTGTAACGCCGCTAATTAATGGCTATGCAATCAGTTTAGGTGCCAGTGCAGTATTTGCTGGCATTATAACCGGAATTATGAGTGTAGTGTCAATGTTTTTACGTCCAGTAGCTGGTAACTTAACTGATCGCTTTTCAAAGTATAGCTTATCGTTTATTGGCGGAGTATTAATTTTGATTGGGGTTGCAGGTTATTGCTTCTCACCTTCAGGTAATTGGTTGCTAATTTTTAGATTAATTAACGGTACTGGCTTTGTTTTAGCAACTGTTTGTATGACAACTTGGCTAGCATTTCTAGTTCCGCGTAGTCATGTTGGGGAAGCAATGGGCTTTTATGGTTTGATGAATGCTTTAGCGATGGCTCTTGCGCCTGCTTTAGCGATTAATCTATATAAAGTTATTGGTTATAAGTCTGCCCTTTGGCTTGCTGTAGTTGCTGCAATCTTAATGATTATTTCTATCCAATTTGTTGGAAACCATGCTAAGCCTAAGGTTAATAGTAGTAAGAAAAGAAAAATTAAGATTATTCAAAAAGATGCTATTCCTATTGCTTTGTTAACTACTTTCTTTGCAATTCCATATTTTATTACTCAAGCTGATATTGTCGTTTATGTTGAAAGACAACATTTTTCAATTGCGGTAGGTTATTTTTTTGTTATTTATGCAATTGCTTTACTCTTGATTAGAATTGGTTTGAAAAAATATTTCGATTTAATTCGCTTTGGATTTTGGTTTTGGCTAAGCCTAATAGCAATGATTTTATTTTTAATTATTGCTAGTTTTATGGTTAATAACTGGTTAATGGGCTTAGCTGCTATCATGCTTTCAATTGGTTATGGAGTTATTTATTCGGTTAATCAATCAACGGCTTTGATGTTAGCCCCAATTGAAGAACAAGGCTTAGCTAGTTCGACATTTTATCTTGGACTTGATATTGGAATGGCAACTGGTCCAATGATCGGAGGCGTGACCGCTCAAAATTTAGCTCCAGATTACTTTTATCCTGTCTTATTAGTGATTGTGCCAATAATTTTAATTATTTATTTTGTCTATCGTAAGAAATTGAATAGTGCCCTGAGCCGTCGTTAGTAAGGAGAAAAAATGAAAATTCCTTTTAAAGCTGTTGCTGTTGATATGGATGGAACTTTTTTGAATGATCAGAGAAGTTATGATCATCAATTATTTGATCAAGTTTTAACTAAACTCGAAAAACATGATATTAGGTTTATTGTAGCTAGTGGAAGACCATTTGCTCGTCTAAAAAATGATTTTCCAGAATTTATTGATCGAATGGATTTTGTAACTGCTAATGGTTCTAGATTAATTGTCGAAGGAAAAGAAGTTGCTGTTGAAGGATTAAGTAAACAACAAGCTATCGATTTAATTAATTTTGTCCATGATAAATATGGCAGTATGGCAACAATGGCTTACGGTAGAAAAAAAGCCTATATTGGAA
Organism: Lactobacillus gasseri ATCC 33323 = JCM 1131; assembly: GCF_000014425.1. Classification (NCBI taxonomy): domain Bacteria; kingdom Bacillati; phylum Bacillota; class Bacilli; order Lactobacillales; family Lactobacillaceae; genus Lactobacillus; species Lactobacillus gasseri. The sequence continues at coordinate 1,374,053 of NC_008530.1, read as the reverse complement.
CTGAAGCGCCTGCAAAGGATAAAGAGTTTTTGCAATATTTTGCTAAAAAAAGTACTGAAATCAGTGACTGGCAGGATTTACCCGATGACGTTTTTATTGAGTTAACTTTTCACTATGATAGTAAAATTGCAAAAACTATTGAGCGAGATTTTAATGAGCAATATGGAAATCTTGTCACTACGTTTGCTTCTAATCCAGTAGCCATAGATGCAGTTAAATATGGAATTAATAAGGCTACTGGATTAAAAAATCTGCTTGCTCGTTTTAATTTGACCAGTGAAGATTTGATTGCTTTTGGTGATAGTGGTAATGATATTGCAATGCTTGATTTTGCTAAGTATAGTTATGCGATGGAAAATGGCATGGAAATTGCGAAAGAACATGCCAGATATCTTGCTCCTAGCAATAACGATAATGGTGTATTGCAGGTCTTAAATAAATATCTGGATAAAAATTAAAAGAATGAGGTCATGGTGGCCTCATTCTTTTTTCATAGCCTTATAGTGTATATGCTTGTCCCTTTTCTAAATTAATTTGCACACCAAAAACTTTGGCTTTTTTATTTGAATTATTTAAATAAACATATACGGGAATATGAGCAGACTTCAATTTACCGAGCAGTTGCATGATTTGGGCAATTGTTTTGGCCTTTTTTCCGGTAAATAATAAACATTGATCGCCTTCGACTTGAATTTTACTGATAGGGTATGAGGGACCAGATTTACTGGTTTGATAAAAAAACTCCAAGCTTGGATGAAGATCAGAAATTATAGTTAAAAGATCATCTAGATACATAATATTTCACCAACTCTTGATTTCTATATTTACTAGAGATAATATAGATTATATTTTTGAAACAGAGGTCTCCCAATGAAGATAAAAAGTAAGAAAATAAAAATTATTATTATCTCTATTTTAGCAGTTTGTAGTATTTTTATAATTGCAGGTCTATATTTTTATCAGGTTGCTGTTGTTCCAGGTCATAAGTCGTTTATTAATAATGATACAAAGTTAGTAAAGACTGATCCGCTTTACAAGGAGAAAAAATGGTATCAAAATGCTCATAAACAAAAATGGGTAATGAAATCAGCTGATGATAATTTAAAGCTAGATGCAAATTATATTCCGGTAGCAAATTCTAAAAAGACGGTAATTATTTTACATGGCTTTATGAATAATAAAGACACAATGGGATCTTATGCAGCCATGTTTCATAAGCTGGGCTATAATACTTTGTTACCTGATGCTCGTGGGCATGGACAAAGTGAAGGAAACTATATTGGATATGGCTGGCGTGAAAAAGTAGACATTAAAAAATGGGCTAAAGAAGTTATTCAAAAAAATGGCTCTGACAGTAAAATCGTCATCTTCGGTGTCAGTATGGGAGGAGCAACAACCATGATGGCAAGTGGACTGGCAATGCCCAAACAAGTCAAAGCCTATATTGAAGATTGTGGTTATACTAATGTTAAAGACGAGGTTGAACATGAAGCGGTGGACTTGTACCATTTACCAGCCTTTCCACGTTTTCCATTAGTCGAAGTGTTAAGCGGAATTACTAGACTGAGAGCTGGATACTTTTTAGGGGATGGTAGTAGTATCAAACAAGTTGCAAAAAATAGGCGACCAATATTCTTTATTCATGGAGAAAAAGATACCTTTGTTCCAACCCAAATGGTATATAAGAATTACCAAGCAGCTAAAGGTAAAAAAGAACTATGGGTTGTACCAGGTGCTAAACATGCAAAATCATTTGCAACCAGGCCTGCTCAGTATCAGAAAAAAGTCAAAGATTTTTTAAATAGATATTTGTAGAAGATTGCTAAGATTGATTAGCAGTCTTTTTTTAGAATTAATTAAAAATATAGCGCTTTTTGTTTCTGCTTAGATTTGTGAGCTATCATAGGTATTGTAATAATTTTTACTAAGAGGTGGAAGCGTGTTACAAGATGTTTATATTGTGGGAATGAATCGAATTCCTTTTGGCAAATATCGCGGATTTTATAAGGATGAAAATGCTGTCGATTTGGGTGTCTTAGCACTGAAAGGCTTATTGAAAAAGAATATTGTAGCGCAAGATAAAATCGATAATATCTTAATTGGAAATGTTTTAAGTGCTGGTTTAGGCCAAAATGTTGCACGTCAAATTGCTTTAAAATCAGGATTACCTGAATCTGTTGTTGCTACAAGTGTTGATGATGTTTGTGGGTCTAGTTTAAAAGCTTTACGGTTGGCACAAGGGCAAATGTTACTTGGTGATTCTGAAATTGCTGTCGTTGGTGGAGCTGAAAGTATGACAAATGCTCCTCTTTTACTTAATAAGAGTAATAAGCATGATGAAAATCCAGTATATCGAGATAGTTTAATGATAGATGGAATTGGGGATGCCTATTCTGAAAAACCAATGGGAATTACTGCTGAAAACGTTGCTGATAAATACCAAGTTACTCGTCAAGATATGGACGAATTTGCTCGTGATTCTCATGCTAAGGCTTATGCTGCTCAAGAGAATAATTGGTTTGAAGAGGAGTATACCCCTGTTAAGTTAAACGAGAAAGTTCTTGACCATGATGAGACAATTCGACCAGATACTAGTTTAGATGCTTTGGGACAACTCAAACCTGTATTTAAAGAAAATGGCCGTGTTACAGCCGGAAACTCATCCCCATTAACTGACGGAGCAAGCATGGTACTTCTTGCCAACCAACAAAAGTTAGATGATTTGGACTTAACGCCATTAGCTTATTTAGGTGCTTATGCGGAAATTGGCTGTGATCCTGCTTATATGGGGTATGCACCATATTTTGCAATTGAAAAATTGCTAAAAGAAACCAACAGTACAATTGATGATTATGATTTAGTCGAAATTAATGAAGCATTTGCGGCGCAAGCTTATGCAGTAGCTCGTGATTTGGACATTCCAAAAGAAAAACTAAATATTGCTGGCGGGGCAATCAGTTTAGGCCATCCGTTAGGTGCGACAGGTACGCGTTTAGTAATAAGTGCAGTAAATAGTTTGCGTAAGATCAATGGTCGAAGAGCAATTGTTTCTTTATGTATTGGTGGCGGTCAAGGAATTGCATATGAAACCAGAAGAATTATCTAAAAAGAAATTTTATCAGTGGTTGCCGGAAGAGAGAAGAAACTTTCTTGAGGAAAAAGGGATCGAATTAAGCAACATAGATTCTGATACTTTAACAAGATTGAATACACTTAGTGAAAATGTAATTGGTCAAATTCGCCTTCCTTTGGGAATTTTACCGAAGTTAATTGTTAATGAAAAAAGTTACTGTGTACCAATGGCAGTGGAAGAGCCATCAGTTGTTGCAGCAGCTAATCATGCAAGTAAAATTTTTAATCAAAATGGTGGAGTAGAAGCAGTTAGCATTAGAAATGGTATCTACGGACAAATCGTTTTAGAAGTGGCTCAGAATTTTGATTTGGTTGAATTTACTAAAGAATTTCCGAAGTTAATTGACCTAGCTAACCGAAAATTTGCTAGCTTGGTTAAGCATGGTGGCGGTGTCCGAAAAATTGAAGCTTCTAGAAAAGATAATTTAGTTTTTCTTAAGGTATTAGTTGATCCCGCAGAAGCAATGGGAGCAAATAAAACGAATGCCATTTTAGAATTTTTAGGAAATAGGTTAGAGAAACAGACAAATGTTGAACAAACTATGTATGCGATTTTGTCTAATTATCCGACCCAATTAACTACAGCTAAAGTAAGTTTGGAGGTCAATAGCGTTGGCGGACCAAAAGTAGCTAAAAAAATAGCTTTACTTAGTGAAATTGGTCAAATGGATATTTATCGAGCTGTAACGAACAATAAAGGAATAATGAATGGTGTTGATAGTGTCTTAGTAGCAACAGGTAATGATTACCGAGGAGTAGAAGCAGCAACTGCTGTATGGGCAAATAAAGGTGGTAGCTATACTTCACTTAGTAAGTGGAAAATCAAAAATAATAGACTAATTGGAACAGTAACGATTCCTTTAGCAATTGGCGTAGTGGGTGGCTCCATTAAGGCTCGTAAAGATATTCAGCAGAGTTTTAGTTTACTAGGTAAGGTGTCTGCTAAGCAGCTGGCTGAGATTATTGCTGCAACTGGTTTAGCCAATAATTTTTCAGCATTGTTAGCAATTTCTACTAAGGGAATTCAGGCTGGGCATATGAAATTACAGGCAAGAAACTTAGTAGCTACTTTGAGGGCTAATGAAGGTGAAAAAGCAAAAGTTTTAGAAAAGCTACAAGAAAGTAGACAATACACTCAAGAAGCCGCCGTAAGATTTTTAAATGAAATAAGAAAGGAAAAGAATTAAATGAAGGTTGGAATTGATCAAATCGGATATTTTACTCCAAATAAGTATGTAGACATGGTAGATTTGGCTCATGCACGAAACCAAGATCCAAATAAATTTTTAATTGGAATTGGTCAAAAAAAGATGAGCGTGGCTGATCCAACTCAAGATGCAGTTTCAATGGGAATTAATGCAACACTACGGTATATAGATAAAATTGACCAATCAAAGGTAGGTCTTTTAATTTTTGGTACTGAAAGCAGTGTTGACCAATCTAAATCAGGTTCTTTATTTGTAAAATCAGCTTTAAAACTTGATCCAGCTGTTAGGGCTTTTGAAGTTAAAGAAGCTTGCTTTGGGTTAACAGCAGGATTAATGATTGCTCAAGACTTTGTACGACTTCATCCTGATCAAACTGCAATTGTTATCGGTAGTGATATTGCTCGCTATGGGATCAATACGGCTGGTGAAGTTACTCAAGGAGCAGGAAGTGTTAGTTTATTAGTTTCTAGCAATCCAAGAATTCTAGAGCTTAATGAAGGTCATAGCGCCTATAGTGAAGATATTAATGATTTTTGGCGCCCCAACTATTCAAAAACTGCTAAAGTTGATGGAAAATATTCAACTCAAGTTTATTTGGACTTTTTTAAACATACTTTTTCTGATTATAAGAGACAAAAAGGACTTGAGACAAAAGACTTTGCTGCTATTGCATATCATTTGCCTTTTACTAAGATGGGGTTGAAGGCTAATCGTTTAGCTATTGAGGGAGTAGATGAAGAAACAAATGCTCGTTTAATGGATAGTTTTACTGCGTCTAAAGAATTAAATGCCAATGTCGGTAATATTTATACTGGATCCTTATACTTAAGTTTACTTAGTTTACTTGAGAATGGTGGCTTAAAGGCTGGCGATTTAATTGGATTATTTTCTTATGGCTCAGGGGCTATGGCCGAATTTTATTCAGCAAATGTGGTTGAAGGATATGAGAATGAGCTTGATAAGGCGGCTGACGAGGCACTATTAGATAAAAGAAGAAAGTTAAGTGTTCCTGAATATGAGAAAATCTTTTCAGCAAGTTTAGTAGATCCTCAAAATAATGTTGAACTTACTAGCGATGAAAAAAAAGGCAGATACTATTTTGCTGGAATTTGTGACGATATTCGTCAATATAGAGTTAAATAGCTTGTATTCGCTTACATAGTTGCTATAATAAGATATGTGGAGAGGTAGAATAATATTGTAAAAAGTTTTTATCTCCAGATTGTAGTGTTTTAAAGACAAGATTCTCTTAGTAAGATCAAATAGTCGTTATTCAATACAGATGCAAACAAGTGATGTTGATCAAGTCATAATATTGAACCCAGATACTGATGTTATGGCGCTAGATAGTATTTACCTCATCCACTTGAAAAAAGGTTGTAGACCAGGCAGTCTACAACCTTTTTTATAAGCAAAAAAAGCAGTCAGTCGGACTGCTAAAAATTAGATTAATATTATTTTACATATTTATTTTTCCTTAAAACTAATTTTGTAACGCCTTCCCAGCGCGGAGTTTGAGGCATCATATCAACTGGTTGAATAACGCGAACGTCATAAGCTTCACTTAAAAGAACTAAATCTTTTGCAAGTGTAGCTGGGTTACAAGAAACGTAAACGAAGGTTTCAGGTTTTACTTCAAGGAGAGTCTTAATTAACTTTTTGCTTAATCCTGTTCGTGGAGGATCGACGATTAAAGCATCAATTGGGACACCTTGATTTTTCAATTCAGGAAGTAATTTTTCAACATTTCCTTGAATATATTCTGCATTTCTCACATGATTCAAGTGACAGTTCTCTTGGGCATCAATTACAGCTTCAGGAATAGATTCAATTCCAATGACTTGTCGAACTTGATCACTAGCTAGGATTCCTAGAGTACCAACACCAGCATAAGCATCAATTAAAGTTTGATCTGGAGTTAAATCTAAGTATTTAAGTGCTTCTGAATAGAGTGTGCTAGTTTGTTCTGGATTTAACTGGAAAAATGCACGGGGTGAGAGTTTAAATTTCTTACCTAACATTTCTTCGATAATATGTGATTTTCCAAGTAATTTAATTGTTTTGTTGCCCCAAACTTGAGGGTTTTGCCATTGAGTTTCGTTTTGAAAGACAGAAACTACATTGGGAAGTTTCATAATTTGGCTAGCTAATAACTTAAGGTCTCTAATTTTTTTGCCAATTGTAATTAAAGTTACTTGGATTTCCCCAGTAGCTTGGCTTTGACGAACTACAATGGTTTTAATACCATCATTATGACGTCTAAAGTCAGCAATCCGAATATGAAGTTTATCAATTAGCTTTTTAATTTCACGCTCTGTTTTTTGCGTTTCTTTTGTTTGGGTTGGCATCTCAGGAAGATCAATTAAACGACGTGAGTTAGGAGCATACAGGCCGAGTTTACTCTTTCCTTTATTAAATTCAATTTGGTATTGAGCTTTATTGCGATAGTGCCAGTCATTTGGTGCCGGAATAGTTTTTTTAACTTTGTATTTAATGTAGTCTCTTGGATGATATTTTCTGAGAGATTCTAGAATTAGATGTTGCTTAAACTCAAGTTGTTTTGGATAAGAAAGATGGGCAAGCTCTAAGCCGCCAACTGCAGGATCGACTCCCTTCGGAAAAGCCACTCTATCTGGGGACTTTTCCTTAATTCGAACTAACTCACCCTCTAAATAATGTGGGTGCCTATCAATGATCTTTGCAACAACAACCTCACCTGGAAGAGCACCAGGAATAAAAATAATTTTCTTTTTATAGTACCCGATCCCTTCACCATTAATACCTAGCCGTTTAATAGTGATGATAATATCTTTTTCTGATTTATTTTTAGTAAATTTTGTCAAAATAAGGCCCTCATTTCGATTGATTCATGAAAAAAGTGTCACAATAAGCATAAGCGTTATGTTCAAGTGATACAAGTATTTAATTTATTATAATATAGAAAAGAAACCAAAAAATGAAGAAGGTGCGATAATGCCAATTATAACTAAGATAAGTACGCAGAAGCGTAAGGGACGCTATAACATTTTTATAGACAATGAGTATGCTTTTAGCGTAAGTGAAAGAACTCTAGCTGAGAGGAGACTTCTAAAGGGAACCGAGTTAAGCAATGAAGACATTGAAGAAATTAAAAAGGCTGAAGCAGATAGTCATGCTATTCAGCTAGCGATGTCTTATTTAAGCTATCAACCACGTAGTGTGTATGAAGTTTTAGAGTATTTAAATAAACACGAAATTAGTCAGGATGCTAGTCAAGCTGCCGTTCAGAATTTGATTGAGTTGAATTATTTAAATGATAATAATTTCGCTCGTTTGTTTATTAAAAATAATCTTCGAGTTGGAAAAGATGGACCAAGAACTGTTGATAGAAAATTAAAGCAAAAAGGTCTTGCAGCTGATATTATTCAAGAAGCACTTTATGAGATTGAAGATGAAGAATGGGTCGATGCAGGGCTTCGCGTAGTACATTCGCTTATTCATCAAGCGGGTAAACTTTCATATAAGGAGATTAAGCAAAAGGCGTGGACTAAACTGAGAGCTCATGGATTTGATCAAGAGCTAAGTGAACTAGTTCTTGAAAAATTAGATTTAGAGAAGGATGAAGATGAACAAATAGAAGCTTTAAAAAAGCAAGGAAGCAAGGCTTGGCGTCGCTACCGCAAAGACGAAGATTTTAAAAGAAAGCAGAAAGTTAAAAGATACTTGTTTCAACACGGCTTTTCAAGTGGTGAAATTGATAGTTTCTTAAATGGTGAAATAGTAGATTTAGAAGAAATAGATGAATATTAATTTGCTGGTATAATGTTTAGTGAGGAGGCGCACATTATGGAAATGCCTCGTGAAGGCGATTATATCGCAATACAAAGTTATAAGCATAATGGCACGTTACATCGAAATTGGCGTGACACTATGGTGGTTAAAACAGAGCAGAATATTATTATCGGCGTTAATGATCGAACTTTGATTACAGAAGAAGACGGTAGAAAATGGATTAGCCGTGAACCAGCAATTGTTTATTTTCATCGTAAACTTTGGTTTAATGTGATTGCAATGCTCAGACCTGATGGAGTCGCATATTATGCTAATTTAGCCAGTCCTTTTATATTAGATCGAGAAGCGCTGAAATATATTGACTATGATTTAGATATTAAGGTGTTTCCTGATGGGGAGACTAGATTACTAGATGCGGACGAGTATGCAATGAACAAAAAACGCTGGCATTACAGCGAAGAGATTGATAGTATTTTGCGTAGTGCTAGTTTTGAATTGTTAGATTGGATTGATCAAAAGAAGGGTCCATTTGCCAAAAAATTCGCGCAAATTTGGTATGAAAGATATAACCAATTACGCCCTGATTTAGATCGTAGTTTTTTTAAGGGGAGAGAAAATGAAGAAAGAAAAATACTCGGCACATAATTTTATTGGTAAGGTTTTTATGCCAAACCAAATTGATGAAAATAAAACTTATACAGCAGCTATTCAAGAAATGGAAAATGATCCAATTTTTCAAAAGTTTATTGAAGATAATGGCTATGAGAATGAGCGTGCCAGTTTGGTGGTATTTGGACCGGAGAACTTTATGTTTTGGTATGGTGTTTTAGCTGATGATAAACAAATGCCTGTTGCTGGATTAAATAAATTTGAACTGCCTACTTCAGAAATTGCGGAAATTGATACTCCTAATAGTAATTTAGCTTTCTTTAGTCAACCTTTAAATTTTGTAATTCCAACTTTTTTAGATAAATTATCAAAAGATGGTATTACAATGTATGAAAATCTGGGAGACAGTGAAAAACCGTATGTTTTAGCGAAGTTGAACTTAGAAACAAAAGAACTGGCACAGATTTTATATCTGGATGCCAGTTCTGAAGATAATGCTAAATAATAATTACTTCTGTTTGGGGTCAATAGATAGGTTGTCATATTCGATATAAGCACCAATACATGTTGAAATCAGCATGATTAATAAGACAATGCCAACCGAGTTTCCAATAATGAAGGATAATGAGAAGCATCTTCTCACGAGATCCATCGCAAGCCAGCAAAGCACGAAATCAACTAAGCAGTTACCAACTAAGAAAAGTTTACGTCTGCGAATACTGTAAAAACGTAGAATTTGTTTAAAGAAGTTATCTGGTACTTTAGCAGAGACTAAATCAAGTGGTCTCTGAATGGTTGCCTTAATAGCAAACATGATAATTGTTCCAACCAAGGCGCCAATAAAGCTTCGAAAAAGATCGCTAGAGTGTCTAACTAAAGCATTGTAGCAGATGCCGATTAAAGTTAAACTGCAAAGATACGGAATTAATAATAAGAATGTAAATACCAAGTAGATATTTTGTTTTTTCATCTATAAGACCCCATTTCTTGTTCCTTATTTTATCATAGATTACCATATGATATAATTACCGATAATTATGATTAAAGTGGGATTAAGGCAGTAATAGAAAGAGAGAAATTAAGATGAGTAGTGATCCCGGTGCGGGTGATATATTTAGCAAATTAAGAGCTAAATTTCGCGGCGATGAAGATATTGATGGCCAACGTAAGCTAAATAAAATTTTAAATAAATTACATGAGCAAAAAGAGATTAGTGATCGTGAGTTTTCAATGATGGAGGGTATTCTTGAGTTTGAAGAAAAAATGGCTCGAGAAGTAATGGTTCCTAGAACAGATGCCTTTATGGTCGATATCAATGATAATTTTCAAGAAAACTTAGATCAAATCTTGAAAGAACCTTATTCAAGAGTACCTGTCTATGATGGTGATAAGGATAAGATTGTTGGTGTTATTCATATTAGGACGGTTTTACGGAAAGCCCATAAGATTGGCTTTGATAAGTTAGATTACGATCAGGTAATGTTTAAGCCTTTATTTGCACCTGAAACAATTGAATTAGGTGAATTATTAGTTGAAATGCAGCAAACTCAAAGACAGCTTGCAATTTTAACTGATGAATATGGTGGTGTTGTAGGACTGACAACAATTGAAGATTTAATTGAAGAGATTGTTGGCGACATTGATGATGAGGTTGATAAGGCTGAGGTCCTATTTTCAAAAATTGGGCCAAGAGAATATGTAATTTATGGGAAGATGCCTTTAGCTGATTTTAATGAAGAATTTGGAACTGATTTAGCAATGGAAGATGTGGATACGGTTGCTGGTTACGTAATCACTAAATTAGGAATGATTCCGGCTAAAGGAGAAAAACTAAGCGTCAAACTTGATAATGGAATGATTTTAACGACTAGACGAATGAAGGGGTCGCGTTTATTAACGCTGTTACTTACAATTCCAGAAAAACAAGAAAAGGAAGAAGCTAAAGATTAATGACAAAGTTAACTGATGAAGTGAAAAAAAGACGCACGTTTGCAATTATTTCTCACCCTGATGCGGGTAAGACAACAATTACTGAGCAAATGCTTCTTTTTGGTGGAGTGATTAGAAGTGCAGGTACAGTTAAAGCACGTAAAAGTGGACATTATGCAACTAGTGACTGGATGGCAATTGAAAAAAAGCGTGGTATTTCAGTTACTAGTTCAGTAATGCAATTTGAATATCAGGGTAAGAGAATCAACATTCTTGATACGCCAGGACACCAAGATTTCTCCGAAGATACTTACCGGACTTTAATGGCAGTTGATGCTGCGGTAATGGTTATTGACTCTGCTAAAGGTATCGAACCTCAAACCAAAAAATTATTTAAGGTTGTAAAGAAGCGTGGCATTCCTATCTTTACCTTTATGAACAAGCTTGATCGTGACGGACGTGAACCGCTAGATTTAATTGCTGAATTAGAAGATTTACTTGGTATTGAAGGCGTAGCCATGAACTGGCCAATCGGTATGGGGAAGCAATTAAAGGGATTATACGATATTGCAAATAATCGTGTTGAACTTTATCGAAAAGATGATGATGACCGCTATTTACCGCTGGATAAAAATGGAAAATTGGCAGAAGATGAACCTTTAGCGCAAGATAGCTTGTATCAATCAACTCTAGATGATATTGACTTGTTGAAAGAAGCCGGAAATACTTTTGATAAAGAAAAAATCTTAAAAGGAGATCAAACTCCCGTCTTCTTTGGTTCAGCTTTAACTAATTTTGGTGTTGAGACTTTCTTAGATAGTTTTGTTAATTTAGCGCCAGCTCCTCAAGAACATATTGTTAATGGTGATGAAAAATTAGCTGCAGACGATCCTGAATTCTCTGGTTTTGTATTTAAGATTCAGGCTAATATGAATCCTAACCATCGTGATCGAATTGCATTTGTAAGAATCGGTAGCGGTGAATTTAAAAAGGGGATTGACGTAACTCTAGCTAGAACTGGAAAGCCAGTCAGATTAAATAATGCAACTGAATTTATGTCTAGTGAACGAGTTCAAGTTTCTGATGCGGTTGCTGGCGATATAGTTGGTCTATATGATACAGGAAACTTCCAAATTGGAGACTCAATTTACGCCGGTAAGAAGAAAATTGTTTATCCAGCTTTACCGCAATTTACACCAGAAATTTTCATGCGTGTAACTGCTAAAAATGTTATGAAGCAAAAGTCGTTCCATAAAGGGATGAACCAATTAGTTCAAGAAGGTGCAATTCAGCTTTATCGTGGTTATTCAACTGATGATTATATCCTGGGTGCAGTTGGTCAATTACAGTTTGAAGTCTTTTCTTTTAGAATGAAGAACGAATATAATTCAGAAGTAGAGCTTCATACTTTAGGTAACCGTGTAGCGCGCTGGATTAATCCAGATCAGTTAGATCCAAAGATGTCATCTTCTCGTAATTTGTTAGTAAAAGATAGAGATGGTGAGCCACTATTTTTATTTGAAAATGCTTTTGCAGAAAGATGGTTCAAAGACAAATATCCAGATGTTGAATTAACTTCAAGATTGTAATTGAGTCAAAAATAAAAAGCCATGGAATTTTCCACGGCTTTTTAAATGCAATTTTATCGATCACAAGTAATAGAAATAATCTTTCTACTCTTATCAACTGTTATATCGTAAATTCGATCTTCATGAATTAAACGCTTAATAACAAACTCTACTTCGTCTTGTCTGATAGGACGTTTATGATTTTCCATTACGATTTCAATTTTATCAGCGGTTTCGCTGTATACTACTGTAGTATTACCTAAAGAGTAAACTTTTACGAATTGACTATTTGTAGCTGCTAGCTGTCTTTGAACTAAATCACGGTAGCTATTTGTAACATCAATTAAATGCATCATATTTATAACCTCGATATATAAATGTGTCTTTAAAATCCCAACTTAAGTATAACCTTTTTTAGAAGATTTATAAAAATAAATAAAAAAAGAGTCACATTTATGTGGCTCTCTTTAGTATTTGAATACTTAATTTTCGCTGATTACAATCGCGTTATCTACTACATCAGCTTTTAAGTCTTTAGCAGCTGGATTGTCTAACTTGTAATCTGCAACTTTGTCCTCGATTTCTTCTTGAATTGTACGACGAAGTGGACGAGCGCCCATAGATGGATCATAACCTTTTTCTACAAGTAGTTCCTTTGCTTCTGGAGTGACTTCAATATGAAGACCTTGATCTTTGACCATATTGTTAGTATTAGCAAGCATTAAGTCGACAATCTTAATTAAGTCTTTCTTATCAAGTGAATTAAATTCGACAATATCATCTAATCTATTTAAGAATTCAGGCTTGAAATATTGACCAAGAGCATTCTTAAATTGTTCTTGATGACTGTTTTCAGCAGCAAAGCCAACGTTCGCCTCTTTAATTCCTTGACCAGCATTAGAAGTCATAATAATAATTGTGTCTTTAAATGAAACTGTACGACCTTGTGAATCAGTTAAACGACCATCATCAAGAATTTGTAAGAAGAGGTGAAGTACATCTGGATGAGCTTTTTCGATTTCATCAAATAAGATTAAGCTATAAGGATTATGACGTACTCTTTCTGTCAATTGACCTGCTTCTTCATATCCTACATAACCTGGAGCAGAACCAATTAACTTAGAGACTGAATATTGTTCCATATATTCACTCATGTCAAAACGAATCATCGCATCTTCAGTACCAAAGATTTGCTTAGCTAGTTGCTTAGCTAATTCTGTTTTACCAACACCAGTTGGTCCTACAAATAGGAATGAACCAATTGGACGACCAGATTTGTTGAAACCAACTCGGTTACGGCGAATTGCGCGAGCAACAGTTTCAACAGCCTTATTTTGACCAATTACATTATTTTTAAGATCAGTGGATAAGTTCTTTAATTGAGTTTCTTCTTGTTTTTGTAAGTCGCCAACAGGAATATTAGTTTTTTCTTCAACAATCTTATTCATGATCTTTTCAGTAATTTTAGGTGTTTGATCTGGATCTACTTTTTGATCTTTTAATTTTTCATATTTTTCAATTTGATCACGATAGTAAGCTGCTTTTTCATAGTCTTCATTCTTCAAAGCTTCTTGCTTTAAATTTTCAGCTGCATCTAGTCTTTCCTTAATTTTTTCACTATCGACATATGGAATAGTAAGGTTCATTCTTGAACCAGCTTCATCTAAAAGATCGATGGCTTTATCAGGTAAGAAGCGATCTTGAATATAACGAGAGGAAAGGGCGACGGCAGCTTGAATTGCTTCATCAGTATAGTGAACATGGTGATAATCTTCGTAGCGTTTACGAATACCTTGGAGAATTTTAACTGTTTCTTCAGTAGTTGGTTCTTTAACCTCAACTGGTTGAAATCTACGTGCTAAAGCAGAATCTTTTTCAATATTTCGATATTCTTTAATGGTAGTTGCACCGATTAGTTGGAAGTCTCCACGAGCTAATGCTGGTTTAATAATGTTGCCAGCATCCATACCACCTTCAGCATTACCTGTACCAACTAATTCATGAATTTCATCGATAAATAGAATGATGTTGTCATTTTGTTCAAGTTCTTTGATTAGCTGTTGCATTCTTTGTTCAAATTGACCACGAATACCAGTGCCTTGAACCATCGAAACCATATTTAGTGAAATAATACGTTTATTTTGTAGCTTAGCAGGAACAGATCCGTCAACAATTTGTTGTGCTAAACCTTCAACAACAGCCGTTTTACCAACACCGGCTTCTCCAATAAGAACTGGATTGTTTTTGGTGCGTCTGTTTAAGATCTCAATGACTCTAGCAATTTCCTTATCACGTCCAATAACTGGATCAATCTTTCCTTTTTTTGCTAGATTAGTTAAATCAGTTCCGTATTGGTCTAATAGTGATTTTTGACCACCATTATTGCCACCGCGACGTCCACCGCCCATTCTCATTCGGGGATCACGGTCTTGAGAATTATTTTGCTCATTATTACTATTATTTAAGGCGTTTAATAAATCATCAAAATCACCAAAAAAAGCATTGTTATTATTCATATTATTAATTTGTCCTTGTTGATTTTTTAATTCTTGATAACATTGTTGGCATAATGATATTTCACGATCTTGCCCATTAACATTTGTATAAAGATGAATTGAGGCAGGACGTTCATGACAGTTATCGCATAGCATTAATATTTCCGCCTTTCTTATAATATACAGGCTATATTTTTATTTTAGCACTCTTGATGTTTAAGTGCTAACTTGCTAATATCATAGTACGGATACTTACTAATTGCAAGTAGTTAGATTAGATTTTTGCTAAATAATTGCTACAATAGGAAAAGAATTAATTTCTTACTAAGCTAGTAAAATTTAAGGAGTGAGATTCATAAGATATGGATTATAAAAAAATACTAGATCAGATCGTGAGTGGCGAATTAAAAGAATATAGAGTAAGTCCTAAAGATGCTTTTCAATTTCAATTAGCACTTAGAAGCTATGGTAAAAGGCAAAGTATAACTGGAATTGCTCAGCGTGGTGGGGATATAATTTATACCTTATCTGATAATGAAAATTAAGCAACTTATAATGTAAACATTTACATTTGTATTGTTTTCATGTTAAAAACATGATAACCTAATAAACGAGTGGGTATAAAACTCCCGATTATTTTTGATTTTAAAGGAGATAATTTAAAATGGAAAAACGCGAATTTCATATTGTTGCTGAAACTGGTATTCATGCACGTCCAGCTACTTTGTTGGTACAAGCTGCATCTAAGTTTAACTCAGATATTAACTTGGAATACAATGGTAAATCAGTAAACTTGAAGTCAATCATGGGTGTTATGTCTTTAGGTGTTGGCCAAGGTGCAGACGTAACTATTACTGCTGATGGTGACGATGCTAAAGAAGCAATCGAAGCTATTGCTGACACTATGAAAAAGGAAGGTTTAGCTGAATAATGTCGAAAACTTTAAAGGGAATTGCTGCCAGTGATGGTATTGCAGTTGCACCAGCCTACCTTTTGGTAGAACCTGACCTTTCGTTTTCTAAAACATCAGTTAGCGATGTTGATGCTGAAGTAGCTCGTTTTAAAAAAGTTGTTGAAGAATCAACTAAAGAATTAGAAAAAGTTCGTGATAAGGCTAAGGAAAGTTTAGGAGCAGAAGAAGCTCAAGTTTTTGATGCTCACCTTCTCTTCTTAAGTGACCCAGAATTTACTGGTGCCATTGAAACAGAAATCAAAGATCAAAAAGTTAATGCTGAAGCTGCATTAGATGAAACTGCTCAAAAGTTTATTACCATCTTTGAAGGCATGACTGATAATGCATATATGCAAGAACGTGCAGCTGACGTACGTGATGTTTCAAAGCGTATTATGGCACAC
The DNA here is from genome assembly GCF_000014425.1 of Lactobacillus gasseri ATCC 33323 = JCM 1131. Lineage (NCBI taxonomy): Bacteria > Bacillati > Bacillota > Bacilli > Lactobacillales > Lactobacillaceae > Lactobacillus > Lactobacillus gasseri. The sequence continues at coordinate 1,357,985 of NC_008530.1, read as the reverse complement.
CTTCTTGGTAAGAAATTACCAGATCCTGCAGCTATTGACCATGAAGTTGTTGTGGTGGCTTATGATTTGACACCAAGTGATACAGCTCAACTTAACAAAAAGTATGTTAAGGGATTTGTAACTGATATTGGTGGTAGAACTGCTCACTCAGCAATCATGGCTCGTTCATTAGAAATTCCAGCTGTTGTGGGTACTGAAAGCATTACTAAAGACGTTAAAGATGGCGATATGCTTATTGCTGACGGTTTAGACGGTGATGCTATTGTTAACCCAACTGATGCTCAAGTTGAAGAATACACCAAAAAGGGTGAAGCCTTTGCTAAGCAAAAAGAAGAATGGAAGAAGTTAAAGAATGAACCTTCTGTAACTGCAGACGGTAAGAAGTTCATCATTGCTGCTAACATTGGTACTCCTAATGACATGAAGGGTGTAAAAGAAAACGGTGCTGAAGCAATTGGTTTGTACAGAACTGAATTCTTATACATGAATTCAAAAGACTTCCCATCTGAAGAAGCTCAATTCGATGCTTATAAAGAAGTTATCGAAGATATGGATGGTAAGCAAACTATCATTAGAACTTGTGATATCGGTGGTGACAAGCACTTAGATTACTGGGATCTTCCAGAAGAAATGAACCCATTCCTAGGTGTTCGTGCTATTCGTCTTTCAATGCAATACAAGGATATCTTTAGAACTCAATTAAGAGCTTTACTTCGTGCATCTGCATATGGTCCATTAGGAATTATGTTCCCAATGATTGGTACTTTGGCAGAATTACGTGAAGCAAAGCAAATCTTAGCTGAAGAAAAAGATAAGCTTGTTAAAGAAGGCGTTAAGGTCGGTGACGACTTACAAGTTGGTATGATGATCGAAGTTCCAGCTGCTGCAGTGTTAGCTGACCAATTTGCTAAAGAAGTTGATTTCTTCTCAATTGGAACTAACGATTTAATCCAATATACTATGGCTGCCGATCGTGGTAATGATAACGTTTCTTATCTTTACCAACCATATAACCCATCTGTTTTACGTTTGATTAAGCATACTATTGATGGTGCTCATGAAAATGGTATTTGGTGTGGTATGTGTGGTGAAGCTGCTGGTGATGACATTATGTTCCCAATTCTTTTATCAATGGGACTTGATGAATATTCAATGAGTGCAACTTCAATCTTACGTATCAGAAGTTTGATGAAGAAGATCAATACTGAAGATATTAAAGAATTAGCTAATAAAGCTTGTTTTGTTTCAGAAACTGCTGATGAAAATAAGAAGCTAGTTGAAGAAACTATGAAGAAGCTTAACATTAATGACTAATAGAAAGAGAGTACGAAAGTACTCTTTTTTTCTGTCAAAACTTCACACAAACTTCATTATTTACTGATAAAGTAATACTTGTAAGCTAATAAAAAGAAATCTAATTACAACTTACAAAAAACAAGTATTTGTGATACAATGATAGTTGTAAGTGAAACGGTAGTTATTTTTCTACACGCAAAGGAGTGTGGAGTTAAGTGTTAAATTTATATACATCACCAAGTTGTACTTCATGTCGTAAGGCAAAAGCATGGTTAAAAGAGCATGATATTTCTTTTAAGGAGAGAAATATTTTTGCTAATCCATTGAATAAAGAAGAAATCATGCAAGTTTTGCGTATGACCGAGAATGGAACGGAAGAAATAATTTCTACTCGTTCTCGTACTTTCCAAAACTTAAAAATCAATTTAGATGACTTATCAATTGATCAATTGATTGATCTTGTTGAAAAAAATCCAAGTTTATTAAGACGTCCAATCATTATGGATGACAGACGTTTACAAGTAGGATATAACGAAGATGAAATTAGAAGATTTCTTCCTCGAAAGGTTCGTCGTTTGGAACTTGAAGAAATCCAAGCAATGACAGCTGATCTTTAATTAAAAATTGTAAAAACGTTAGCCTTTTTAAGCTAGCGTTTTTGTATGAACAAGAAAATAGGTTACAATGTATTAAAGACAAGAGACTTCGAGGTGATAACAAGTGGAAGTACATAGAATAAGTGAGAATACCATTCGTGTAACAATGGATGCGGATGAACTTAAAGAGCGTGGTATAACAATGCTCGATTTATTAGGAAATAAAAGTCAAATTCAACATTTTTTCTATCAAATTTTAAGTGAAGTCGATACAGATCATACTTTTGCTAAAGGCGATCCAGTTACTTTTCAAGTTATGCCAAGTAGTTCTGGATTAGAGTTACTTATTTCCAAAGTACCGGACAGTGATGAAGATGTCAGTGATAATCCCAATGATCAATTACGTGACCTGTTAAAGGGATTGGGGGCTGGATCAGATAATGATGATCGTAAAACAGAAATTAATGATCAAGATAAACTAATTAGCGATAATCGTAGAGTCTTTAAGATTGATAGTATTGATTTAGTTGCTGCCCTAGCAGATGCATTAAAGGTTGATGGTTTAGCATCTAGTCTATATACATATCATCATGAATATTATTTAGACTTAGCCTACTTAGATGACAATTATGTTGAACTGAAGCCAGAAGATACTTGGGTAATAGCTAATGAATATGGAAATGGAATGACAGAAAAGCAATTCCAAAAAATAAAGAAAAATGCTAAGTGCTTGATTAGACAAGATGCTCTGGGAAACCTAAGACAATATTTTGATTAAAAATAAAGGAGATGAAAAAAATCATCTCCTTTTTGCGTATATAATAATGGGCGATAAAATGTATGCTGCTATTTTAAATCAAAAGTTAGTCTTAGCAATTAATGAAGCAGAACAAGTTAGTAAAGGATTAAAAAAGTTAAATCAAGAATCTTATCTTTGCCCATCTTGCAAGCATCGAATGATTTTGATCTTATCAGAAGAAAAAAAGCCATTTTTTAAACATTTTTATCAGGTAAGGGGAACCGGAGAAAAGGAGGAGCATTTACAGGCAAAGCAGTTGTTGTGTACTGCACTAAAAGCAAATGGAATTCGAGCAGATGTTGAAGTTCCGCTTTTAGATCAGCAATTAAGAGCAGACATATTAGTAGAAAACAACTTATCTTTTGAAGTACAATGCGCACCGTTAAGTGAGGCAGAATTTGCCCATCGTCATGCCTTATATAAAAAGTTGCAGATTAAAGATATTTGGATTGTTGGAAAAAGGCATTATTTAAAAAATAAAATTAACCATTCTCAAAAAATCTTTCTAAGATATAGTGCAAAATGGCAATGGTACTATTTGGAAATTAATCCATTTAGTTGTGTAATTACGTTAAAATATAATATTTTAATGGCAGCACTTAGTTCAGAACTAAGCTATGATATAAAAACTTTTTCATTAGATGAAAAAGGAGTAGCTAGTTTGTTTACTTTCATTCCATCTACTAGAAGAAATAAACTGAGTTATATTCAAGATCAAAAAGTATATTTACAAAAACAAATTACTCAAAAGAGTAAACTCGGATTAGAAATTGCTTCGCTATTATATCAACTACATTATTCTGTGGCAGATATCCCAGATGAACTCTTCTTAAAATTACGGGAGCCTAAAGAAAAGAGTCCAATATTAATTTTTCTGCAAAAAAAACTAGCTGACTCAAAAGTCAACTAGCCCACTAAATTATAATAAGCGCAAACTATTGTCACTACTAGTTTGTCTATCCCCGGTGATTGCGGACTCAATTTCTTCGCGATTCGCACAACCTTCAATCATCATCCCTGAATCACCACGATCATTATCATAATTAAAAATAATCGTAGTTGGAGTAGTTACAACATTCAGGTCATCGGCAAGTTTTAAATCTTTATCCATTGAAAGCTTAATATAATTTGATTCTCGGTTCTTCTTGAAGTTCTTAATTGAAACATCTAGAGAACTCAAAATTTCATTAACAAGCTCTGTAGAATAAACTTTGCCCATATCATTAATAGCATGTTGCAATTTGATGATATATTGTCTAGCTTTTTTGTTGCCAGCTATTAATTTTAGAGTGTGATAATCTTTGGTTGCGTTATAAGCGCTTTGACTAAAAGTGTTGAAAATTTCGATATTACTTGATGAAAGATGTCTTGCTCTGATATCGCTACGAATTGTGTTCATAGTAGTCATGGGAATAAAGTGGTAAGAAATATTTTGTTGATAACCACTGACTGCAGCAATTATTTCCTGTTCATTTTGATAACAGTTAATCCCAATCGGATTAACAAAGAAAAATATTTCAAACATTTTGTTATTTCCTCCGTCCAAGTTCATGAATACTGTATCAGAAAATGAACGAAATGGAAAAAAATTTGTTTTATTTTTTATGTTCCCAGGCACGTTTTACTTTGCTTTGGTTAGTATTTTCCTTGTCAGCTTTGAAATTAAACTGTTTTTCTAATTCAGCAAGTACCTTTTTTATAGTTGCTGGATCATCGTTTTCAATTTCTAATTCAAAGTCATAATAACCATCTGGAAATTCTGTTAAATCAAGAGTTAATTCACAATTCTCTGGTCCCGCAGCTAATATTCTACGTGTTTGGCTCCAAGAAATTAGTTTTAAGGAGTGAATGGCTTTATTAGAATAATGTTTTTGTAAATAATTACCAACATCACCACCAAATAAGAAGAAAGTACCCTCGTAGGCACTTTGAGCCATTTGCTCGGCTTGAGCTACTGATAGAAGATCATTAATTTCTACTCTTTCACTATATTTATTTTCTTTAGGATTGGTTTCCTTAACTTTAATAGTTTGTTCAGCATGATCAACCAAAATTCTGATTCTTAAACTAGCATCACTGTTTTTTAAGTCAAAATCAGGTGTATCAAAGTAGTAGTTTTTTTGAATAAAATCTGATTTAGCAGTAAATGCGTCACGCATTTTTTCGTAGGTATCTTTATCTAGGAGTGTTTTTGATTCAATTTCTAAATTTTTACTCATAATTTTATCCTTTCACTAGTTAATGTTATCCCTCTCTATGGTAGAATAATTTTGTTTGAAACGGAAAGGATTTATACATGAAAGATTGGGATTTATTTTTATGGCCTTATCAACAGGCTGTATCTGAATTAAAAGTTAAATTTCGATCACTTAGACAAAGTTTTTTAAACAAGGGTGAGCATTCGCCGATTGAATTCGTGGTCGGACGCGTAAAAACAGTCGATTCAATTAAAGAAAAAATGACGCGGCGAGTTATTGCTCCTGATGTCATTGAAAATGATATGCAAGATATAGCTGGCATCCGAATTATGTGTCAATTTGTTGATGATATTTATCGAGTAGTTGATCTAATTCACCAGCGTCAAGATATGCAGGTAATTGAAGAAAGGGACTATATTCAAAATGCTAAGCCATCTGGATACCGTTCTTATCATATGGTAATTGAATATTCTGTTTTTTTACCAGATGGACCTAAAAAAATAATTGCCGAAATTCAAATTCGGACCTTAGCAATGAATTTTTGGGCAACGGTAGAACATACATTAAATTATAAATATCAAGGGAAGTACCCAGAAGATATTTCTAAGCGACTTAAATCAACAGCCGAAGCTGCTTATAAGTTAGATGAAGAAATGTCATCAATCAAAGATGAAGTGCAGGAAGCACAGAGAATTTTTACTAAATCTAAAGGAAAAGAACAATAATGAAAGTCGCACTCGTTTATAATGAAAAAGTTGAAACCTTGGCAGTAGTTAAGGCATTAGAAAAATTGCTTGATTCTAGAAAGATCGAAATTGATCCTGAAAATCCTGATGTGGTAATCACAATTGGAGGAGACGGAACTTTAATTTCTGGCTTTCACAAATATCAAAATTTAGTTGATCAGATAAGGTTTATTGGTGTACACACGGGACACTTGGGTTTTTATACTGATTGGCGTAATTTCGAAATTGGAAAGATGGTTGATAATTTAACTAAAAAACAACCATCTTCCGCTTCTTATCCGCTGCTAGAATTAATTATTACTACTGGCTCAGGTGAAAAGAAAAAGTTACTTGCTTTAAATGAAGCAACAATTAAACGAGTTTCTAAGACTTTAAAGGCTGATGTTTATATTAGAGACCAATTCTTTGAAAGCTTTAAAGGAGACGGTTTATGTGTTTCAACGCCTACAGGGTCTACTGCTTACAGTAAATCATTAGGCGGCGCAGTTATCCATCCCCGTTTAAAAGCCCTGCAAATGACTGAAATAGCCTCGATTAATAACCGTGTATTCAGAACCTTATCGTCCCCAATAGTTATTGCTCCAGATGAATGGATAACTATTAAACCAGAAAGTGATGATCACTACGTAGTAACCTATGATGGATATGAATTCAATCATAAGCACATTAAGAAAATTGAGTATCGGATTTCTCAACATGTTATTCGATTTGATAAATATCAACATACTCACTTTTGGAATCGGGTAGAAGATGCCTTTATTGGGCAACCTAAGAATAAATAATCATGCAATATTTTAAATTAAAATTTGAAAATAAAACACCTCAAAAATTGGGGCGTTTTTTGTTAAGAAATGGTTTTTCTAAAAGAGCTTTAACTAATAGCCAGCATAATGGGGGAATGATTTTAGTAAATCATCATCGCCGTTATACTAGCTATCTTTTACATCCAGGGGATGAAGTAATCTTTATCTTAGGTGAAGAGAAGAAAAATCAATGGCTAAAACCATCTACTAATCAACTTAATATTGTTTTTGAACAGCATGATTATTTAGTCGTAAATAAAGAAGCTGGCGTTTTGTCAATCCCATCTCGCTATGAAGATAATGATGCAGTAGTCAACAGATTAATATATTATTTTCAAAAAAATGGGCAGAAAGATCTGAAGCCACATGTTATTACAAGACTTGATCGTGATACATCAGGATTAGTTTTAGTTGGAAAAAATGCAGTTGCTCATGCTCGATTTAGTGAGATGGGAAAGGATTGTTTTATTAAGAAGTACCATGCAATTGTGCATGGCAATTTTAGTAAAGAGCAAGAAACAGGGACTATTGATGCGCCAATCGGTAAACTAGATGCTGGCGTTAAACGCGGAATAGTAGCTAATGGTCAACGCTCAATTACAAAATACCGTGTTTTAGAGCAAGTTAATGGTGCGAGCTTAGTTGAATTACAGTTACTAACTGGCCGAACCCATCAAATTAGAGTTCACATGCAATACCTTGGACATCCCTTGTATGGTGATCCATTGTATGGGATTAAAGATAATTTTAAGCGACAAGCTTTGAATTGTTTTTATCTTAAGTTTGATGATCCTTTTTCTGAACTTAAGCAGGAAATTACTATTTCAGAACCAGTTGATATGAAATGTTTGTGGCAAAGCCTAATAAGTAATAAATTATAAATATAATAGTCAAATACATTGACTATTGTAACCGCTTTACATAGAATTGAATATAAGAAGTGTTAATACTATCCTAATATAGAAAAGAGGATCACTTGTATGTATTATTCAAAGGGAAATTATGAAGCTTTTGCAGACACAAAAAAGCCAGCAGATGTAGACAAAAAATCTGCTTATATTATTGGTAGTGGATTAGCTGGTCTTTCAACAGCATTCTTCTTAGTTAGAGATGCTAAAATGGCTGGTGACAAGATTCATATTTTAGAAGAATTAGATGTTGCTGGAGGCTCTTTAGACGGAACTAAGCGTCCCAATGCTGGTTTTGTAGTTCGTGGTGGTCGTGAAATGGAAGACCACTTTGAATGTATGTGGGATATGTACCGTTCTGTTCCTTCGTTGAGAATACCAGGGGCATCCTACTTAGATGAGTATTATTGGCTCGACAAAGAAGATCCTAACTCATCAAATTGCCGGTTAATTCATAAACGTGGTAATGAATTGCCAACTGATGGTTTATATCAACTAGGTTCACATGCTAGTGAAATAGTTAAATTAGTTTTGACACCGGAATCTGAAATTCAAGGAAAGACTATTGAAGAATGGTTCTCTCCAGAATTCTTTAAGTCTAATTTCTGGACTTATTGGTCAACGATGTTCGCTTTTGAAAAATGGCATTCTCTTGCAGAAATGAGACGCTACTGCATGCGGTTTATTCACCATATTGATGGTTTACCAGACTTTACAGCTTTAAAGTTCAACAAATATGACCAATATGATTCAATGGTAAAACCACTACTTAAGTACTTAAAGGATCATGGCGTTAAGTTTGAGTATGGTGTTCAAGTAGAAAATGTTCTAGTTGATCATGAAGGAAACGAAAAAGTTGCTAAAAAGATTGTCATGAAGAAAGATGGTAAGCAAGAAGATATTGACTTAACTGAAAATGATCTTGTCTTTGTGACTAACGGTTCAATTACTGAAAGCTCAACTTATGGTAACCAAACTACACCAGCACCAATTACTCATGCTAAAGGTGGTTCATGGAGATTATGGGAGAATCTAGCTAAGCAAGACCCAGCATTTGGTCATCCTGATGTCTTTAGTGAAAACTTGCCAGAGAGATCATGGTTTGTTTCTGCAACTACAACCTTGAAAAATAAGAAAGTAGCACCTTACTTTGAAAGATTGACTAAACGCAGTTTATATGATGGCAAAGTAAATACTGGTGGTATTATCACAGTAACTGATTCTAACTGGGGCTTAAGTTTTACCATTCACCGTCAACCACACTTCCCAACGCAAAAACCAAATGAAATCGTCGTTTGGATCTATGCTTTATATTCAGATACTGAAGGAAATTACATTAAAAAGAAGGTTGTTGACTGTACCGGACAAGAAATCGCTGAAGAAATGCTGTATCATTTAGGTGTTCCAGAAAGTGAAATTAAAGAACTTTCTTCAGAAGAAAATATGAATACTGTTCCAGTATATATGCCTTATATAACTAGTTACTTCATGCCGCGTCATGATGGCGACCGTCCAGCTGTTGTACCAGAAGGTTCAAAGAATTTAGCCTTTATTGGTAACTTTGCTGAAAGTCCTACTAGAGATACTGTCTTTACTACTGAATATTCAGTTAGAACTGCGATGGAGTCAGTTTACACCTTGCTTAATGTAGATCGCGGAGTACCAGAAGTTTGGGATTCTGTTTATGACATTCGTGAATTACTTCGTGCAATGTACTACATGGCTGATAAGAAGAAGCTGGCAGATCAAGAAATGCCACTTCCTGAAAAGCTTGCCGTTAAAGCAGGGATGAAGAAGATTAAGGGAACATGGATTGAAGAATTGCTTGAAGAAGCAAACCTGATTTAAGATTGTAACAATTTATTTAAATGAGAATTAAAAAAATAGGCGATGGGTAAAAAACCAGCGCCTATTTTTATTATTATTTTGCTATTTTTTAAACAGCGAAACTAGCGTTTTTCTAAGTAAAGGATCATGTGCATAAAGATAAGTTCCCATAATTCCTCTTTTAAAGAGTACATTTAAAGAATTAAGTACCATTCTTTCTTCTAGTTTTTTAATTTCAATTGGATCAGTTAAATCTTTTCTTTTTTTAAACATTTCAATATCGGTGATTTTGTCTAAATTGACTTGAATTTTATTTTGACCAGGAATCTGACTAATTGGCGGTCCAATAATGATGCCTGTATAGTTTAGATCAAAACCTTGGCAAGTATATATTGACCCTACTTCATTAATCGTTTCAGGTATTTCTGCCCAAGGTGTTGAGGTGTAATTATACTGATCCCATGGCATTTTAAATTTACCTTCTTGAATATAGTGCTTGCCACCATCTAATGTTGAAGGATAACCAGACGTAGAAAGAATTCTACTTAAGCCTACTTCATTGTTACGTTTAACAATTTCTTTCCGCATTTCTTCCGCATCATTGAAAATCCGAAAGTCATAATTCTTTGTTGCATTATCTGGGATTGGCTTGATAATTTTATTTTCAGTAAAAGAATTGAACCAATCAATCAGATCTGAAGATGCATTCATTCGAAATTGATGCTTTAAGTAATATTCTTTATGTGGATAAAGATGCGTAATTCTTTCTAGTCGCTCTTTAGTCCAAAGAGTTTTCATTTTTAATACTTGATAGGGATCGAAAACTAGAATAACTACCTTACTTCGTTTAATAATCTCAACTAATTGATTATCATGATAGAAATTATTGTAGTGGTCAGGTTTTGAGAGAAGTAAGTGTGCTTCATCAATAATGACAATATCAGCTTCTTTTTGCTTTTTGTCTAACTGATTAATAAAGCTAGTTGGTCTTTGAAAATTCTTCTTTAATAATTCTGGAAGCGGACCGGCAATTTGCTTATAGACTTTAAGGATTTCTGGATGGTTAACTAAGAAATAATTATTAGTTTGATAAAAATTGCTATTTTTAGTTTGACGTAATTTTTGTATTTGATCAAAAAGTGCAGAAAGGACTACGCTTTTTCCAGTTCCAGCGTCACCATAAATAGTAAAAGTGGCAGGAAAATTGTTGTTAAGGTGCTGATTGGTAAAGTTAATAATTTGATTAACCAATGCTTCTTGCTCAGCGGTTAACTTTTTTAATGGTGATAGTTTATCAGTAGCATTATTTTGCATGTAAATATTTGCTTTCTAAGTAAGATAAAATAAAAGCCATGAAAATCATGGCAAAATGGGAGTTTAATAATCTGTGATAACTATTATCAGACTAATCTTCTTCGAATAAGACACGTGTAGCTTCTGGTACAGGAATATCTTTTTGGATAGGAGTTAAGTTACCTGTTTCGGAATTACGACGGTATAAAGTAGCATTATTAGTATTTTGGTTAGCTACAACAAGATATTTTTCGTCCTTATCCCAGTTAAAGTCACGTGGGAATGATCCAAAGACGGAAATTCTTTGTACTAATTCTAGTTTTCCATCGTTTAGGACTTTGAAAACAGCGATTGAATCGTGACCGCGATTAGAAATATAAATAAATTTACCATCTTTGGAAATTCTAATAGCTGCGGCACCGTTGTGATCACTGAAGTCGTCAGGAATAGTCTTATAGGTTGCAATATCTTCAAATTCCCAAGTATTTTCATTTAAGCGAGCAACGTTAACTTGACTTGATAATTCACCAACGATATACATAGTTTTTCCATCAGGTGAGAAGACAAGGTGGCGAGTACCAAAGCCGCTTTCCATTTGATAACGAGCTAAGTGTTTTAATTTATCTCCATCTAATTTATAAAAATCAACAGCGTCAATTCCTAGATCACATGAAACTAGATTACCGGCTGGAGTTTCATCGAAGAAATGTGGGTGGGCTTGATCTTGTTCTGCTCTTGGTCCGTGACCTTCATGAGTATCGTTAGTAATAAAAGTTAATTTTCCATTTTCATCATAAGAAAAAACGTTAATAGTTGCTAAGTGATAGTTGGCAGTAAAGACTAGGTGCTTTTGTGAGTCGACACTAATATAACAAGGCGCTGCTCCTTCATGGAAATAGGTATCTAACTGTTTTGCTTTTCCATCCTTGATGCGATAAGTAGCGATTCCGCTTTGGTCACCATTTTGAATGATGGTAAATAGTAAATCACCAACTAGTTGAAAATAAGTTGGACGATCAATTTCAACAATATTTTTAACATCAACTAGTTTAATATCATCTTCATTATTTTCTACATTAGCAGTATAAATTCCTTTTGAGTCATGGCTAGTATAGCCACCAAACCAAACTTTCATAGTTTTACCTCCTGATAAAAGCTTTCCGTAACATATTTATTCTCTACCTTTTGACAAGAATAGGCAATTGTTATTAAGTGTTATCAGCTAGGCAAAGTGATATGGTAAAATTTAGTAAAGAGGTTGATAAAAATGAAGTGGAATTCTACAATTACTGCTATTGGATCAGAAGCGTTAGATCCAAATGATAATATCGTAATTTTATTTGATAACAAAGCAACTGATAAGTTGCGAGATGTTGCTGTTTTACAAAAATTTGATGAAGCAACTCCAGTAGAAAAATTTATTTTTAAAAAAGACGATTCAATTACGATTGACGGAACTACTTATTTAGCTTTATATGTTGGCCCAATGGTTCAAATGAATATGCAAGCTATTGGACATGCAACTTTAGTATTTACTAATGAAGTTCCGAAAAAGCCAATGACTAATGCAATTTATTTAGAAAAAGATCCTAAAGAAGAAATGCCTAAATTTAAAGTGGGGGACTGGATCACCTACGAACATAGATAAGAGGGGAAGCTATGGATGTAGAAAAACATCATCAGAAGAATAATTTCTTTGTTAAATGGTTTTTAAATAATCGCTTTAGCATAGTATTACTTAATATTTTATTGTTCTTCTTAATTATTTGGGTGTTTAACCAAATTTCTTTTGTGTTAAATCCTTTTTGGACATTCTTTAATGCAATTTTGCCACCAATTTTGGTGGCATCAATTCAATATTACTTAATGGATCCGGTAGTTGACTGGATGGAAAAGAAATTAAAAGTACCACGCATAATTACAATTATTTTGCTATTTGTAATTGTTTTGGGAGGATTAATTTGGATCATTAATACTTTGATCCCAATTATTCAGCATCAAACTGATTCTTTAATTAAGAACTGGCCAGCTTATTGGCAAGATGCGCAAAAGGGCTTTGAAAAGATGATCCGAGATCCCCGTTTAAATGGAGTTCGTGGTGGAATCAATCAGGCCGTTTCTGACGCTCAGACAAAGATGTTTAAAACTGGGCAAGACAGTTTTAACTTAGCTTTGAGTAATTTGTCGTCGGCTGTTAATGTTATTACAATGATTTTTATGACGTTATTAACAGCGCCTTTTGTTTTATTCTTTATGTTAAAAGATGGTCATCGTTTAAATCCCTATGTGACCAAATTTGCTCCACAAAGACTACAGCCTAGTTTTTCAAGTTTACTTAGTGATATTAATGGAGCTGTAGCATCATACATTAGAGGACAAATTACAGTTGCTTTTTGGGTTGGAGTAATGTTTGCGATTGGTTATTCGGTAATTGGTCTAAATTATGGAATAACATTAGCTGTTCTAGCTGGTGTATTAAACATGATTCCTTATTTCGGAACCTTTATCGCCTTTATTCCAGCAATTATTTTGGGGCTAATTAGCTCACCTATGATGCTTGTAAAGGTTTTAATTGTCTTTGCAATTGAACAAACGCTTGAGGGACGTGTTATTTCACCATTGGTAATGGGGAATAAGATGAACATGAATCCAGTTACTACTATTTTGCTATTAATTGGTGCAAGTGCTGTTGCCGGCTTATGGGGCGTAATTTTTGCGATTCCAGTTTATGCTGTAATTAAGATTATTGTGACTAGACTATTTAATTATTATCGTAAGATTTCAACTCTTTATGATGAGATATCGGGATCAGATGATGCGAATCTAAAGTCTAAAGAGTAGAATTGAGTATAGAATTAAACGTGGTACTTGCCTCATTACAGGTGCTACGCTTTTTTTACAAGAGGAGCTTTTTTATGACAAATCACGTTGTACTTTATGAGCCATTAATGCCTGCAAATACAGGAAATATTGCTCGAACTTGTGCGGGTACTAATACAATCTTAGATCTTATTGAACCGCTCGGCTTTCAAATTGATAATAAAAAAATGAAACGTGCAGGATTAGATTATTGGGATAAAGTAGACATAAGAATGCATGATGACTTAGATGCCTTTTTAAAGACTCTTGGTCCAAATGATGAAATGTATTTAATTTCAAAATTTTCTTCAAAAAATTATGCTCAAGTAGACTATACTGATCCTAATAAAGATTATTATTTTGTTTTCGGAAAGGAAACAACTGGTTTACCAGAAACTTTTATGCGAGAATATTATGATCGTAATCTTAGGATTCCTATGTCAGATAATATTCGTTGCTATAATTTATCAAATTCAGTAGCGATGGTTCTTTTAGAAGCTTTGAGACAGCAAGGTTTTCCAAATATGGAAACGAGCCATCATTATGAAAATGATAAGTTAAAGGATAATTATAATCGTCCTGAACGTTATGAAAGAAATTTAGGAGAGAATTAAAATGGATTTTAAAAATATGACTCCAATTATTGTTCGTTCTTTTCATTATGATTTAAATGATGAACAAAAAGTAAAAAATGAAGTTAATGTGTCATTAAGACAAGTTTATCAAGACTTAGACGACGGTAGCCAAGATGAAGGGAAAACTGGTAAGTATTTTGAAATTGCTGTTCCATTCGAGGTTTCTCCCGCACCCGGCGATTTTACCGTTAGTGGTGTAATTACGAGAGTTGTTCAATTTGTTGATTATTTTGGCGATGGGACCGATTTAGAACCATCAGATTACCAGTTACTTTCTAGACCATTAGTTGAACAAATTGAAACTTTAACTTATGAAATTACCCAATTAACTTTAGATCACCCAGTTAACCTTAGTTTTAAATCAAACTTTAATGAATTAAACCGAGATAACCAAAAGGGCAAAAATGATAAGTAAAAAGATTGAGAAGGTGTCTTGATGGCTAAAAAGCGAAAACGCAGGACAAAGAGAAAGACAACTACTAAAAAGAAAAAACAAAGTATGGAATGGGTCATTACTGGAATCGTACTTGTTTTAATAGCAGTTTTAAGTTGCGTTCATTTCGGTTTGTTTAGCCAACAACTAATTAATTTAATTCGCTTTTTTGTTGGAGATAGTCACTATTTAGCCAGTCTTGTTTTAGGCTTATTTGGCTTGGTTATGGTGATTTATAACCAGCCACCTCGTTTTAGTTTAAAAAGAGGAAGCGGCCTAGGAATTTTTTATTTAGGTTTACTCCTTTGGGAAAGTTCTCGTGTCTTCAATCAAATGATGATCCATCAAGGATTTGTCAATGCCTTTTTAACATCAATTGGTGAAGAATTTTCTCGTGCTCAGATTACGACCAAAGTTGGTGGTGGCTTTATTGGAAGTATGTTTTATCAACTTATTTTTCCAATTTTGGGTACCGTAGGTTCAGAAGTAATATCTTTACTAATGATGTTAGTAGGAGTCTTGATGATCTGCAATGTGAAGTTTGCTACTTTGTTGTCTGGTTTTCAAAAGGGCTCGCAATTAGTAATTGAGAAAAATAAAGATGCTGGTGATGCTTTAAAGAGTAAATATAATGATTTAGTCGAAAAGCATGAGCAAAATAAGCAAGAGAAATTAAATAATCGAGAAAAATTGACTGATCCTTTGGATGATCATGATGATACTTTCCCAAGTACAGCTGATTTCACAGAAGACGCATCTACTTCAAATAAAACTGAAGATGTTGAAGAAACACCTCGTTTTGATCCTCCAATCGAGGTTTCTCAAGAAAGTACCGCTGCTTCAGACGCAGAAGTTGGAGATAATTCGGCTGATGATTTGCCAATTTCACATTCTTATGCGGAAGAAGATCAGAAGATGAAGCAGGAACTTCAGGATGTTGATCATGGTGATTTAGAGACTAAGCAACACGCTCAAACAAAAAATGCTAATTATCAGAAACCTCCAATTAATTTGTTAGCACCGATAAAAAGCGTTGATCAAAGTCAAGATAAGTCTTTAATTCAGAAAAATACTGAAGTCTTAGAATCTACTTTTAAGAGTTTTGGTGTACATGTCATTGTCAAAAAAGCTGTCTTAGGACCTACTGTTACTCGTTATGAAGTACAACCAGCAGTTGGAGTTAAGGTAAGCAAGATTGTAAACTTAGCAGATGATCTAGCTTTAGCCTTAGCTGCCAAGGATATTCGTATTGAAGCCCCGATCCCAGGAAAGCCTTTAATTGGAATTGAAGTACCTAATCGAACCACCTCAGCTGTTTCTTTCAAAGACGTAATGCTTCATCAAGATTCAAAAGCAAAAGATATTTCTCTTGATGTACCTTTAGGTAAAGACGTTGAAGGAAAAGTAATTTCGGCAGATTTACGCAAGATGCCACACTTATTAATTGCTGGTTCTACTGGATCTGGTAAATCAGTAGCAATTAATACAATTATTACTAGTATTTTAATGAAGTCTTATCCAGAGGATGTCAAGCTAGTTTTAATTGATCCTAAGATGGTTGAACTTTCTGTATATAACGGGATTCCCCACTTATTAATTCCAGTTGTTACTGATGCTAAGTTGGCTACAAATGCCTTACGTAAAACTGTTAAAGAAATGGAAAGACGTTATCAACTTTTCGCAGCTGGAGGAGTTCGTAATATTACTGAATATAATCAAAAGGTAGCTGAAAACAATGCTGATAAGACTAATTCGGTAATGGAAAAATTGCCTTACATTGTAGTAATTGTAGATGAATTAAGCGATTTGATGATGGTTGCTGGTCATGATGTAGAAGACGCAATTGTTCGTTTAGCGCAAATGGCGCGTGCGGCTGGTATTCACATGATTTTGGCAACGCAAAGACCGAGCGTTGACGTTATTACTGGTTTAATTAAGGCAAATGTTCCATCTCGAATTTCATTTGCTGTCTCTAGTGGGGTAGATTCACGAACTATTTTAGATCAAGTTGGGGCTGAAAAGCTTTTAGGACGTGGAGATATGCTTTTCTTACCAATTGGAGCAGCTAAACCTGAACGTGTTCAAGGAGCCTTTATTTCCGTAAATGAAGTAGAAAAAATAGTATCGTGGGTAAAAGAGCAACAAGAAGCGGTATATAACGAAGACATGATTCCTTCAAAGAATGATTCTGAAAGTCAAACTGATGGTGAAGATGAGCCTGAGGATGAATTCTATGATCAAGCAGTAGCCTTAGTTAGAAAACAGCAGTCAGCGAGCGTATCAATGCTTCAGCGTCGATTTAGAATTGGTTATAATCGAGCTGCAAGAATTGTGGATGCAATGGAAGCAAAAGGGATTGTAGGGCCTTCGGAAGGATCTAAACCGAGACAAGTACTTATTCCACCAGAAAAGGACGATGATCAGTAATTATGACGAATATTAGAATTGACCATAATTTAAAATTTAAAACAGCCACTTTAGGCTGTTTTTTGCGTTTGCCTTTAGATAAGAAAACATTAGCTTTGGCGAATATTTTAGCCTGTATGCAGAGTAATGCTAGTAAAAGTTTTCCAGGGATAAATATTCAGGCAAGGACTTTTTCTAATCTATATAATGCGAGTTTACAAATTTTTCCTGAAGTATTTGGAAATCAAATTGTAGTTTTTTACACTATAAATTTTGTTGAGCCTCGTGAAATTCTTGACCCAGATTATAATTATCAGATAGTAATGGATGCCTTTTTTAAGGTGGTAAAGGAACCACTTTTTGATGGTCAATTATTAGAGTTAGCCAAAAGACAGCTTGAACAGGAAAGAAAACAATATTATGAACTACCTGCAAACTTTGCTTTAAATGGCTTTTTCAATACTTGGTATCGAAATACTCCTAATTATCAAGATAGTGTTTTTGGCGATGAAAAAACATTAAAAAATGTTAGTTTAGAAGAAATTAAGTCATTCTTTAATACACTAAAAAATGCGCCTGCTTTTTGTTTGGGGCAAGCACAAGATCCTGACAGTTTAACTGATTTAGTTCAAAATCGAATTGATTGGCCTGGTTATTTTGACGATTTCGTTGTGCCAACCTTGTCTCTATCAACTATAGAAGATCCAATAGAAAAAGAAGTGCAATTTAAGAGTGAGCAGGCACAACTTTTGATTGGTTACGGCTATGATCAGTCGTTGCCGGTGTATTTCAAGCAATTTGGTGGTTTATTTTTAGGAGAATATCTTGCTGGGGATGAGTCATCTAAACTGTTTACTGAGGTTAGAAAAAAACTAGGAGCAGCGTATGCAATTGATGCAACTAATTATGTTAATAATTCGCTTTTTTTAATTAGTACAGGAATTTCTAAAGATAAAATTGCAGTCGCTTCTAAGGCAATTAAAAGTGGCGTAGGAGCAGTTCAAGCAGGAAAAGTAGATGAAGATGTCTTTAATAAAGCTAAAGCTGCTTTGAAGCGTAATTATCAAATAAGTGCTGATCGACAAGATTTAATTTTAATTCAAATGCTGGCAAATGCTTTAAGAGGTCGCGATTATACTTTTGAACAACGAATTAATGACGTTAAGCAATTTAAAATGGATAAGTTAATCGAGTTTAGTCAAAAATTGTACTTTAATGAAAGCTATTGTTTAAAATGAAAAAATTAGATGTAACTACCAGAGAATATAAGTCTGGATTTCGAGCAAAAGTAATTAGAAGGCCATTATTTGCACAAAAATTTATGGGAATCATTGTGGATTTTGGTGGAAGTGATCCTCAGAAATTGTGCGGTGGAGCTCATTTTTTGGAACATAAATTATTTACCAAAAAGAATGGAGACATATCGCAGCGCTTTGAGGCGGTTGGTGCTTCTACTAATGCGTTTACTACGTATAACGAAACGATGTTTTATGCCAGCTTTACTGAACATTGGCGACAAGTATTGCCACTGATTTTTGAATTGGTAGGGACGACACATTTTACTAAAAGCAATGTTACTAAAGAAGCCAAGATTATTGCTCAAGAATTAGCGATGTATCAGGACGATCCGAATTGGCAAGTAAATTATGAACTGATGCAGATGATGTTCCCTAAGACAAATTTGGCGGAGGATTTAACTGGTACCAAAGCTAGTTTAAAAAAGATGACGCCAGAAATTTTACAAGAAATTTATGACAATAATTATATTAGTGGTCGAATGGAATTCGTCGCATGTGGTGGATTTAGTGAAAATCAAACAAAAGAAGTTCTGCGTGAAGTAGGAAAACTTGAGAGCAAATATTTGATTTCTAAAAAAGTTGCACCCAAGAAATTAACTTTGGTGAGTCCACAAAAGCAGCATAATACTATTATTGAATCTGATTTGGCTACTTCACGTGTTGGTATAGGGATCAGACTGCCTGACTTTGAAAAAGTCGATCTAAAAAATAGTACAGCACAAACAATTTTTGAAATGATGCTTCAAGCTAAGTTGGGAGTAACCAGTCCCTGGTTTGAAAGAATGCAAAAACAAGGAATTTTAAATTCTCCAATGGAGCTTCAAGTTTCTTATACTACTGAAGGAAATTTCGCTACGATTATCGGTGCTTCAAATAAACCGGATTTATTTTTAGAAAATATCAAGAGTCAGCTTCTCGAAGTTCCAATAACAAAAGAGGCATTTGTATTTCAAAAGAAAGAGGCTTTAGCGCAGACAATCAGAGAATTTGATGATTTAAGCACAGTGGCAATTGAAGAAGCTGAATATGGCCTAGAAAATGAAGACTTCAATACTGCTGCTTACGTAATTCAATCCTTAAGTTTTAGTGAATTTTATACAGCAATTGATAATATTTTGGCTAAAAGTGATATATTTACTACAATTTTAAAAGGTAAAGAGGAAGCTAATTAAATGAAACGTGCAATAGTTTTTGGCGCAACAGGAGGAATTGGCAAGGCCATTGCAGCCCACCTTGCTGCAAAAGGTTGGTCTTTATACATCCACTTTAATCATAGCAGTCAAGAAGCTGAAAAAATGGTAGCAGAATTTATTGATAAGTATCCAAATCAAGAATTTTTTCCTTTAAAGTTAGATTTCTTGGCTGAAGATAAAGTAATTAAAACTACCATTGCAAGCCTTTTACCAATAAGTGCTGCTATTTTTACTCAAGGAATAACTAATTACCAATTCCTTGGTAGTCAAGAATTAACTCAAATAGAAAAAATTATGCAAATTAATTTATTAGCGCCAATAAAGATCACTTCTCTTTTAGAATCACAGCTTTTAAAAAGAAAACATGGACGTATCATCTTTATTGGTTCGGTATATGGTGGCCAAGCAAGTGCGTTAGAGAGCGTGTATAGTGCCAGCAAGGGTGGTTTATCTAGCTTTGCGCAAGGATATGCACGAGAAGTTGCATCAGCTCATTTAACAGTAAATGTAATTGCTCCTGGGGCAGTTGATACACCAATGAACGCAATTTTTGACGCAGAAACTTTAAACGAAGTAAAAAATGAAATTCCTGCCGGGAGATTAGCTAAACCTAGAGATATCGTCTTTTGGGTAGAAAGCTTACTTGATGAACGGTCAGATTATTTGACTGGTCAAACTATTTATGTTGATGGTGGCTGGCTTGTTTAATGGTTGATTAGTTTGGTATACTCATATTTGAATTATTGCAAAAAGTTGAGAGGATATTATGGCAGATATTGGAGATAAATTACGCAGTGCTCGTAAGGCAAAGGGCATGTCAATTGAAGATGTTGAAAAAATAACAAAGATCCAGCGTAGATATCTTACAGCAATTGAAAATAATGATTTTGATCAATTGCCAGGAGATTTTTATGTTAGAGCCTTTATTAGACAATTTGCCGATGTAGTTGGTCTTAATGGTAAAGAACTATTAGCGGACTATAAATCAGAGGTTCCTGAAGCAAAGCCTGAAGAATACGTTGAAAATTCCATCGACAATAAAAGTGAAAAAATTAAAGAAACTACAAATAGTCGTAAAGGGATGTGGCGTAGTTACTTGCCTCAGATTGCAACCGTAGTTGGTGTTGTTTTAGTAATTTTAGTAGTTTATATTGTTTATACTCGTTTCTTTACTGGAACTAATCAACAATCAGCAAATCAAGCTGAGAATGTAACTGTTTCTTCTTCTCGTATTAAATCTTCAAAATCTAAAACTTCATCAAAGAAGAAATCAACTCCAAAAGCTAAGACTTCAGAAGTTAAAATTGTTAGTTTAGGTAATAATAGTTATCGAGTTAGCGGAATGAAGAATGACCGTACTTTAACTTTAGGAACGACTAAGAATGAAGTTTGGGCACAAATTTTAGTTAATGGTTCTTCAGTTTGGCAAGGAACATTAAAGGCAAGTGGTAAGCATTCAATTCAATTACCGCAGAATGTAAATAATGTTTCTGTACAAATGGGTAATAGCGTTTCGACTACTTTAACTTTAGCTGGTAAGAAGGTGAATGCACGTAATTCGACTAATCCTGCTTCACCAATGACTATAAGATTTACTTTTACTGGACAAAATAGTCAAAGTACTAATACTCAGCAAAGTAGTTCTACTAGCCAAAGTTCTACTAATAATGTGAATACACAAACACAACAAAATCAAAATACGCAAAATAGACAAGGTACTCAAAACACTCAAAACACTCAAGGGCAAACGAATACCAATCAAAATAATGGAGGTCAAAGTAACCGTTAATGAATTTACCAAATAAATTAACTATGTTTAGAATTTTTATGATTCCAGTTTTTATGCTAGTTTTAATCTTTAACTGGCCTGCTGGTGGTGCAACTATTTTAGGTGCACATATTTACTGGTCTCATGTATTAGCTGCAGTGATTTTTGCAGTGGCATCAATAACTGACTTTTTAGATGGACATATCGCTCGTTCTAGAAATTTGGTTACCAATTTTGGAAAATTTGCTGACCCATTAGCAGATAAGATGCTAACAATGACTGCTTTTGTATTTTTAATTTCTTTAAATCTAGCTCCTGCATGGGTAGTGGCTATTATTGTTTGCCGCGAGTTAGCTGTTACTGGTTTGCGCTTGATTTTGGCTGAGAATAAAGGTCAAGTTTTAGCAGCTAAAATGCCAGGTAAGATTAAAACAACTACGCAAATGTTGTCTATTATTTTCCTATTGCTTGGTGATGTTTACTTCATCGGTACTATTTTATTGTATATTTGCTTAATCTTTACAATCTATTCAGGTTATGATTACTTTAAGCAAAGTGGCGATGTATTTAAAGGCGAAATTTAAAACGAAAAGAAGCAGAGATGCTTCTTTTTTTTGAAAAAAATAAAGTTACTTTGCGTAATAAAAATTAGAGGAATATAATAATTGAACGTCAGTTCGTATTTCTCTTGCTTTTAGGTAGTCAAACCAAGTATAATTATTGTAAATGAATAAGGAGGAAGAGATTTGGCTAAAGATGATAAAAAGAAGGCCTTAGATATTGCCTTAAAGAAGATTGAAAAAGACTTTGGAAAAGGCGCAGTTATGCGTATGGGTGAAAAAGTAGACACTCAAATTTCCACTATTCCTTCCGGTTCACTAGCTTTGGATGCTGCTCTTGGAGTTGGTGGTTATCCACGTGGACGAATTATTGAAGTATATGGACCAGAAAGTTCTGGTAAAACCACTGTAGCACTTCACGCTGTTGCAGAAGTCCAAAAACGTGGAGGAACAGCTGCATACATTGATGCTGAAAATGCTATGGATCCAGCTTATGCTGAGGCGTTAGGTGTAGATATTGATTCATTAATTTTATCTCAACCAAATACTGGTGAAGAAGGTTTGCAAATTGCAGATACTTTGATTGCCAGTGGTGCAATTGATATTTTGGTTGTGGATTCAGTTGCTGCTTTGGTACCACGGGCTGAAATTGATGGAGATATGGGAGACTCTCATGTTGGTTTACAGGCAAGATTAATGAGTCAGGCCTTGCGTAAACTTTCTGGAAATATTTCTAAAACGAAGACAATTGCTGTTTTCATTAACCAAATTCGTGAAAAAGTTGGTGTTATGTTTGGAAATCCAGAAACTACCCCTGGTGGTCGTGCTTTAAAGTTCTATTCTACTATTCGATTAGAAGTTCGTCGTGCGGAACAGATCAAGCAAGGATCTGATGTAATTGGTAACCGCGTTAAGCTAAAGGTTGTTAAGAACAAGGTTGCTCCACCATTTAAAGTGGCAGAAGTTGATATCATGTACGGTAAAGGAATTTCTCAAACTGGTGAATTGATTGATATGGCTGCTGACAAGGATATCATTAAGAAAGCTGGTTCTTGGTATTCATATGGTGATGATCGAATTGGTCAAGGGCGTGAGAATGCTAAGCAGTATCTTGAAGAGCACCCAGATGTGTACGATGAAGTGAAAGAAAAAGTACGTAAAGCATATGGAATTGATGCTAAAGCTATTGAAGAACGTGAAAACCCCGAAAAAATAAAGCAGGAGAAGGAAGCAGCAGCCGCAAAAGATGATGCTTCCAATGAGAAAAGCAAAAAAAACTAGTAAACAAATACAATTAAACCTTGGCTTTTAAAAGTCAAGGTTTTTTGTATGATTGACATCACTTCCGGATACTTTTATTATTAATAATGTGTGAAATAATTCTATAAAAAAGGCGATAGTAAAAGATATGATAAATACAATTTTAGTTCCTGTTGCTGTCGCTATTGTTTCTGTCTTAGTTGGAGGTTGTGCGGGTTATAGTCTTCGTAAGAATAAATGGGAGACTCAAGCTCAGAATGCAGCCCATGATGCAAAACACATCTTGGCAGATGCAGAAAGTAAGGCTAAAGCTGTAGAGGCTGATCTTGCTTCTCAACAAGAAGCAATGAAGAAAGCCGCAGCTGATGCGAAAAAAGAGAAAATCTTGGAAGCCCAAGAAGAAATTCATCATTATCGTGAAAGAGTAGATAATGAATTGAATGAGCGGCGACAAGAAGTTTCTCGACAAGAAAATCGCTTACTGCAACGTGAAGATGCTATTGATCATAAAGATAGTTTGTTGGATCAAAAAGATTCACAACTCACACAAAAGGAAAACCAAATTAAAAAATTGCAGGCTCAAGTTTTAGAAAAAGAAAAAAGAGCTGATCAATTAGTGACCGAGCGAGAGCAGAAGCTCTATGAAGTTGCAGAGTTAAGTCAAGAAGATGCTAAAAAGATCGTTTTAGATAAGCTTTCTGACCAATTGGTTAAAGAGAGAGCAGAAATGATTGAAGAAAGTAATCAACTTGCTAAGGCAAAAGCAGATCATTTTGCTCGTAAAGTAATTGTCGATGCAATTCAAAGTAGTGCAGCTGATACAGTTTCTGAAAAGACTGTTTCAGTAGTTAATTTACCAAACGATGATATGAAAGGTCGTATCATCGGTCGTGAAGGTAGGAATATTCGCTCATTTGAGGCTTTAACTGGTGTAGATGTGATTATTGATGATACACCGGATGTAGTGGTCTTAAGTGGTTTTGATCCAATTAGACGTGAAATTGCGAAAAGAGCATTAGAGCGTTTGATTAAGGATGGCCGGATTCACCCAGCACGGATTGAAGAAATGGTTGATCGAGCTCGTAAAGAAGTGAATGATGATATTTACGAAGCTGGAGAGAGCGCTTTAATGGAGCTTGGAATTCATAAGATGCATCCAGAATTAGTAAAAATTTTGGGACGCTTAAAGTATCGTACGTCTTATGGACAAAATGTTTTATCTCATTCTATTGAGGTGGGTAAATTAACTGGTGTTATGGCTGCTGAACTTGGTTTAGACGAAAAAATAGCGGTACGCGCGGGATTATTACACGATATTGGGAAATCAATTGATCATGAAATTGAAGGATCCCATGTAGAAATTGGTGTTGAACTTGCACGGAAGTATCATGAACCAGATTTGGTTGTGAATGCGATTGCTGCTCACCACGATGATGTTCCTAAATTATCATTTATTGCAGAACTAGTTGTGGCTGCTGATACAATTTCTTCAGCTCGTCCAGGCGCTAGAAGCGAATCCCTAGAAAATTATATTCGTCGTTTAGAGCAACTGGAAACAATAGCTAAAGGACATATTGGTGTAAAGCAAGCATATGCAATTCAAGCAGGTCGTGAAATAAGAGTGATGGTCGAGCCTGATAAAATTTCGGATGCTCGAACTACTATTCTTGCTCATGACATTAAAAACCAAATTGAACAAGATATGGAATATCCTGGTAACATTAAAGTTACAGTTATTCGAGAAAAACGTGCTGTTGCAATAGCAAAATAAAGACGAATCTTAAGATTCGTCTTTTTTGTTTATTGCTTTATTGTGTTTAGATTGGGGTCTAGGTATAATGAGAAAAAGAAGTTTAAGAAAGTAGATTGTTATGTTTCAAACAATTGTAAAAATATTCTTATTAGTAATTATTACTGCTGCTATAACTCCTTTTATTAGAAAATTAGCTTTCGTATTAGGTGCAGTTGATAATCCAAATGCTCGCCGAATTAATAAGAAGCCAATGCCAACTATTGGCGGGTTAGCGATCTTTGTAGCTTTTAATATTGGAGAGTTCGTTTTGCTGAGGAAAGATTTCCCCACTCACGAGCTTTTTTCCGTATTACTAGCATCTAGTGTCATCATTTTGACTGGATTAATTGACGATATTTTAGAACTAAAACCCAGACAAAAAATGTTTGGAATCTTTATAGCGTCCCTAGTTGTGTACTTTTTAGCTGGAATTAAAGTTAGAGAATTAAGCTTGCCATTATTGGGTCATCTTCAACTAGGTTGGTGGAGTTTTCCCCTGACGATTTTTTGGATTTTAGCTTTAACTAATGCTGTTAATCTAATTGATGGTCTCGATGGCCTAGCTACTGGCGTTACTTTGATTTCTCTTGTAACGATGGGAATTGTAGGCTTTTTCTTTCTAAAAAGTTGGCAGCACTATGTTCCAATTATGTGTATTATGTTAGCAGCTTGCTTATTAGGATTTCTACCATATAATTTCCACCCTGCTAAGATTTTTTTAGGAGATACAGGTGCGCTGTATATTGGTTTTATGATTTCGGTCTTTTCTTTAAAAGGACTAAAGAATGTAACTTTTGTATCGTTATTAGTGCCAATTCTTATTTTAGGTGTTCCAATTACTGATACAGTGTATGCAATGATCCGCAGAAAATTGAATAAGAAGAATATTTCTCAGGCTGATAAGCACCATTTGCATCATCAGTTAATGCGAATGGGATTGACACACCGTCAAACAGTCTTAGCCATTTATGGGATTTCACTTATTTTTTCTTTTGTGTCACTTCTTTCATTAGTTTCACCTAGATGGGGAATTTGGTTATTAATTCTAGGCTTATTGTTTGCAGTTGAACTTTTTGTTGAGACTATTGGATTATTGGGTGAAAAATATAAGCCGCTTCTGCATTTCTTGCAACGAACTATTAATAAAATGGAACGTGCGGACCCTGAAGTAAAGGTTAGACGATTAAACAGAAAGAATACAGATAAAAAAGATTTACGTTGATATTAACGTAAATCTTTTTTATTGCTCATGAAAGTTGAAATCAGTAACAGGAATTTCGTTGAATCTTTGATCTAGTTTATTAAATTCTACTTTTCCAGATAATAGATTAATTAAGTCATCTTCAACTTTTTGAATTTGATCTAAGTCTAGATAAATTTGAATAGTGACATTCGTAGTATATTCTTGGTTAGCGATTGAAATTCGATTTTCTTCTAAATAATGATTGATTTCGTCAATTCGATTATATGGAATTGAAAATTGAATTCGCTGCTGCATAACGCACTTAACAACACCAATATTTTGTGCAGCCTCAGTTACGGAATTAGAATAAGCGCGAATTAAGCCACCGGCTCCTAGCTTAATTCCGCCAAAATATCGGGTGACAACTGCTGTTACATTTTTTAACTTCATCAGTTGTAGAGCCTTAAGTTCTGGAATTCCAGCCGTTCCTGAAGGTTCACCATTGTCACTTGCTTTAACTTGGTTATCGTTTAATCCAAGAGTATAAGCATAAGTATTGTGAGTAGCATCATGATATTTTTTAGAAATTTGCTCAATAAATTCTTGAGCTTCTTCAACCGTTTTAGTACGGGCTAAAGAACAAATAAATTTACTTTTCTTAATAATTAGTTCATGCTGACCAGCTTTACTAATTGTTAAATAATTTAATTGTTTTGATGACAAAAAATCGCCTCCAAGTGCGTAATTAACATAGGGTGATATTGATGACCAAATTAAAAGGACGCCAGTGGATATCTGATCAGAATAACCATAACATAAACGGCGAAACGACAAAAGTTCCTGCAATGATAAATGGAATTTGTCAGCGGTGTAATACCAAAGCAGTATCAAAATTACCAGATGGGCGACGATATTGCCGAGAGTGTATTGGACTAGGGAGAATAACAGAAGGGGATGAACTAGAGCGAAATGTTGAGAATGGTAATTATCCTAAAATACTTACGCCATTAAGCTGGAGGGAAACATTAACTGAACAGCAAGAATTGATCTCCAGGGAATTAGTAAATTCTTTTAAAGAAAGGCGTAATCATTTAATTCACGCAGTAACTGGGGCTGGTAAGACTGAAATGTTATTTAAGGTAGTAGAAGAAGCTTTAAAAGGTGGTTTCCGAATAGCGATCGCTACACCAAGAATTGACGTAGTTGACGAATTGTTTCCACGTTTTCAAGCAGCTTTTGAAAACGTGAAAATTGGCAAATATCATGGACGTGAACATCACGAAGTGAGGGATGAGCAATTCGTGATTTGTACAACACACCAACTTTTAAAGTTTTATCAAGCTTTTGACTTAATTGTAATTGATGAGGTAGATTCTTTTCCCTTTTATGAAAATAAGATGTTGCATTTTGCGGCAGAAAACGCAGTAAAGAAAGTGGGTTGCACTTTTTTTCTAACAGCAACGCCGGATTCCAAGTTATTAAGACAAGCGAAGAATAAAACAATAAATTATTCTTTGCTTAAAAGGCGGTTTCATCAAGGATTGTTGCCAGTACCTAAAGAAAAATATTTTTTTAAGTCTTATATTTCAAATAAGGGAAAAGTTCACCCGACTTTGATTAAGCAAATTAAGAAAATCCTTGATATGAAAAAGCCACTTTTAATATTTGTCCCACGAATTAAAGAATTGTCAACTTACGAAAAGTATTTAAGCTCAATTTTTAAAACAAGTAAAATTGTTAGTGTATATGCCGGCGATAAGGATCGACAAGCAAAAGTTGCTAGTTTTCGCAGGCGAGAAACAGATATTTTGTTGACAACAACGATTTTAGAACGAGGAGTAACTTTTAAGCATGTTCAAGTAATCGTAATTGCTGCTGATGATCCAATTTATAATACGCCGAGCTTAGTTCAGATTGCAGGAAGAGTGGGGAGAAGTGCTGATGATCGAGATGGATTAGTCTTATTTTGTTATCACAAATATACTAAAAGTATCCAAGAAGCGATGAAACAGATTAGGATGATGAATAGATGAGCAAATGTCTACTGTGTAATTCTAACTTTAGGAGACAAATTAATTACGAAAGAATTTTTTCATTTGCTAAACCTAAAGAAAAGTTTGCCTGTTCTGATTGCTTACAAAAGTTTACTAAAAAGAGAGGTCTCGTATGTTCAGGCTGTAATAAAGAAATAAATAAAAAAGAATTGTGCTCTGATTGTGTTATATGGCAACAAAAATACTCAGGCAATTTATTAGACAATAAAGCTATATATCAATATAATGAAGCTTTTCATGATTTGATGGTACAGTATAAACGCTATGGCGACTATGTCTTGAGTCATGTACTGGCTGAATTAGTTAATTCTTTGCCAAAAGCTGATTATTATGTCCCGATTCCTAGTTCTCCCAGCCATTTACGAAAAAGAGGATTTGAAACAATTTCTTCTGTTTATCAAAATCTAGTTCCTTTGACAGATTTATTGGTTAAGGCGGATACTAAAAAGGCTCAAGGTGAAAAGAATAGACAAGAGCGGTTGTTAACTAAGCAGACATTTTCAGCAATTAGAAACAAAAATGTCCGAGGAAAGATTTTGTTGTTAGACGATATTTATACAACGGGACGGACATTATATCATGCTCGGGATGCGTTATTAGAAGCTTATCCTAATTGTAAAATAAATAGTTTTACAATTAGTAGATAAATGATTAGTAAAACCGCTTACAATTTGCTATACTAGATGTGTAAAGAAAAACGTCATAAGACGTTGGAAGGAGAATCTACAATGTTAAAATACAATGTTCGTGGAGAAAATATCGAAGTTACTGATGCCTTAAGAGATTATGTTCAAAAGAGATTGGATAAGCTCGAAAAGTACTTCGAAATTAATTCTGATGTGATTGCTCATATCAATTTAAAAGTTTACCCAGACCACACTGCTAAGGTCGAAGTGACAATTCCACTTCCATATTTAGTTTTACGTGCTGAAGATACAACTGATGATATGTACAAGAGTATTGACTTTGTTTCTGAAAAATTAGAGCGTCAAATTAGAAAATACAAGACTCGTATTAATAGAAAGAGCCGTGAAAAGGGATTGAAGGACTTCTTCTATGAAGACTTAGAAGAAGAAAAGAAGACTCCTAAGGAATTTGATATTGTTCGTAACAAGCACTTAGATTTGAAGCCAATGAATGCAGAAGAAGCAGTTTTGCAAATGGATTTATTGGGGCATGACTTCTTTGTTTTTGAAGATGCAGATACTAACGGTACAAGTATTGTATATCGCAGAAATGATGGTCGTTATGGCTTAATTGAAACTAACGAATAATTAAAATAATCTTATCAATTGATAGTCTCTTAAGTAGTGAATTAGCTTAAGAGGCTTTTTCTTGCAATAGTAGGTTTCTCATTTTTCCAAATTAATGTTAAAATTACATAGTATTATTTTAGATTTGTGCACAAAATTTAAACTTAAGGACCGATTAAATGGCTAATATTCTTAAAAAAATTTATGACAATGACAGAAGAGAATTAAAAAAATTTGAAAAATTAGCAACTAAGGTAGAATCTTTAGCAGATGAATATGAGAAATTGTCTGATGAACAATTACAAGCAAAGACACCTGAATTTCGTAAGCGTTTAGAAAAGGGCGAGACGTTAGACGATCTTTTACCAGAAGCTTTTGCAACAGCACGTGAAGGAGCTAAGAGAGTTTTAGGATTATATCCTTTCCGTGTTCAGATCATTGGTGGTATTGCACTTCACTACGGTAATATTGCAGAAATGATGACTGGTGAAGGTAAAACCCTAACAGCTACTTTACCTGTTTATTTAAATGCTTTAACAGGTAAAGGCGTTCATGTTGTAACGGTTAACGAATATTTATCAAGCCGTGACGAAAGTGAAATGGGCCAACTATATAAGTGGCTTGGCTTGACTGTAGGTTTAAACCTTAATTCTATGTCTGCTGATGAAAAGCGAGACGCTTATAACTGCGATGTTACTTACTCCACTAACTCTGAGTTAGGATTTGATTATTTAAGAGATAACATGGTTGTCTACAAGGATCAAATGGTACAACGTCCGCTTAACTATGCGATTATCGATGAGGTTGACTCAATTTTAATCGATGAAGCTAGAACACCTTTAATTATTTCTGGACAAGCTGAGCAAGCTAATAGTGAATATATTCGTGCAGACCGTTTTGTTAAGACTTTAACTGAAGATAAAAGTGATGATGATGCGGATGATGATGAAGATCACGGTGATTACAAGATTGATTGGCCAACTAAAACTATTAATTTGACCAATCAAGGAATTAAAAAGGCTTGTGAACATTTCGGCTTAAAGAACTTATATGATATTGACAATCAAGTTTTAGTTCACCATATTGACCAAGCGTTAAGAGCTAACTACATTATGTTAAAAGATATTGACTATGTAGTTCAAAATGGCGAAGTCATGATCGTTGATTCCTTTACTGGACGTGTAATGGAAGGACGTCGCTATTCTGATGGACTTCACCAAGCAATCGAAGCTAAAGAAGGAGTTAAGATTCAAGAAGAATCAAAGACTCAAGCAACCATTACTTACCAGAACTTCTTTAGAATGTACAAAAAACTTGCGGGTATGACAGGTACAGCTAAAACAGAAGAAGAAGAATTCCGTGAAATTTATAACATGGAAGTAATTACTATTCCAACTAACCGTCCAATTGCTCGTAAAGATTTACCTGATATTTTGTATCCAACTTTAGATTCTAAATTTGAAGCTGTAGTAAAGGAAATTAAGGAGCGACACGCTAAAGGACAACCTGTTTTGGTTGGTACTGTGGCGATTGAAAGTTCTGAGCGCTTAAGTAAAATGCTTGATCAAGCTGGTATTCCACATGCTGTTTTGAATGCCAAGAATCATGCTAAAGAAGCAGAAATTATTATGAATGCTGGTCAAAGAGGAGCAGTAACTATTGCTACTAACATGGCAGGTCGTGGTACTGATATCAAGTTAGGGCCTGGTGTAAAAGAGTTAGGTGGCTTGGCAGTTATTGGTACTGAACGTCATGAATCTCGTCGTATTGATAACCAGCTACGTGGTAGATCTGGTCGACAGGGTGATCCTGGTGTAACAAGATTTTATCTTTCTCTAGAAGACGATTTAATGAAGCGCTTTGGCGGGGATCGAGTAAAATTATTCCTTGATCGAATTTCTGATAATGATGATGATAAAGTAATTGAATCACGTATGATCACTAAACAAGTTGAATCAGCGCAAAAACGTGTTGAAGGTAATAACTATGATACTCGTAAGCAGACCTTGCAGTATGATGATGTTATGCGTACTCAGCGTGAAATTATCTATGGGGAAAGAATGCAGGTTATTTCTGAAGAAAAAACATTGAAACCTGTGTTAATGCCAATGATTAAACGAACTATCGATCATCAAGTTGATATGTACACGCAAGGTGATAAAAAGGATTGGCGTAACGATCAATTAAGAGACTTTATTTCATCGGCCATTACTGATGAAGAAACTACTAAGAAACTTAATATTAAGCACTTAGGTGCTGAAGAACTGAAAAAGCGTCTTTACAAGATTGCCGAAGATAATTACGCCGAAAAAGAAAAACAACTGGCTGATCCTGAGCAAATGCTAGAATTTGAAAAAGTTGTTATTTTGCGTGTCGTAGATGAACGCTGGACTGATCATATTGATGCGATGGATCAATTACGTCAATCTATTAGTTTGAGAGGATATGGACAACTTAATCCATTAGTTGAATATCAAGAAGCAGGCTATAGAATGTTTGAAGAAATGATCAGTGATATCGAATTTGATGCCACCCGTCTATTCATGAAGGCTCAAATACGACAAAACATTAGTCGATAAAAT
Organism: Lactobacillus gasseri ATCC 33323 = JCM 1131; assembly: GCF_000014425.1. Lineage (NCBI taxonomy): Bacteria > Bacillati > Bacillota > Bacilli > Lactobacillales > Lactobacillaceae > Lactobacillus > Lactobacillus gasseri. The sequence goes on along the minus strand of NC_008530.1, from coordinate 1,326,243 downwards.
AAAGGGAGGCAGATAATGTCTCTCTTTTTTGCTATTATTAAAGTAAAAGTGATTTAGATGATGTGAGGAATATAAAAATGGAGATTAGTGAAATCCAAGCAAAATTAAATGAATTAAATCCTAAGTTAGAGCATTTTAGGAGGTCTCTTTGACTTTGATTCGTTAAACGAGGGTATTGCAATCAATGAACAGAAAATGGCAGAACCTGGTTTTTGGGATGATCAAGAACAAGCACAAAGTTTAATTAATGAAACTAATCGGATGAAAGAAAAGAGTGAAAATTTTAAACGACTAGAAGAGAAGTTTGAAGATGCTCAGACAGCCTTAGAATTACTTAAAGCTGATCCAGATCCCGAGTTAAGTGAAGAACTATCTAAAGAAATGTTTTCATTATCACAAAGTTTTCATGATTATGAATTATCATTATTGTTATCAGATAAATATGACCAACATAATGCTTTAATGGAAATCCACCCTGGTGCAGGTGGTACAGAAGCCATGGATTGGGCTGACATGCTTTTAAGAATGTATCAACGCTATGCAGCTAATCATAATTTGAAATTTGAAATCGAAGATTATGAACCTGGTGAAGAAGCAGGAGTTAAAAGTGTAAGTGTCAGAATTCAAGGTAAGAATGCTTTTGGATTACTTAAGTCGGAAAATGGTGTCCACCGGCTAGTCAGAATCTCTCCCTTTGATTCCGCTAAAAGACGACACACATCTTTTGCTTCGGTTGAGGTTATACCTGAGATTGATCAGAGCATTGAAGTTGATATTAATCCAGATGATTTAAGGATTGATGTTTATCGTTCAAGCGGTGCAGGTGGTCAACATATTAACAAGACTTCAAGTGCTGTTAGAATTACTCACTTACCTACTGGAATTGTTACATCATCACAAGCGCAACGTTCTCAATTGCAAAATAGAGAAACTGCAATGAATATGTTGCGTGCAAAATTGTTCCAGCTAGAAGAGGAAAAAAAGAAGAAACAAACAGAAGAACTCAAAGGTAATCAAAAAGAAATTGGTTTTGGCTCTCAAATTCGTTCATATGTCTTTCATCCTTATAATATGGTGAAGGACCATCGAACTAATTTTGAAACAAGTGACGTGAATGGCGTAATGGATGGGAAATTAGATGATTTTATCTATGCGTATTTACAGTGGCTTTTAAGTCAAAAAAATCCAAACTAAATGTTAAGGAAAAAAGCTTATGGGATTTGTAACTATTTTAATATTGGTATTAGCTGCATTAGTTATTCTGAGTATCTTATTTTCCGTGTTTAAGTTCTTTATTGGACTTTTACCGGCCGCACTAATCGTTGTTTTGATAATTTGGTTAATAGCTAAGTTTTCAGGTAATAAAAAAGATTCAACTGATTCTGGTATTCATAATCCAGTGCAGCCGACTAACAATAATCAAAAGCGAAAGAAAGCACGAAATGTTTCAGTCAAAGACGTAGAAGATAAAGAGGACAATAAAAATGGTTGAAGCAGTTAAAGTTAGCGAATTAGTAAAAGATGTACCTTCACTTAAGATTATTGAAGGAAAAGAATATTTAAGTCAAAAGTTAATTGATACTTCAGATATTTCACGTCCGGGGTTAGAATTAACAGGATATTTCGACTTTTATCCTAAAAATCGGATTCAGCTTTTAGGAAGAACTGAAATTTCTTATAGTGCACGGTTAGACCATGATTTACGTGAACGTGTTTTTAATAAGATGGCTACTCCTGAGACTCCTTGTTTTATTGTGTCTCGTGGTCTGCCAATTCCTTCCGAAATGCTTGAAGCTGCTGAAAAAGAAAAGATCCCTGTTTTTTCTAGCAATATGGCTACAACGCATTTATCAAGTGTGATTACCCAGTTTTTAGATGAAAAATTAGCGCCAAGAAAGAGTATTCACGGTGTTTTAGTAGAAATTTACGGCATGGGTGTTTTGATTATTGGAAATTCTGGTGTTGGTAAGTCAGAAACAGCCTTAGACTTAGTTAAAAGAGGACACCGTTTAATTGCAGACGATCGAGTTGATGTTTACCAAAAAGATGATAAGACTGTAGTTGGTGAAGCTCCCAAGATTTTGAAACATTTAATGGAAATTCGCGGAATTGGAATTATTGATGTGATGAATCTTTTTGGTGCTGGTGCAGTTAAGGATAGTACTGAGATACAATTAATAATTTGCTTGCAAAATTGGGATCCAAAAGCTAACTATGATCGCTTGGGCTTTAATGAAAAGACACGTGAAATTTTTGAAGTAGACGTACCTCAAGTAACGGTTCCTGTTAAAGTTGGACGAAATCTAGCAATTATTATTGAAGTTGCTGCGATGAACTTTAGAGCTAAGAAAATGGGCTATGATGCAAGTCAGAAATTTGAGCAAAATCTTACTGAATTAATTTCAGATAATTCGAAAAAAGACGAAGGTGAAAGTAAGAAATGAGTTTAGCTTTAAATCCAGTAGCTTTTAATTTAGGGCCCATTCAGGTTAAGTGGTATGGCATTTTAATGGCTACTGGGGTTTTGGTTGCTACTTTAATGGCAATTAATGAAGGAAAAAAAAGACAAATTATGCCTGATGACTTCATTGATTTCCTTCTTTGGGCAGTTCCAATTGGCTTTATTGGTGCGCGAATCTATTATGTAGTTTTTGAGTGGGGATATTTTTCACAACATCCCGATCAAATAATTGCTATTTGGAATGGTGGAATTGCTATTTATGGCGGTTTGATAGCTGGCTTAATCGTGTTATTAGTTTTTTGTCATCAAAGAATGCTTCCCCCGTTTTTGATGCTTGATATTATTGCTCCTGGTGTGATGGCTGCGCAAGTAATTGCACGATGGGGGAATTTTATGAATCAGGAAGCACATGGTGCTAAAACTACCTTATCATTTTTAGAAAGTTTACATTTGCCGCACTTCATTATTCAACAAATGTATATTGATGGTTCATATTATCAACCAACTTATTTATATGAATCGGCTTTAAATTTAGTTGGTTTAATTTTGATTTTGAGTTTAAGGCATAGAAAACATTTGTTTAAACGGGGGGAAGTTTTTTTTAGTTATGTGATTTGGTATGCTGCTGTCCGCTTCTTTGTTGAAGGAATGAGAACGGATAGTTTATATATTGCTAATACGATTCGAGTTTCACAAGCGTTAAGCTTGATTTTATTCTTTGGAGCAATTATTCTTTGGGTTTATCGCCGAAAGGTTATAAAACCTAAATGGTATTTAGCTGGTAGTGGATTAAAATACCCGTATAATAGAGATTGAAAGAAATATTTTTTATAGAAAGTTTGGGTAAGAAAATGGCAAAAATTGCAGTTTTAGGTAATGGATCATGGGGTTCAGTTCTTGGTTCAATGTTAGCTGATAATGGAAATGATGTAGTGTTGTATGGAAATATTGATAGCGTTAATCAGGAAATCAATGAGCACCATACAAACACTCATTATATGAAAAATTGGAAACTTAATCCTAATGTACCAGCTACTGGAGATTTAGAAAAAGCATTAGACGGTGCGGAGATTGTTTTGTTTGTTTTACCAACTAAGGCAGTTCGAATTGTTGCTAAGAATGTACGAAAAGTATTAGATAAAAGTGGTGCTACTCCTTTATTAGTAACTGCAACTAAGGGAATTGAGCCAGGAAGCAAAAAATTAATTTCAGATATTTTAACTGAAGAAATTTATCCAAATGATAGTGAAAAAATTGTAGCTATTTCAGGTCCTAGTCATGCTGAAAATGTTGCTCAAAAAGATTTGACTGCAATTGCTTGTGCTTCAACTAGCGAAGAGAATGCTAAGAAGATCCAAGAAGTATTCTCAAATAACTATGTTCGTTTTTACACTAATGATGATTTAGTAGGTGTTGAAGTAGGTGGAGCAGTTAAGAATGTTATCGCAATTGCTGCTGGTATCTTAGTTGGACAAGGCTATGGAGATGATGCTAAGGCTGCTTTAATGACACGTGGCTTAGCAGAAATCACACGTTTAGGCGTAAATTATTTTGGCGCAAAACCAATGACATTCTCAGGTTTGTCTGGTATTGGTGATTTGATCGTTACTTGTACTTCAGTTAACTCTCGTAATTGGCGTGCAGGTAAGCAAATTGGTGAAGGTAAGAGCTTAGATTATGTCTTAGAGAATATGGGACAAGTTGTTGAAGGAGCTACTACTGTTAAAGCTGTTCACGAATTAGCTCAAGAAAAGAATATTGATATGCCAATTAGTGAAGCAATTTATCGTGTTCTATATGAAAACGCAAATGTTGAAGATGAGATTAAACAAATGATGGGAAGAACTCCAAAGCCTGAAATTCAACTTTAAGCAAAAGGATTGCAATTTTTATTTTCTCATAGTAATATATACTTACAAAAAGTAAGAATAGAGGCGAAAATATGTCTGAGAGAAAAAATTATGATGTAATTGTGATTGGAGCTGGTCCTGGTGGATTAACTGCTGCATTATATGCTGCTCGGGCTAACTTAAAAGTTGTCATTCTTGATCGCGGAATTTATGGCGGTCAGATGAATAATACAGCTGGTATTGATAATTATCCTGGTTTTGTTGATATTCAAGGTCCTGAATTAGGCGAGAAGATGTATCAAACTGCTATGAACGCTGGGGCTGAATTTGCTTATGGCGATGTACAAAAAATTGAGCAGGATGGTAATCAAAAGATTATTAAGACTGATTCAGGTGAATATGAAGCGGCTGCAGTAGTTATTGCAACCGGAGCAGTTCATAAGCATCTTGGCGTTGCAGGAGAAGAAGAATATGCTGGAAAAGGCGTATCTTATTGTGCTGTTTGTGATGCTGCTTTCTTTAGAGACGAAGATGTTGCAGTAATTGGCGGTGGTGACTCAGCTATTCAAGAGGGACTATATTTGGCTCAATCTGCTAAGTCTGTAACTGTTATTCATCGTCGTGATCAACTTCGTGCCAAGGCCGAATTGCAAAAGAAGGCTTTTGAAAACGATAAAATGAAGTTTATCTGGAATGCTCAAACTGAAGAAATTGTCGGCGATAGTAATAAAGTAACTGCGGTCAAATATAAAGATAAAGAAACTGGTGAAGAAAAAGAAGTTAAGGTTGCTGGGGTGTTTATCTATGTTGGTATTCAACCACAAACTGCTGCTTTTAAAGATCTTGGTATTACAGATGAACAAGGCTGGATTTTGACAGATAACAATATGCGTACTAAAGTGAAGGGCATTTTTGCCTTAGGTGATGTTCGTGCTAAAGAACTTCGTCAAATTGCAACTGCAGTTGGTGAGGGAAGTATTGCTGGTCAAGAAGTATATAATTACTACCAAGGCTTAAATGAAAAGTAAATCAAAAAAAAGCTGTCTATCGTTAATTTATTGATAGACAGCTTTTTGTGTATGTAAAATAAAAATGTGTGTTATAAAATATTACCTTTACTTATCTTCGTAACCCTTTGGGTGGCTCTTGTGCCAGTTCCAAGCAGTTGCGATTACATCGTCAACATTTTCATGCTTTGGCTTCCAGCCTAAGACTTTACGAGCCTTGCTTGAGTCAGCAACTAAGGAATCAGGATCTCCACCTCTTCTTGGTCCAATAGTGTAAGGAATGTCAATGCCAGTAACTTTCTTAGCAGCTTCAAGGATTTCTAAGTTTGAGTAACCTTGAGCAGTACCTAAGTTAAAGACATCAGACTTGTTAGTTTCCATTACATGCTTAAGTGCTAAGATGTGAGCGTCAATTAAGTCTTCAACTTGAACATAGTCGCGGACATTAGTACCGTCTTTAGTGTCATAGTCGTCACCAAAAATAGTGAAATTGCCATCACCAGAAATAGCACTCTTTAAGATGTTTGGAATTAAGTGAGTTTCAGGACCATGGTCTTCACCAATTGAACCATCGCTTGAAGCGCCAGCCACATTAAAGTAGCGCAGAGCAATTGACTTAATGCCGTCAGCCTTGTCAGCCCAGTGCATAATCTTTTCCATCATCATCTTAGTTTCACCGTATGGATTGATTGGATCAAGCGGTGTATCTTCAGTAATTGGCAATGTCTTTGGAATGCCATAAGTTGCAGCAGAAGATGAGAATACTAAGTACTTAACTTTAGCGTCGTCCATTGCTTGCAGAAGAGAAATCATACCTGAAACGTTATTGTCGTAGTACTTCAATGGTTTCTTAACTGATTCAGGAACTAATGAGTAAGCGGCGAAGTGCATTACAGCATCAATGTTTTCATCACGTAAGATCTTGCTTACTAAATTAGTATCTTCAATATCGCCTTGGTAAAACTTAGCTTTCTTGTCAACAGCCTTTCTGTGGCCAGTGTAGAGAGAATCAAGGACAACGACATCGTTGCCTTCTTCAATTAACTTTCTAACAGCGTGAGAGCCGATATAACCGGCCCCACCGATAACTAATACTCGCATGGTGTGCTCCTTTACTTAATTATTTTTTGGAATCGATTACATTATAGCACGAAAATAAATAGTTTATTTAATTAGTAAATAATTTAGTAATAGCACATTTCTTAAGACTGTGATAAAGTATTTGTGAATAGAGAAAAGTGGTGGACATATGACAACAATTAAAGAAATCGCTGCTAAATCTGGATTTTCCCCAGCAACTGTATCACGTTTATTAAGTAACGATCCACGTCTTTCAGTTACTTCTGAAACAAAAAGTAAAATTCTAAAGGTTGCAAATGAATTGGGATATTTTAAAAAGAACAGTAATAAAGTTAATAATCTGAAACCAGAAATTGCTGTGCTTTACCGTGTAAACGGAAATGAGCAACTGCAGGATGAATATTTTTCTTTCTTACGTGATGCCATTAGCAAAGTAGCTGCAGAAAAAGAAATTAAGATAACATTATTTACGAAAGTAGATGAATTGATAAAGCAAGCTTCACTTTTTCAGGGCTTTCTTGGAGTAGGTACAGCTGAACTTAACTATAAAGAACTAGAGAGATTGCACAATGTTTTACCAAGTGGTGTATTTATTGATATTAATCCAGCTCCACAGTTGTTTGATTCAGTTCAACCTAATCTTGAATTAACTGTACAAGATGCAATTAAGAAGTTAATTGCCCGAGGATACACAAACTTAGGCTATATTGGAGCTGAAAGCTTTACTTTAGACCATCAACCTCAACGCGATATTCGTGAAATTACATTTACAGAATTTTGTAAAACACAAGGAATAGAAAAAAATGAAGTTTTTGCTAAAGGAATTGTTAGTGTAAAGAATGGTTATCAATTAGCAAAAGAAGTAGTTAAAAAATTAGGCAAAAACTTACCAGATGCCTTTATTATTGCTTCAGATACCTTAAGTGTTGGGGTTTTACAATACTTTAATGAGGTAGGGATTAGGGTTCCCAAAGACACTGCTATTATTAGTATTAATAATAGTGAAGTAGCAAAATATATTTCACCACCGCTTACTTCATATAATATTGATCAAACTGCTTTGAGCAAATTAGCTATTTCTGTTTTACTGATGAGAATAACCAACTCAGATTTACCCAAGGTTCATGTGACGATGAATACTAATTTAATTATAAGAAAGAGCTTTAACTAAGTGTATTGAAATAGGTCAATACACTTTTTATTATGAAACTTAGTAAATATATTTACTAAATTGATAAATAGTTTTATAATCATTAATGAAAACGATTACAAATAAATAATTGATTTACGAGGTAAAAATTATGAATAAAGATGAATTACTGAAAGACTATCAAGAAATATTTGGTGAAGCAGGAAAAGATGTCTTTTTCTCACCTGGTCGGATTAACGTAATCGGAGAACACACCGATTATAATGGTGGTCATGTTTTTCCAGCAGCAATTAGTTTAGGTGTTTATGGTGTTTATGGCCCAAGGACTGATAATAAAGTTCGTCTTTATTCAGGTAATGTCGATGGGGATATTGTTGAATTTGATTTAAATGATGATTCAGTAGAAAAAGATGATCGCTTTTGGGCTAATTACTTTAAAGGAATGATTACTTACCTTCGTCAAAGAGAAGATGGAGAAAAGATTAATCATGGTTTTAACCTATATGTTAAAGCTAATTTACCATCGGGATCAGGCTTATCTTCAAGTGCTGCGATTGAAATGTTAATGGGGATAATTTTAAAGGATGAATTTGATTTAGATGTAGATCGCCCTAGTTTAGCAAGACTGGGTCAAAAAACTGAGAATGAATTCGTGGGATTAAACTCAGGAATTATGGACCAATTTGCATGCATTATGGGGAAAAAAGATAGTGCTATTTTCCTTGATTGCAACACAATGAAGTATGAATATAAGCCACTTAAGTTAGGTGACTACGAAATTATTATTATGTCGACTAACAAAGAACATACTTTAGCAGATTCTGCCTATAATGATCGTGTTAGCGAATGTCACAATGCTTTAGCAAAGCTACAAACTAAACTTGATATTAAGGCTTTAGGTGAACTTGACGACAATACTTTTGATGAGTATTCATACTTAATTAACGATGAGACAGAGTTAAAACGTGCTCGTCATGCTGTTAGTGAAAATGGTAGAACTATCAGAGCAACTAAAGCAATGGAAGATAATGATTTAGAAAAGCTAGGACGTTTAATCAATGCATCCCATATTTCTCTTCATTACGACTACGAAGTAACTGGTAAAGAACTTGATACTTTAGCTGAAGCAGCTTGGAAGCAAGATGGTGTATTGGGTGCCAGAATGATTGGTGGCGGCTTTGGTGGTAGTGCCATTGCAATTGTAAAAAAAGATGAAGCTGAAAAGTTTAAGCAAAATGTTGGAAAAATTTATCGTGATGCTGTTGGTTACGATGCAAGCTTCTATGATGCAGAAATTGTAGATGGAACTAAGAGAATTTAAGCTTAAGGGGCTACAGAAATGAAGATTATTGAAAAATTTGCAGATGAAGTCATTGCGAGTGGAGCATATAAAGAATTAGATCGTGTATATGTAATTAATAAGATCAAGGCTTTAGTAGGCGATGATGATCAAGAATATGATGGAAAACAATCGTCAGTAAAACAACTTGTTCAAATGGCTGTTGATCGTAAAATTATCCCTGATGACAATACTTCACGCGAAGTTTTGAATGATAAGTTATATGATTTAAAGACGCCAACGCCTTCAAAAGTAAATGAAATTTTCTGGCAAAAAATGCAAAAATCTGCTAATACAGCAACTGATTGGTTTTATAAGCTTTGCGTTGATAATAATTACGTAAAAAAAGAAGCTATCGCTAAAAATATTGTCTTTTCAGGAAAGAGCTCTAAGGATCATGAATTAGAAATTACGATTAATCTTTCAAAACCTGAAAAGGATCCTAAAGCGATTGCTGCTGCAGCTCATAGTACTGGTAATAAGTATCCTCAATGTGCACTTTGTCTTGAAAATGAAGGTTATGTTGGCGGATATGGAAAGAATGTACGTAGTAATTTACGAATAATTCGGATGATGATTGGTGGCCGTCCGTGGGGCTTTCAGTATTCACCATATGCTTACTTTAATGAACATTGTATTTTCTTAGATCAAAAGCATATTCCGATGATAATTAATCAGCAAACTTTAATTAATTTAGTAGATATTGAAAAACAACTACCAGAATATTTTGTTGGCTCAAATGCTGATTTGCCAATTGTTGGTGGCTCGATGCTCGCTCACGAGCACTATCAAGGTGGCCGTCATGTCTTTCCAATGATGAAGGCGAAAATTAAAAAAGTGATTAATTTTGATCAATACCCAGAAGTTAAAGCTGGAGTAGTTGACTGGCCTATGAGTGATTTACGCTTAACTAGTAAAAATTCTTTAGATTTAATTGATTTGGGCAGTAAGATTATTGATTTTTGGGATCACTATAGTGACCAAGATCGTCAAATTAAAGCTTTTGATGGTGAAACTAGACATCATACAGTAACTCCAATTATGCATCGTGAAGGAGAAGATTTCGTTTTAGATTTAGTTCTTCGTGATAACAATACTAGTGATAAATATCCATTAGGAATTTTTCACCCGCATGCTGAGCTTTGGCACATTAAGAAAGAAAATATTGGCTTAATCGAAGTTATGGGAAGGGCCATTCTACCAGGAAGACTTAAGAAAGAACTAGAAGAAGTTAAAAAATATTTACTTAATGAAGATAATGAAATAGCTGATAGCCATCTTGAGTGGGCTAAGAAAATTAAAGCAGAGCATCAGATTACTAGAGAGAATGTAAATAGCATATTGCAACAGGCTTTAGTTGAAGTGTTTGATCAAGTTCTTGAATGCGCTGGTGTCTTTAAAAATAATAAAGATGGAGAAGCTGGTTGGCAAAGCTTTACTAAGGCTTTAGTGAGCGAGGTAGACAAATAAAGTGAAAACAAGTTTTATAAAATATGGTGTAAAAGATGGGCAAGACCTATGCGAGATTAGCCTAGAAAATGATCATGGGATGAAAGTTAAGCTTCTTAATTACGGAGCAACTTTAGAAAAAGTTCTACTTAATAGCGAAAATATGATTTTGTCATTAAATAGTCCAGAAGATTATTCAAAAGAAAGAAATTTTCTAGGTGGAACAGTTGGCCGAATTTGTGGCCGTGTTCGTTTAGGACAATGGAAGCATGGAAATCATATTTATCAACTACCTAAAAATGATGGAGAAAATCATATTCATGGTGGTATTGGTACTGATATGAAGGTTTGGAATTTTAAATTAAAAAATTCTGATCAGGAGTCTCAAGCTGACCTTTTCCTTTTTGATTCAGATGGGGACAATGGCTATCCTGGCAATATGAAATTGCATGTAACTTACAAACTTGATAATAAAAATAATGTGTCATATAAGCTTGAAGCGGTTAGTGATCAATTGACTATTTTTAATCCAGCAAACCATACCTATTTTAATTTGGGTGAAAAAGCAACTGATTTAAACTTGCAACTTGCAGCCGACTACTATTTACCAGTGGGTAAAGATGGACTACCAAATCAAGGAATGCAAAGTGTTGAAAATACGGTTTTTGATTTTCGCCAAGGTAAAAAAATAGCTGAAACTTTAGGTAGTGATGATAGTCAAATTAAATTACGCAATGGCTTAGATCATCCTTTTATCTTAAATGGGATGCAACCAGCAGCAATTTTAACATCTGATAAACATAAAATGGTTATGACAACTAATGCTCCTGCAATTGTCACCTATACAGCTAACCACTTTAATCATACTGGTATTGCAAATAATATTGGTCAATATGACGGAATTACTTTAGAAGCACAATGTCCACCAGCAGAGGGAATAAACTTAGGTGAAATCACTCTACTTCCTTATGAAGAGTTTGAGCGAAAGATTAACTGGAACTTTAGTTAATAGGATATTTTTTTAATATTGATAGGATATTTTTTTAATATTGAATAGAAAAGGAGTGTTAGATCTTTTGCGAGCAGAATAATTAAATTGTTAATTATGATAGCAATTTCATTATAACTTGCGTTAAAATAGCAGATGAAACCATAAAATTTACGTAAAGAGGAAATTATGAACGCAAAAGAAATTTATAGTCAATGGACTAATGCAAATAATTTACCTGATTATTTAAAAGATCAATTAGACAAATTAGGTAAAGATGAAAAGTGGATTGAAGATGCTTTCGGACAAGATATTAATTTTGGTACTGCTGGGATGAGAGGCCGGCTTGAACCAGGTACTAACAGAATTAACTTGTTTACTGTGGGAAGAGTAACCGAAGGTCTTGCCAGATTAATTGACGAAAATGGTGAAGAAGCTAAAAAACGTGGTGTCGCAATTTCTTTTGATTCACGTTATCACTCAAGGGAGTTTGCTGAGCATGCTGCTCGTATTTTAGGTGCACATGGAATTCATGTTTACTTATTTGATGATTTAAGACCAACCCCTGAATTGTCATTTGCTGTTCGTCATTTAAATACTTTTGCTGGAATTAATATCACTGCTTCGCATAATGCTAAGCAATATAACGGCTACAAGGTATATGGTGAAGATGGTGCTCAAATGGCTCCAGAAAACGCCGATCGTTTGTTTGCTTACGCTCAAAAAGTTGATGATATTTTTGGTGTTAAAGCTGCTCCAGTAGAAGAATTACGTGCTAATGGTACATTACAATTAATTGGTGAAGATGTGGATGAAGCTTACTTAGCTCATTTGAAGGATGTTACTGTTGATCCTGAAATGGTTAAAGCTAACGCTGATAAGCTAAAGATTATTTATACTCCATTGCATGGTACTGGTAAGATGCTCTACGATCGCGCATTCAGACAAGGCGGTTTTGATAATGTAATTCCAGTTCCAAGTCAATCAATTATTGATCCTGAATTTCCTACAACTATTAAGCCAAATCCTGAATACCGTGATGTGTTTGAACCAGGCTTTAAGTTAGCTAATGAAGTAGATGCAAATGTTATTATTGCAACCGACCCAGATGCTGATAGAATGGGTGCTGCTGTTAGAAAATCAGATGGTGATTTCCAAGTTTTAACTGGTAATCAAATTGCTACTTTAATGGCATACTACTTATTAGTTCACATGAAAGAAAACGGAACTTTATCACCTGATTATGAATTAGTAACTTCAGTAGTTTCTAGTGCACTTCCATTTAAGATCGCTGATGACTTTGGGATTAAGACCAAGCATGTCTTAACTGGATTCAAGTACATTGGTGAAGAAGTTGACCGCATGAATAAAGAAAATGACGGTAAATTCTTAATGGGCTTTGAAGAAAGTTACGGTTACTTATTCAAACCATTTGCCAGAGACAAAGATGCTATGCAAGGTGCATTGATGTTTGCAGAAGTGGCAAGTTACTATGCATCTAAAGGCATGACTGTTTTTGATGGCTTGCAAGAAATTTGGCAAAAGTATGGTGTAGCTTACGAAATCACCAAGGCCATTGAAATGCCAGGTATTGGTGGCCAAAAGAAGATGGCTGAATTAATGAGTAAATTGCGTAAAGAACACTTAACTGAAATTAATGGTGCCAAAGTTGTTAAGATCCAAGACTTTGAAACTCAAGAAACCATTGAAGGCGATAAGAAGACACCATTAACTGGATTTCCTAAATCTAATGTCTTAAAGTACTTCTTAGATGATGAAACTTGGGTTGCTCTTCGTCCATCAGGAACTGAACCTGTAATTAAGGCTTATGTTGGTGTAAATAAGAAGGATATTGAAACTGCAGAAAAAGCAGCTGAAGAATATCAAGATGCATTAGCAAATTTATTAAAGTAATGCAAAAATAGTGCGAAAATACGTTCGCTGTAGTAAAATAAATACGTTAATAGAAGTTGGGCTATTTTAGTCCAACTTTTTTTGCGGAGGATCGAAAATGATTAGACGACAAAAAAACAAGAAATTTGAACTTGTCTCTAAGTTTCAACCAGCAGGTGATCAAGAGCAAGCAATTAAAAAGTTGACTGATGGTTTTGAACAAGGTGAAAAGGCGCAGATTTTAGAGGGTGCTACAGGAACTGGTAAAACTTTTACTATGGCGAATGTAATTGCCAAATTAAATAAACCTACTTTGGTAATTTCGCATAATAAAACTCTTGTTGGACAGCTTTATGGTGAATTTAAAGAGTTTTTCCCTAAAAATGCCGTTGATTATTTTGTATCTTACTATGATTATTATCAGCCTGAAGCTTATGTACCACAGTCGGACACATATATTGAGAAGGATTCATCAATCAATGATGAAATTGACCAGTTACGTCATAAAACTACTAGTGATTTAATGTCAAGAAATGATGTAATTGTTGTTGCGTCAGTGTCTTGTATTTATGGTTTAGGTGATCCTAGAGAATATGCAGCTAGTGTAGTATCTATCTCTGGAGGTCAAGAAATTAGCCGTGATGTATTATTGCGGGATTTAGTGAATATTCAATATGATCGCAATGATATTGATTTTCAACGTGGCCGTTTTAGAGTCCGCGGAGATGTGGTAGAGATTTTCCCTGCTGGTTATTCTGATCATGCGTTTAGAGTTGAATTTTTTGGCGATGAAATTGATCGGATTGTTGAAGTGAATTCCTTAACTGGTGAGGTAATTGGTGAACGTGAACAAGTTTCTATTTTCCCAGCAACGCACTTTGTTACTAATGAACAAATTATGCAAAGGGCTTTGGCTTCAATTAAAGATGAAATGAATATTCAGGTCAAAAAATTTGAAGGGGAAGGTAAGCTTCTAGAAGCTCAACGAATTAAGCAAAGAACCACCTATGATATGGAAATGATGAGTGAAGTTGGCTACACTAACGGAATCGAAAACTATTCTAGGCATATGGAAGGGCGGAAAGCTGGGCAACCTCCGCATACTTTACTTGATTTCTTTCCTGATGATTTTCTAATCTTAATTGATGAATCACATGCTACCATGCCAGAATTAAAGGCGATGTATAACGGAGACAGCGCTCGTAAGCAAACTTTGATTGATTATGGTTTTAGATTACCTTCAGCGCTAGATAATCGACCACTAAAATTAGAAGAATTTGAAAAGCATGTAAATCAGATAATGTATGTCTCAGCAACTCCCGGAGACTATGAATTGAATCAGACTGATCATAAAGTGGAACAAATTATTCGTCCTACTGGATTGCTTGATCCAGAGATTGAAGTTAGACCAATTAAAGGACAAATTGACGATTTAGTTGGTGAGATTAATAAGCGAATTGACCGTAATGAACGTGTTTTTGTGACAACTTTAACTAAAAAAATGGCAGAAGATTTGACCGATTATTTGAAAGATCTTGGAATTAAAGTCCGCTATTTACACTCAGATATCAAGACATTAGAACGTCTAGAGATTATTAGGGACTTAAGACTTGGCAAATTTGACGTTTTAATTGGAATTAATCTTTTGCGAGAAGGAATTGATGTGCCGGAAGTGTCTTTAGTTGCAATTTTAGATGCAGATAAGGAAGGATTTTTACGCTCAACTAGACCTTTAGTTCAAACGATTGGTCGTGCTGCCAGAAACTCAAATGGTAAGGTGATTATGTATGCAGACTCAATTACGGATTCGATGCGAGAAGCAATTGATGCTACAGAAAGAAGACGTAGTTTGCAGATGAAGTTTAACAAGGAACATGGAATTACACCTAAGACTATTGTTAAACCTATCAGGGATGTCATTTCAATTACTAAAGATAGTGATGAAAAGGAAAATAAAGAGAGTTTTGCTGATCTAAACTTTGATGAATTAACTAAGAAACAAAAGCAAACTATGATTAAAACTTTAACTGCCCAAATGCAAGAAGCTGCGAAGAAACTAGATTTTGAAGAAGCAGCTAACTTACGTGATGCAATTATGGATTTACAAAAGCAGGTACATGAAAAGAAAAAGTAGAGGAGGAAAGCTAAATGGTAAATGATAAAATCGTAATTCATGGAGCGCGTGAACATAATTTAAAAGATATAAATTTATCGATCCCAAAAGATAAATTAGTAGTTATTACCGGCTTATCTGGATCTGGAAAAAGTTCATTAGCTTTCGATACTTTATATGCTGAAGGAAGAAGAAGATATGTTGAGTCACTGTCAAGTTATGCTAGACAGTTTTTAGGTCAAATGGATAAGGCTGATGTTGATTCAATTGATGGCTTAAATCCCGCAATTTCTATTGATCAAAAGACAACATCTCATAATCCGCGTTCAACGGTTGGAACTGTAACAGAAATTAATGACTATTTACGTTTATTGTGGGCACGCGTTGGTCATCCAATTTGTCCAAATGATGGGACTTTGATTGAGAGGCAAAGCGTGGATCAGATGGTAGATCGAGTAATGGATCTACCCGAAAGAAGTAGAATTCAGATTTTAGCTCCGGTTATTCGTGCTAAAAGAGGAGAACATAAGGAAGTCTTTAAACGAATCCAACGCGCGGGTTATGTTCGTGTAATTGTAGACGGTGAAATGCATGAAATTACTGATGATTTTGACCTAGATAAAAATAAACGACACAGTATTGATATTGTTGTTGACCGTTTAATTGTTAAAGAAAATATTCGAAGCCGTTTATTTGATTCCGTTGAAGCTGCTCTTCGTTTAGCAGATGGCTACATGGATGTTGATGTGATTAAAGGTAAACGTATTAATTTTTCAGAATATTATGCCTGTCCTGTATGTGGTTTTACTGTTGGCGAAATGGAACCACGTTTATTTTCGTTTAATGCGCCTTTTGGAGCTTGTCCTGATTGTGATGGATTGGGAATGAAATTGTCAGTTGATGAAGATTTAGTTATTCCTGATAAGGATAAAACTTTGGCAGAGGGAGCTTTAGCACCATGGTCTAATTCAAAATATTATACGGCTATGCTTGAGCAAGCATGTAAAGCTTTGAAAATACCGATAGACAAGCCATACAAAAAATTGACTAAAAGACAAAAAGATTTGATTTTAAATGGATCTAAGGGAAAGAAAATCAAATTTCATCTTGAAGGTGACTTTGGTGTAAATGATACTGTTCAAGAATTTGAAGGAATTTTAAATAATATCAGTCGCCGTTATCATCACCCAATGTCAAAATTTATGCGTGATGTAATGGGTAAGTACATGACCGAACTTACTTGTTCAACTTGTCACGGTAAGCGATTAAATGAAAAGGCATTAGCAGTAAAAGTTAATGGCAAAGATATTGCGGAAGATTCAGATCTGTCAATTTCTAAGTCGCTTAAATTCTTTAATTCAGTAAAATTAAGCGAGCAAGAAAAAATGATAGCAAAACCAATTTTGAAAGAAGTACGGGATAGATTGACTTTCTTAAAAAATGTTGGTTTAGATTATCTAACTTTATCTCGTTCTGCTGGAACTTTGTCAGGTGGAGAAGCACAAAGAATTAGATTAGCCACCCAAATTGGCTCCAATTTATCTGGCGTTATGTATATTTTAGATGAGCCATCAATTGGTCTTCATCAACGAGATAACGACCGCCTTATTTCTTCTCTTAAAAAGATGAGGGATCTTGGTAATTCTTTAATTGTAGTTGAACATGACGATGAGACTATGAAACAAGCAGATTACTTAGTTGATATGGGACCAGGAGCAGGAGCGTATGGTGGAAAAGTAATGGCTGCCGGGACGCCTGAAGAAGTGATGAAGAATCCTAAATCTTTAACTGGACAATATTTATCAGGTAAAAAAATTGTTCCTGTACCGCTAGAAAGAAGAAAGGGTAATGGTAAGAAAATTACTGTTACTGGTGCTGCTGAAAATAATTTGAAGGACATTTCAGTAGATTTTCCTCTAGGCAAATTTATCGTGGTGACCGGCGTTTCAGGTTCTGGAAAATCAACTCTTGTAAATTTGATTTTGAAACGTGCTCTAGCGCAAAAATTGAATAATAATTCTGCTAAACCAGGAAAATACAAGTCTATTAAAGGATATAAAAATATCGAAAAAATTATCGATATTGATCAAAGCCCTATTGGCCGAACACCACGTAGTAATCCTGCAACTTATACCAGTGTATTTGATGATATTCGAGCTTTATTTGCACAAACTAATGAAGCAAAAATGCGTGGATATACGAAAGCTAGATTTTCTTTTAACGTTAAGGGTGGAAGATGCGAAGCTTGTCACGGCGATGGGATTATTAAAATCGAGATGAATTTTTTACCTGATGTTTATGTACCTTGTGAAGTTTGTCATGGTACAAGATATAATTCGGAAACTCTTGAGGTAACTTATCGTGAAAAAAATATCTCACAAGTTTTGAATATGACAATTAATGAAGCTTGCAAATTCTTTGAAAATATTCCCAAAATTCATCGTAAGCTACAAACAATCGTTGATGTTGGTCTGGGTTATGTAAAACTTGGGCAGTCAGCTACAACTTTATCTGGTGGAGAAGCGCAGAGAATGAAATTAGCTTCTGAATTACAAAAGCTTTCCACGGGTAATAATTTTTATATTTTAGATGAACCAACAACGGGATTGCATACAGATGATATTAAACGTTTATTAGAAGTCTTGCAGCGCTTAGTTGATGAAGGAAATACTGTTTTAATTATTGAACATAATTTAGATGTTATTAAAAATGCCGACTGGTTAATTGATTTAGGCCCTGAAGGTGGAGATGGCGGTGGTCAAGTTGTGGCTACTGGTACTCCAGAAGAAGTTGCTGAGGTTAAAGAAAGTTATACAGGACAATACTTAAAGCCAGTTCTTGAGCGAGATACTAAGTTAACTAAAAAGCTAATGAATAGCAAGGGTGATCAGGAATAAAGTTAATGGTGTTTTAGTAAATTAAGTGTAGAATATTATCTGGGAGGAAATAAAAATGAACGATATTTATAATTCTAGACACCAAGGCTTTGATTGGGGCTCATTTATAGCAGGAATTTTGTTTGTTGTTGCATCATTTTTACTATTACGCTACCCAGGTCGTGGTCTAACAGCATTTGTATTTGTATTTGGTATTTTATCAATTTTACAAGGAATTATTTGGATTTCCGCATATGTAAAATTCCATAACATTTTTGATTTGAGCTGGGTAACACTAATTTCAGCAATTGTCGATATTGTAATCGGAGTTTTATTCTTATGTTCACGTGAAATTGGTGGATTAACTTTAGCTATTTTATTTGCTATTTGGTTCTTAGCCGATTCAATTATTGGAATTATCTTTTCATGGCACTTGCGGGAATATTCAACTGGTTATTTTGTTCTCTGCTTAATTTTGAACATTATTAGCTTGATCATCGCTTTTGCCTTGTTATTTAACCCAGTGCTTGCTGCTATTACTTTGGTTTACTTGGTAGCATTTTGGTTAATGGTCTTTGGAATCAATGAAATTTTTGTTTCATGGATGCATAGATAAAAATAAAAAGTCGTTTTTGAAGTAGCTGAGTTTGATAACTACTTGTGACAACGACTTTTTATTTTTATTCAAAAAATGAAACACCCGGTATGTTATAATAGCGATTAAGGAGGGATAGCTATGGCTGAACAGAAGAAACAATTATTAATTGTTACGGGTATGAGTGGTGCAGGTAAAACTGTGGCAATCAAAGCTTTAGAAGATATGGGATATTTTGTGGTAGACAATTTGCCACCAGAATTATTGGGAAGTTTCTGGGAATTAATTAACAATTCTTCAGACTTTAGTAAGGCAGCAGTTGTTGTTGACTTAAGAGTAAAAAGTTTTTATAAAGATTTGGTTGATGAAATTAAGTCTTTAGAAGATAGTCAAAATGTTCAGTCGACTGTCTTGTTTTTAGACGCTTCAGATGATGTATTAGTATCTCGGTATAAGGAAACAAGACGTTTGCCACCATTAGCTCATACAGGCCGCCTACTTGATGGAATTCAAGAAGAAAGAGCTATTTTATCAAGAACCAAAAATATTTCTAATATAATCATTGATACCTCCCGTTTAACTACTAAGGAATTAAAGGCTAAATTAGTAGATAAGTTTGGAGATAATCAAACTCGAACTTTTTCAATTGAAGTAATGAGTTTCGGCTTTAAGTATGGTATTCCAATTGATGCCGATATTGTAATGGATGTTAGATTTTTACCTAATCCATTCTACATTCCTCAACTCAAACCATTTACTGGTTTAGATCGCCGAGTTTTTGATTATGTAATGAGCAAGAAAGAAACTAAAAAGTTTTATGCTAAATTTTTAGACATGTTAGAAACGGCTATTCCGGGATATATTGCGGAAGGAAAAGAAAAATTGACTATTGCAATTGGATGTACTGGTGGTCAACACCGAAGTGTTTCAATTGCTCGCCAATTAGCAGTTGATTTAGCTAAGAAATATCCTGTTGATATTTCCCATCGAGAAATTAGTCGTTATATTGGACAATAAAGGAGATTGTTGGGAGATGGCGTACGGAGAAAATAAAATTGTACGTGTCATTCGCGGACGTCGCCCTAAGATTGTTGTTATTGGTGGTGGAACAGGGTTACCTGTTATTTTGAATGCTTTAAAAGAACAAAATGCCGATATAACAGCTATTGTAACTGTGGCAGACGATGGTGGATCATCAGGTGCAATTAGAGATTATATTAATGTGGTGCCACCAGGCGACATTAGAAATGTGTTAGTTTCCTTATCTGACTTACCACAGGAAGAAAAAGATATTTTTCAATATCGCTTTAATTCGTCTGACTCATTTTTTGCAGGGCATGCGATTGGAAATTTAATTATTGCTGCTTTGGATGAAATGCAGGGGAATATTTTTGATGCTGTTCAATCATTATCAAGAATGATGCGAATTGATGGTCGAATTTTCCCTGCTTCAAATGAGCCTTTAACTTTAAATGCAGAATTTATTGACGGAACAACTGAAGCTGGTGAAACAGAAATCACTTCAAAGGATAAGCGCATAAAACGTGTATGGGTAACTGATACCGATTCTGACGATGAGCCGAAAGCAGTTTTGCCAGTTTTAGCCGCAATTATGCAAGCGGACGCAGTAGTTTTAGGGCCAGGTAGCTTATTTACTTCAATTTTACCTAATTTGATGATTTCTAATTTAGGGGATGCTGTGAGACAAACTAAGGCTGAAGTGATTTATATCTGTAATATCATGACGCAACAAGGTGAAACAGATCATTTCACGGCAGCGGAACACGTTCAAGTTATTAATGATCATTTAGGTGGTCACTATATTAATACGGCCTTGGTTAATGGGGCTAAAATTGACATGAGTAAGTTTAATCCAGCCGATTATGATGCCTATCTTGAACCGGTAAGAAATGATTTCGCTGGATTACGGGCTCAAGATTGCCGCGTAATTACAGCTGACTTTATTGATCAGCATAGTGGATTAGTTTTTCATGATGGTAAAAAAGTAGCCGATGAAATTTTGAATTTGGCTTTTGAAGCATATTGCCGCAGAAAAAAGGAACAGGATTAGTTAATGGTTTCATACGCAAGTGATGTAAAAAAAGAACTTACTAGTCTGCCAGTTCATCCAGAACATGCTAAGGCAGAACTAGCGGCTTTTTTGCGAATGAACGGGGTACTTAGTCTTCATGATCATCAATTTAGTCTAGATATCACAACTGAAAATCCAGCTATTGCAAGAAGAATATTTTCTTTAATTAAAACTGCTTATGGAATCGAGCCACTGTTAATTGTTTCTAAGAAAATGAAGTTAAAGAAAAATTATCAATATTTAGTTAGACTTCAAAAACAAGTTCATGAAATTTTAAGCGATTTAGAGATATTTGACAGTGATAATGGCTTGATTACCGGAATTCCTGAGAAGATTATGACCTCAGAACAAAGGGCAATGTCTTATTTAAGAGGAGCTTTCTTAGCAGCTGGAAGTGTGAATAATCCTGAAACGAGTCGATATCATTTAGAGATTTATTCTCTTTATGAAAATCATAATAATGATTTACTAAAGTTAATGAATAGTTTCTTTTATTTAAATGCAAAAGCTACGAAAAGACGTAATGGATATATTGTATATTTGAAAGAGGCTGAAAAAATTGGTGATTTTCTACATATTGTAGGTGCCGTCAATGCAATGCTAGCATTTGAAGACTTAAGAATTATGCGAGATATGCGTAATTCAGTGAATCGATTAGTAAATTGCGATACAGCAAATTTGAAAAAGACTGCGAATGCAGCAGCTAAGCAGGTTGAGGATATTCAACTAATTGAGAAAAAAGTTGGGTTAGAAAATTTACCAGAAAAATTAGCAATCTTAGCACATTTTAGGCTGACGCATCCTGAACTTTCACTCAAAGAAGTTGCAGCTCAAGTACCAGATGGTCCAATTTCAAAGTCAGGAGTTAACCACCGTTTTCAAAAAATTCGTGAAATGGCACAACAGCTAAAAGAAGAAAATTAGTCAAAAAAAATAGAGCTCACGACAGATGTGAGCTCTATTTTTTGTTAAATTAAACTAATCTTTCTTTTGGTTAACCAAAATTTCATCAATTAGACCATAGTCTTTAGCTTCTTCTGCAGATAAGTAATTATCACGTTCAGTATCTTTAAGAATCTTATCAAGAGGTTGACCAGTAGTTTCATGTAGAATTTGGTTAAGCTTCTTACGACTCTTCAAGATTTCATTAGCTGCAATTTGAATGTCTGTTTGTTGACCTTGTGCACCACCTAAAGGTTGGTGAATAAGAACTGTTGAATTTGGTAATGCAAAACGTTTACCCTTAGTTCCGCTAGTTAAAAGAATTGAAGCCATTGAAGCAGCCATACCGATTGCAATTGTAGATACATCTGACTTAATAAAGTTCATTGTGTCCATAATTGCAAGACCAGAGGTAATAACACCACCTGGAGAGTTAATGTATAGAGAAATATCTTTAGTATTGTCTTGTGCATCTAAGAATAAAAGTTGAGCGATGATTGAGTTGGCCATTTGGTCGTTAATCTCACCGCTAAGCATAATGATTCTATCTTTTAATAATCTTGAGTAAATGTCGTAAGCACGTTCACCACGTGCAGTTTGTTCAATAACTGTAGGTACGAGCATTAATTTTACCTCCTAAACAAAATTAGCACTCTGATAAGTACAGTGCTAATTAAATCACTTACTTTTAATCATGTCAACTAATCAAACTTAATTTTATGTAGAAAAAATGAGCGATATGACAATCATATCGCTCATTTGAAGTTACTTCATTAATGGGTTAGTGCCATCTTCTCTTTTTTTGATTGCTGGCAAAATTAAGCCTAAAACAATCAAGATAATTGGAGTAATGATGTTAAGGAATAGGGTAAATGGATCTGGTGAGTAGATTCCTAAAATACAACATGCTGCTGTAACAATAAAACACCATATTCCAGCTGTGTAAGCCAGTCCTTGATTCTTGGTCATTTGGTAAGAAGTATCAAACTTCTTTTGTTGCTTTCTAAGTGCAATATATGCTGCGAAGACCCATAAATAACGCATTGGCATTGTAGTTGAATTTAATTTAACTAATTGAGCCATAACCGCTTGTGCATCAGGCAATAAAGCTTGTGCTGCAATTAACCCCCCTGAAAGAATTACAACCATCCAGATACCATTGATGTAAGCACCATGTTTATTTATCTTAAGAAGTTTCTTAGGAATGAAGTTTTTGGCTTCTTTACTACCTAGTAGCATTCTTAAAGGAGCATCAATACTGATAACTAAAGTAGAGAATTGACCAATAACGTTACACCATGAATAAATATACATAAACAAACCACCAACATGGTAATATTCTCCTAAACGTTGAAAGGCCATGTATGCACCGTTTGAAATATATTCATTTAGATTACTGTTAACAACTTTAGGATCAAACATTAAAGCCATAGCAAAAGTTCCTAAAATTGCAGAAACCATAACCATAATTGCTAAAGCCATCATTGCTTTTGGAAAGTTTTTGGTTGGATTTTTAACCTTGTTTACATAAGGAGATATTTTCTCACATCCACCAACAGCAAAAACTAAGATTGAAAGAGATGTTAAATATTTAAGGTTGAATGTTGGCATTAAACTCTTCCAATTAAAATTGATTGAATAATATCCTGCATGTGGGTTAATTGCTGGTGCAGCAAACATCATAATAATGAATAAAATTGACATAATAAACATTGATGATCCAGCGATAGTAGCCAAACTTTTAAGTACTGGAATACCTTTAGTAGTAACCCAGCAGAAAAAGAGGAAGACTACTAAAGTAGCGAATTGAGTCCAAGCAGTTGGAAGACCATCGTACCATTTAGTGTTGCCAAAGATTCCCCACGCCATGGCTCTTAAACCACCAGTACCTTTACTTGAAATATATACTACGTGGCAGGCCCAATATGTCCAACCTGCATAATAAGCCCACTTGGCACCCATAGTGGCATTAACCCATGAGGAAACACCACCATTAGCATTTTTAAAGGTTGCACCTAGTTCTCCAACCATTAATGCATAGGGAACAAAGTATAGTAGGAACATTAATATCCAACTGAATACAACTTTGGTACCGTCGAAGTAAACATACCCGTTAACAACGTTACCGAAGCCCCAAACAGTTGAAAATGCCATCATCGCTAGCGTTGGCCAGAGCATTTTTTTGGCATTAGACTTTTTTTCTTCTTCGATCATAAAATAACCTTTCTGTCTATGTACATAATTAACGCCAAATTTAATTATAACGAAAATGCTTACAGATGATAGATTTTTTCTAAATAAAGTGAAAAAATACAAAAAAGACAGCCAGATTGACTGACTGTCTTGTACTATGCGCCCCCTGAGAGTCGAACTCAGATTTTAAGAACCGGAATCTTACGTGCGATCCATTACACTAAGGGCACGACAAACTAAAATAAGTATATCAAAAAAAGAAGAAAGTACAAATTAATTATTCTGAAGGATATATCTTGAATTTAAAAAAAGATATTGCTATACTAAAAAATGTCGAGAGAGAAATGTGAATCTGAAGTTAATCAATTCGCGTCTCTCTAATATTTTTAAGCTTTTTGGGTCGCCAACCGTCATGTAGCGGTATCAATTTTGACCCAATAGAGGGAGCGAGCAATGGACTCGGATTTAACCTTGTTGCAAAGCTTAGTTCCTGATGTTTTAAAAATAATTCGGCAACGTTTTCTTGTTCTTGAACAGATTTCGCTGTTAGCTCCAGTTGGGCGACGAGTTGTTGCTAAAAAATTAGGATTAAGCGAGCGCAATGTGCGAACTGAAACTGATTATTTACGACAGTTAGGTCTGATCAATATTCAGAGCTATGGGATGGAATTAACTGATAAAGGAAAGAGAACTTTAAAAGAAGCCGCTCCATTAATTGATCGTTTATTCAATGCAAGTCAAACTGAAATTGAATTGGCACAGAAATTGGGTATTGATCGAGCAATTATTGTTCCAGGTGATATGGATCGTCAAGAGCGTGTAGTTGATTTGATGGGCGAACAACTTAATTCTGCTCTAGATCTTCTTTTACCGCTAGGAAAAAGTATTATTACCGTATTAGGTGGTACTACAGTTGCTGGAGTAGCTCGTCATCTTTCTCCTAAATTAAGTCGCTATCGCGATTTATTGTTTGTTCCTGGAAGGGGAGCAGTTGGAGAAAGTGTTGAAATTCAAAGCAATACTGTAGCTCAGATGATGGCATCTGAAACGGGAGGCAGGCACAAAGGCCTATATCTTCCAGAAAATGTATCATCTGAAGCCTTGACTTTATTACTTCAAGACACAGATATTGCGAATGCGATTTCAAACATTTATAATAGTGATATGGTGATACATGGAATTGGTAGAGCAGATGTCATGTCAAAGAGACGTGGGCTTGATGTTATGACTAATTCTAAGCTCCGAAATGATGGAGCTGTGGCTGAATGTTTCGGGTATTTCTTCGACCGACAAGGTAGACTTGTTAAACGTATCCCTCGTATTGGTCTTCAACTAGAGGACTTAGATAAAATACCTCATGTATTTGCAATTGCTGCTGGTGCCAGCAAGGCGGCGGCAATTGTAGCTTACATGCATCATGCTCCAAAACAGACGTGGTTGATCACGGATGAAGGAGCCTCAAACTTGGTTTTAAAGGGGAAGTAATTCCCGTTTAAAATAAATTGTTACTTACATATTTCCTAAGGAGGAATATAGGATATGACAGTTAAAATTGGTATTAACGGTTTCGGCCGTATTGGTCGTTTAGCATTCCGTCGTATTATGGATTTAGGCGAAAAGTCTTCAGATATTGAAGTTGTTGCAATCAACGACTTGACTACTCCAGCACTTTTAGCTCACTTACTTAAGTACGACTCAACTCATGGTACTTTCAACCACGAAGTTTCAGCAACTGATGACTCAATCGTAGTTGACGGTAAGAAGTACCGTGTTTACGCTGAACCACAAGCACAAAACATTCCTTGGGTTAAGAACGATGGTGTTGACTTCGTTCTTGAATGTACTGGTTTCTACACTAGCAAAGCTAAGTCAGAAGCTCACCTTAAGGCTGGTGCAAAGCGTGTATTAATTTCTGCACCTGCTGGTTCAGACTTGAAGACCATTGTTTACGGCGTAAACGATGATACTTTGACTGCTGACGACAAGATTGTTTCAGCTGGTTCATGTACTACTAACTCATTAGCACCAATGGTTAATGCTTTACAAAAGGAATTCGGCATTGAAGTTGGTACTATGACTACTATCCACGCTTACACTTCAACTCAAATGCTTTTAGATGGTCCTGTACGTGGTGGTAACTTACGTTCTGCTCGTGCTGCAGCTATCAACATTATTCCTCACTCAACTGGTGCTGCTAAGGCTATTGGTCTTGTTGTTCCAGAATTGAACGGTAAGTTGAATGGTCACGCACAACGTGTTCCAGTTCCAGATGGTTCTGTAACTGAATTGGTTTCAATCTTAAGCAAGGATGTAACTGCTGACGAAGTTAACGAAGCAGTTAAGAAGTACGAAAGTCCTTCATTTGCATACAACGACCACAACATCGTTTCTAGCGACGTTTTAGGTATGACTGCTGGTTCAATCTTTGACCCAACTCAAACCATGGTAACTACTGCAGGTGACAAGCAATTAGTTAAGACTGTTGCTTGGTACGACAACGAATACTCATTCACTTGCCAAATGGTTCGTACTTTATTGAAATTTGCTACTCTTTAATCATTAATTTAATTACTGATTTTAGTAAGCAGACGAGAGAAGGCGGAGGGAATTACTTCCTCCGCCTTTTTTCAAATAATCTATCGGAGGTAAATTAATTTAAATGGCTAAATTAATCGTTTCAGACCTTGATCTTAAAGGTAAAAAAGTTTTAGTTCGTGTTGACTTTAATGTTCCAATTAAAAATGGTGTTATTGGTGATGACAACCGTATCGTTGCTGCATTGCCAACTATTAAGTACATTATTGAACATGGTGGTAAAGCAATCTTACTCAGTCACTTAGGCCGTGTAAAGTCAGATGCTGACAAGAAGGAATTATCATTACGTCCAGTAGCAGAACGCTTAAGTGAGTTATTAAAGAAGCCTGTAACTTTTGTACCAGAAAATGAAGGTAAAGAAGTTGAAGAAACCATCGATAAAATGAAAGATGGCGACGTTATTGTTCTTGAAAACACTAGATTCCAAGATATTGACAATGACTTTGGTAAACGTGAATCTAAGAACGATCCAAAACTTGGCGAATACTGGGCAAGTCTTGGCGATGTATTTGTAAACGATGCATTTGGTACTGCTCACAGAAGTCACGCTTCAAATGTAGGTATCGCAACTGCTATGAAGAAGGCTGGTAAACCTGCAGCAGCTGGTTTCTTACTTGAAAAAGAAATCAAGTTCTTAGGTGATGCTGTTGAAAACCCAGTTCACCCATTTGTAACTATCCTTGGCGGTGCAAAAGTATCAGACAAGATTGGTGTTATTGAAAACTTAATTCCTAAGTCAGATCACATTTTAATTGGTGGTGGTATGGCTTACACATTCTTAGCTGCACAAGGCCACAAGATTGGTAAATCATTATTTGAAGCTGATAAAGTTGAACTTGCAAAAGAATTATTAGCAAAAGCTGGCGATAAGATTGTATTGCCTGTAGATAATGTCGCAGCAACTGAATTCTCAAACGATGCACCTCACGAAGTTGTTGGTGATGATATTCCTGATAACGAAATGGGTCTTGACATTGGTCCTAAGACTGTTGAGAAATTTAGAGACATCTTAAAGGATGCTAAGACCGTCGTATGGAACGGACCTATGGGTGCATTCGAAATGCCAAACTACGCAGAAGGTACCTTGGAAGTTGGTCGCGCATTAGCTGATTTGAAAGATGCCGTTACTATTATCGGTGGTGGTGACTCAACTGCTGCTGCTAAGCAATTGGGAATTGCTCCTAAGATCAGCCACATTTCTACTGGTGGTGGTGCTTCACTTAACTACCTTGAAGGTAAAGAATTACCAGGAATCGCTTGTGTTTCTGACAAGTAAAATTAGGAGGAATTTTTAAATGCGTACACCAATTATTGCTGGTAACTGGAAATTACATATGAACCCAGAACAAACTGTTGAATTTGTAAATGCAGTTAAGGGCAAGTTACCAGATCCAAGTAAAGTTGAATCAGTTATTGCTGCACCTGCAGTTGATCTTTACGTTTTAAAGAAGGCTGCCGAAGGCTCAGATTTACATACTGGTGCAGAAAATGCATACTTTGAAGTTGAAGGTGCATTTACTGGTGAAACTTCACCTAAAGTTTTAAACGAAATGGGTATTGACTACTGTATTATTGGTCACTCAGAACGTCGTGGCTACTTCCACGAAACTGATGAAGACATTAACAAAAAGGCTAAAGCTTTATTTGCTAATGGCGTAACTCCAATTATTTGCTGTGGTGAATCTCTTGAAACTCGTGAAGCTAATAAGCAAGAAGATTGGGTAGTTGCTCAAATCAAAGCTGCTTTAGATGGTTTAACTGCAGAACAAGTTTCTAAGCTTGTTATTGCTTATGAACCAATTTGGGCTATTGGTACTGGTAAGACTGCTTCTGCTGATCAAGCGGAAGAAATGTGCAAGACTATTCGTGAAACTGTAAAAGACTTGTACAACGAAGAAACTGCTGAAAACGTTCGTATTCAATACGGTGGTTCAGTAAAACCAGCTAACGTTAAAGAATTAATGTCTAAGCCTGACATTGATGGTGGCTTAGTTGGTGGTGCTTCACTTGATCCAGAATCATTCTTAGCATTAGTAAACTACCAAGATTAATTAACAATTTATTTAAACGGAATTAGAAAAAGGAGAATCTCCATGTCTGTTATTACTGATATTCACGCACGTGAAGTTCTTGACTCTCGTGGTAATCCAACTGTTGAAGCAGAAGTTTATACTGAATTAGGCGGCTTTGGTCGTGCTATTGTTCCATCTGGAGCTTCTACTGGTGAACATGAAGCCGTAGAATTACGTGATGGTGACAAATCTCGCTTTGGTGGTCAAGGCGTTTTAACTGCTGTTGAAAATGTTAACGGCGAAATTGCTAAAGCTGTTATCGGTTTAGATGTTACTGATCAACGTTTAATCGATCAAACTATGATCGATCTTGATGGTACTCCAAATAAAGGTCGTTTAGGTGCTAATGCAATATTATCTGTTTCATTAGCAAGTGCTCGCGCTGCAGCTGATGAATTAGGTTTACCTTTATACGAATACTTAGGTGGACCAAATGCTCATGTTTTACCAACTCCAATGATGAATGTTATCAATGGTGGTAAGCACGCAGATAACAATGTTGATATTCAAGAATTCATGATTATGCCAGTTGGTGCTAAATCACTTCATGAAGCTGTTCGTATGGGTGCAGAAACTTTCCATACTTTGAAGGGCTTATTGCAAGAACGTGGTGAATCAACTGCCGTAGGTGATGAAGGTGGTTTTGCACCTAACTTGAAGAATAACGAAGAACCATTTGAAATTTTAGTAGAAGCTATTCAACGTGCAGGCTACAAGCCAGGTCAAGACATTGCTATTGCCTTTGACTGTGCTGCTTCTGAATTCTACAACAAGGATACTAAGAAGTATGTAACTGTTGCTGATGGCCGTGAATACACTGCTGAAGAATGGACTTCATTGATTGAAGATTTAGTTGATAAGTACCCAGTTATTTCTGTAGAAGATCCTTTAGACGAAAACGATTGGGAAGGTTGGAAGACCTTTACTGAACGTTTAGGCGATAAGGTACAAATTGTTGGTGATGATTTATTTGTTACTAACACTAGTTACCTTGAAAAAGGTATCAAGATGGGTGTTGCTAACTCAATCTTAATTAAACTTAACCAAATTGGTACTTTGACTGAAACTTTTGAAGCTATCGAAATGGCTAAGGAAGCAGGTTACACTGCTGTTGTTTCTCACCGTTCTGGTGAAACTGAAGATACTACAATTGCTGATTTAGTTGTTGCAACAAATGCTGGTCAAATCAAGACTGGTTCAATGTCAAGAACTGACAGAATTGCTAAGTACAACCAATTAATGAGAATTGAAGAAGCTTTGGGTTCAACTGCTCAATACAAGGGAATTCACAGTTTTTACAATTTACATAAACAATTTTAATTAATACTTAAAGTAAAAGAAAAATGGGTGTCGCTTGAGGTGGCTCCCTTTTTCTTTTAGCATTCGTTAGTTAAATATGGTAAAATCAGTACAGTAAGAAATTTAGGTAATGGAGGCAGCGCTTTGTATAATATCGTCATGACGCTACTCATCATTGTTAGCTTTTTAATTATTATTGCTACATTGATGCAGCCGCAAAAGCAACAAGATGCCTTAAACGCATTGTCCGGCGGTGCAGTATTTAGTGGCCAGACAAAGAAGCGTGGATTTGAAGCATTAATGGAAAGAATTACCGCTGTATTGTTGGTTCTCTTTTTCGCTCTTGCTTTGATCTTGGCAATACTTTCATCCAAGTAAAAAAAGCCTTCCGGTCATAGGAGGGCTTTTTAATTTCTTTTAGCTTAACTTATCTTATAAAGAAATTGAGGCAAATTAGATAATGACACAAAATGAACGAGTTTTAGCTGATGTTTATGAAACTTTCAGACATAATCCTCAAGAGCAATATGATGTAGATCAACTTGAAAATGATCTCAGCCGTAATCAAAGATTGAATTTTCCAGATTTAGTTAAAGCTTTAACTTTTTTAGAGCATAGTAAAAAGATTGTAACTGATGGTCAAGGAAAATATCAGTTGAATCAATTAAATACGGTTGCTGAGGGTACATTTAAAGCTAATGATAAGGGGTTTGGTTTTGTTAAGTTTGATGATGAAAGCATGGAAGATGCCTTCATTGATAAACATAATACCAAGTTTGCAATTGATGGAGACCATGTTAAGGTAAAGATCATTGCAGGTGCAAATCCATGGAATGGTAGAGGACCCGAGGGTAAAATTGAGGAGATTACCGAACGAGGAGTTGAAACTTTAGTTGTCGAATTTCGTCCATATGCTGATGAAGTAGTAAAATCAAGTGGATTTTATGGTTATGTAGTTAGTGAAAATCGTAAATTAAAGAAGTATAAGATTAATATCACTGATAATGGTGTTAAACCACAAATGGGTGATATGGTAAAAATTTCTATTACAAAGTACCCTGACGAAGATCAACCTGATGAAATGCAAGGTGTAGCTCTTTTAACTATTGGTAATAAGAATGATCCTGGTGTTGATATCATGTCAATTGTAGTTGACAATGATATTCGAACTGATTGGCCTGAAGATGCTATGGATCAAGCGAATAATATTCCAGATCATGTAACAGAAGAAGAAAAAGCAAAACGTGTTGATATTACTGATCAACCTGCTGTGACAATTGATGGGGACGATTCTAAAGACTTTGATGATGCTGTAGTAGTTTGGAAGCTTCCTAATGGTAATTATCACTTAGGTGTACATATTGCAGATGTGTCTCATTATGTAAAAGAAGGAAGTCCGTTAGATAAAGAAGCTTTTGCTCGTGGTAATAGTACATATTTAGTTGATCGTGTTATTCCAATGCTTCCATTCAGATTATCAAACGGCATTTGTTCGCTTAATGAAGGCGTTGAACGTTTGGTTCTTTCATGTGATATGGAGATTACACCAGAAGGTAAGCGTGTTGGATATAGAATATATCCATCAGTTATGAAGTCACATGGTCGTTTAACATATAACAATGTTAATAAAGTTCTTGATCCAAATAATCATGAAAAGCTAGAGCAAAAATATGAAGACGTTGCTCCAATGCTTCACGACATGGCTGATTTACACAATATTTTATATAAACAGCGTCACCAACGCGGAGCAATTGATTTCGAAGAACCAGAAGCAAAGATTATTGTTGATGATAAAGGTAAGCCAATTGATATTGTTCTTCATGAACGTGGTACTGCTGAAAAGATGATTGAATCATTTATGTTAATGGCGAATGAAACAGTAGCTGAAGATTATTACAAGAAGCATGTTCCATTTCTTTATCGTGTTCACGAAACTCCAGACCAAGAAAAGATGCAATCATTCTTTGAGTTTGTAAGTGCGTTTGGTTTAAATGTAAAAGCTGATCCAAATGATGTAAAACCAAAAGATTTACAGAAAGTTGTAGCTAAGACTGAAGGTACACCTGAAGAAGCAGTTGTGCAAATGATGATGCTTCGTAGTTTGAAACAAGCGCATTATTCTCCAGAACCACTTGGTCACTTCGGTTTAGCAGCTAAATATTATACTCACTTTACTTCTCCAATCCGTCGTTATTCTGACTTAATGGTCCACCGAATGATTCATGAATATGCAGATAAGAAGATGGATAAGGATGTGCAGAAGCATTTCAAGTCACAACTTCCTGATGTTGCTGAACAAACTTCAACACAAGAAAGAAAGTCAATTGATACTGAACGTGGTGTAAATGATTTGAAGATGACCGAATTTATGGCTGATAAAGTTGGTCAAACTTTTGATGCTATTGTTTCATCAGTAACTAGCTTTGGGATGTTTATTCAATTGCCAAATACTGTTGAAGGTTTGATTCATATTTCTAACTTAAATGATGATTATTACAACTTTGATGAAAAGTCATTGACTTTAACAGGTCGCAATTCGCACAAGCAATTTAAGATAGGAATGCCAATTAAAGTTAAGTTGATCAATGCAGATGTTGAGCAACATCAATTAGACTTTGAAATTTATGATCCAAATGCCACAAAACGTCCGCAAAAAGGTTATAGTCGTGGTAAGCGCAGTTTTAATAAGGGACGTAGAAACAATAATGGTAAGAATAATAACTCTTTCCATGTAAATAATGGTCATAGTTTTAAAATTCGCCATCGTAAGAATACAACTGTTAAAGCTAATAAAAAATAACTAGGAAGAAAACGATGAAACAAAAAGCAGATAATTTGATTGCTCAGAATAAAAAGGCAAATCATGACTATTTTATTAAAGAAACTCTTGAAGCAGGAATTGCTTTAACTGGTACTGAGATTAAATCAATTCGTGCTCGCAGAATTAATTTACGTGATGGATATGTTCAAATAATTAACGGGTCTGCTTTTTTAGAGAATGTTCACATTAGTGAGTATAAAGAAGGTAATCGCTATAATCACGATCCTTTGAGGTCACGGCGCTTGTTGCTTCATAAAAGAGAAATTGCTCGCCTAGCTGGAATTCAGGCTCAACAAGGGATGGCAATTATTCCTTTAAAAGTTTATTTGAAACATGGTTTTGCTAAAGTACTAATAGGTGTTGGTCAGGGAAAGAAGCAATACGATAAGCGACAAACAATTAAAAAACGTGATCAAGATCGAGAAATTCATCGTAAGTATGGAATTTAAGTAGGTAGGTAAAATGATTAGAAAGGCAAAATTAACTGATTTTCCGTTAGTTTTTCCAATTTTAAAACAAATTTTTGATGAAATGGATATGGATACCATTAAAGCACTCCCAGAAAGTCAATTCTATGATTTGATGAAGCATGGTTTCTATTCACCTCATTATCGATATTCTCATAATCGAATGTGGGTAGAAACAGATGAAATGGATCGTCCAATTGGGTTGATTGTAATGTATGGTTATGATGATCAAGGGCTAATTGATATTTCATTAAAAAGTTCCTATCCTAAAGTTGGATTACCTCTTGATGCGATCATCTTTTCAGATAAAGAAGCATTACCGCATGAATGGTATCTTGATGCTATTGCAGTTTCTCCAAAACATTGGGGAGAAGGGATCGGACAGCGATTAATTAAATTTGCTCCGGGCGTTGCTAAGCAGAAGGGATATAAAAAGATAAGTTTGAACGTTGATCAAGATAACCCTAGAGCAGCTCGTTTGTATGATTATATGGGTTTTGAAACGACTTCGACCATGACTATTGGAGATCGTCTGTATAATCACATGGTTAAAAAAGTTAATTAAACAAAAAGAGAATTAATCATAGGTGAAGTAGATTAATTCTCTTTTTTGATTATTAAATTTAAAGAAATATTTAAAAATAACACTATTTACATTATTACTATTGTCTAGATTGATAAAACCTGATAAAGTAATAAAACTGTCATTCATAGAAAGGTAGCGTGATCCTTTTTCTAGAAAGGAAATAAAAATGAGATGTTGGCAGAATTGGAAAGAGTTCAAATAACTTTACATAGTATGTTATCTGAACCAAATGTAAAGAAAGTAAATATTTCGAAACTTTGTAGTAAAGCAAAAATTAGTCGAAAAACTTTTTACTTGCGATATGGAAAGATAAATAACTGTATCGAAGCCTGTATTTTGTTTGAATTAAGAAAAGAGTTACGCAAAAACAAAAAAGAAAGTCTAAATCAACTTCTTAATGTTTTATGTGAATACATTCAGAAAAACAAACAGTATTTTTATAATGCTTATCATTTAAGTGAACAAGATTGTATGTGTGAAAAGATGAAAGAACATTTCTTTAAGTATATTCGATCTTATGTTTATAAAAGAGGAAGTTTTTCAGAACTCATACTTAAACAATTGACCAACTTATTATATGATCGAATTTGTTTTTGGATTAGCCACGGATGTAATAAAAGCTATAGCTTCTTACTGGAAGAATTAGCAATTATTATTGAATTGATAGATTTTCAAAAACAAATTTGTTCTCATAAATTTCAAGTCTTTAATTTCTCACACTACTATTTAAATTCCGACTAAGAGAGAGCGTTAACTCGATTTTGAAAATTAAAAGTTGGTAAGAATAAAGGCTTAGTATGCCATTGTGTAAAGAGCAGGCTAATTAAAATAATAAATGGGACATCTTCGGGACGTGAAATATCACAACTCCAAGTAAGTCCAGCATCAGTGACTAGCGAACAGACGCTAGCCACTTTTTTAATGCCTGAATAAAAACTATATCTACCTTGTTTTAAACTTCCTTTTATCCAATAGTTTAATCTAGTAATATAGAATAAATTTGCAAATCGACTATTTATTTTTTTAACTTTGACTAGGGAGTGGTTGACTACGTCAACACTATAACTAGTTAGAAGAAGATTAGAGTCTAAATAAAGCCGACCAATCTCAATATGATTAATATCAGTGAGAATGATTGGTTGATTAAACTCATTAAGATTTCCTTTTAAAATATAGACAATCTCGCCCTGTTGATTTTTAACTGGGATTTGACCACAAGTTTGGCCTTGAGTAAGTTGGACAGTATAACGCATAATTTCATCTGCCTTTAGGGAAAATTATGTTTATTTACAGAAATGACGAATTGCATACGCAACGCCATTTTCATTATTAGTTTTAGTGATAAAATTAGCGATTTCTTTGATCTCAGGTGCGGCGTTTTCCATTGCAACACCAATACCAGCCATTCGAATCATTGATTCATCATTAAGATTGTCACCAATAGCCATCACTTCATCAGGCTGATAGCCCTGCAGTTTTGCGTAATCCATTAAGGCAATTCCTTTTTGAGCCTTAATATTATTTATTTCAATATTAGTTGAAGAGCTTGCAGTAACAATTAAATCGCCGATTTTTTTAATTTCTTGGCGAATATGATTAAAAACTTTGGGTCCATCTGGATGAAAAGCAACAAATTTCATTGCTTCAAATGATGGCTTTTTAAGCAGGTCTTTAAAATCAGGGACGTATTTGATTTTCATTATTTCGTCGGAGCCAGCAGCAAAAGAAACTGCTTTTTTAAAAGTCAGTTTTTTATTAAGATCAACTAAAAGATCAGAAAAATTAGCGATCCTTCGCAAACGAGAATCAGAATAAACATGATCTGCTCCTACTATTTCAAAGTAGAAGCCAGAATCTTTAAGTAACTTATTAATCTTGAAACTCTCTTCTTTAGGAATTGGCTCGTTTACAATTAGTTTACCTTCTGTATTAAAAACCATTGCGCCATTTAAGTTAATGAAGCCAGTGTGAAGTCCAGCTTTAGCCAGTATTCCTTGAGATTCAGAAGGTGCTCGTCCAGTTGCTACTAAAAATTCGATTCCTTTAGCTTGTGCTTCTTTAATAGCAGAAATATTTTCAGAAGAAATCTGCATTTGTTTATTTAATAGTGTGCCATCCATATCGCTTGCAATAAGTTTAATCATTTTAAGTCCTCCGATCTTTTATCTATATGATATCATGAACTTGGATTTCTTAGAGATACAAGAGGATAGAATAAATATGAAAAAATTAATTGGAAATGATTGGGATGAAATTTTGGCACCCGCTTTTGAGAGTGAACAGTATCAAAAATTACATGATTTTCTAAAAAGTGAATATCGAACAAAGCAGATTTTTCCAGATATGTATCACATTTTTACTGCTTTTAAGTTAACTTCTTTTGCAGATACGAAGGTTGTGATCTTAGGTCAAGATCCTTACCATAACCCTGGCCAAGCCACAGGGATGAGTTTCAGCGTTAATCCTGGGGTTGCTTTGCCACCATCGTTAAAAAATATCTATAAAGAATTATATGATGATGTTGGTGCCATCCCAGTAAATCATGGCTATTTGAAAAAGTGGGCGGATCAAGGAGTTTTATTGCTTAATGCAGTATTAACAGTGCCTTATGGAAATGCTAATGGTCATCAGGGAAAAGGCTGGGAAATAGTCACTGATGCAGCTATTAAAGCTCTTAGTGATCGCGGAAAAGTTGTATTTATTTTGTGGGGAAGATTTGCCCAAAATAAAATTCCTTTAATTGATGAAGAAAAGAACGTAATTATCAAGTCTGCACACCCTAGTCCTTTTTCAGCAGACCGTGGTTTCTTTGGCTCTCGTCCGTTTTCTAGATGTAATGATGCCTTGACTAAATTTGGTGAGAGTCCAATTGATTGGCAATTGCCACAGGAAGTAAGTCAATCAGATATGGCATAGTTTTTGTTTTGAGAAAAAGCATTGAAATTGTAAAATATTAGCTAGAGATAAAAAGAAAGGCTTAATTTGTTATGAAAGTATTTGACTCACTTAAGAAAAAAGCAGAAGAATCAAAAAAAGTGATTGTTTTTCCTGAAGGAAATGATGAGCGAATAATTAAAGCTGCTGTTCGTCTCGCAGAAGAGGGAATTGTTGAACCACTTTTGTTAGGAAAACCTGATGAAGTAATAAAATCTGCTGAGAAATTAAATGTTGATCTAGGTTCAATTGAGATAATTAATCCAGCTGTCTATTCAGATTTTGAAAAAATGTGCCAAGATTTTGTTGAATTAAGAAAAGGAAAGAATACTTTGGCAGAAGCAAAGGAAATTCTACAAGATGTTTCATATTTTGGCACAATGTTAGTGTATGAAGGAAAGGCTGACGGAATGGTTTCCGGTGCTACTCATTCAACAGCTAATACGGTTCGCCCAGCTTTGCAGATTATTAAAACTAAAAAAGGAATGAGCCGTGTTTCTGGCGCTATGATTATGGAACGCAAAGACGAAAAATATATATTTGCGGATTGTGCAATTAATATTGATCCTGATAGTGAGACATTAGCTGAAATTGCTTACCAATCCAGTAAAACAGCTGAAATGGTTGGGCTTGATCCTAAAATTGCAATGCTTAGTTTTTCAACTAAGGGATCAGCGAAGGGACCGATGGTAACTAAAGTTCAAGATGCAACAGATTTAGTACATCAAAAGTATCCAGATTTAGTTTGCGATGGTGAATTACAGTTTGATGCTGCTGTTGTTCCACGAGTAGGAGAAGCAAAAGCTCCAGGTTCTGCAGTTGCTGGACATGCTAATGTTTTCATTTTTCCAGAACTTCAATCGGGTAATATTTCATATAAAGTTGCTGAGCGTTTAGGTGGCTTTAGTGCAATTGGACCTGTATTGCAGGGATTAGCTGCTCCAATTAATGACTTATCACGTGGATGTAAAACAGAAGATGTATACTTGTTAGCTATTTTAACTGCTGCTCAAGCAAATATGGAGAAGTAAAATGGAATCATTAGAAATAAATTCTGATGAACAAATGCAAAAATTAGGCCAGGCAATTGGAAAAAATAGCCAGGGGCATGATCTGCTCCTCTTATCTGGCGATTTAGGTGCTGGAAAGACCACTTTGACTAAAGGAATTGCTCGGTCATTAGGTATTAGACGTCCTGTAAAAAGTCCAACATTTACAATTGTTAGAGAGTATCGTGAAGGTAAAATGCCACTTTTTCATATGGATATGTATCGACTAGAAGATGGTGATTTATCAAGTATTGATATGCCTGGATATCTAGCAGAAGATGGATTAGTGGTAATTGAATGGCCACAATTTATTATTGATGATCTGCCAAATGATTATCTTGAATTAACGATTAAGCGTGTTGATGATTCGTGGGATTCAACCAAACGAATAGTTGAATTTAAAACTGTTGGTGAGAGAAACCAAGTCTGGTTATCAGATATAAAAAAATCTTTTGAATAATAAAAAATGGTTAAGCTTAAATTTGCTTAACCATTTTTTTGATTGGATCATCCCCAACACGTTTATTTTCTTCAATTAAAATTCCTGCGCAAGCTTCACTGTCACTTAAAGCGTTATGGTGATGCCATAAGTTGATATCTAAAGCTTCCGAAACTGTGTCTAATTTGTGATTAGGAAGATTGGGTTCAAATGCTTTGCTAGTTGCTAAAGTATCAATTGCAAAGTAGTGAGGGGCTGGAATATTATAGCGAGCAAGTGACTTTTCCATCACTCGGCAGTCAAAACGTGCATTATGAGCGGCTACTAACATTCCCGGCTGATATAATTTTTTAATTTTAGGCCAAACCTCAGCCATTGTTGGTGCATTTTTAACGTCTTCGGCAGTAATACCATGAATTCTGATATTTCGACCATCAAAAGGCATTTGCGGATTAATAACTGTATAAAAACGGTCGACAATTTCATTGTTTCTAACCATAACTAAGGCAAGAGAACATGCACTTTCAGGATGACTGTTTGCCGTTTCAAAATCCATTGCAGTAAAGTTCATTTTTATCCTCTAAATAAATTATTATTTTTCTTTTTAGTATAACACTTAAGGTAGAAAACTAGCTATTTATTGCGGTATGATTAAAGGGACGATTATTTAAGGAAAAGAGAGATTGAAAATGCAACTGATGGACTTAAAAAAACAGGGAATTGATATTCAAGAAAATATTCCATTGAGCCGCTTTACGTTTACTAAGACCGGTGGACCTGCGCAATATCTTGCTTTTCCTAAAAATTTAGATGAATTAAAAATCTTAGTGGAAACAGTTAAAACTAATAACCTACCTTTGACTGTTATTGGAAATGCTTCTAACTTAATTATTAGAGATGGAGGAATTTCAGGTCTAGTTTTAATTCTTACTAAGATGGATAAAATTGTTGCAAATCAAGAAGAAGCAACAGTTACTGCGGATGCTGGAGCGAGAATTATCGATACGTCTGAAGCAGCCTGTGAAGCTAGTTTAAGTGGCTTAGAGTTTGCAGCAGGAATCCCGGGCAGCGTCGGCGGAGCCGTCTTCATGAATGCTGGTGCTTATGGCGGCGAGACGGAATTTGTCATTAAATCTGTTCGAGTCTTAACTCGTGAAGGCAAATTTAAAACTTATACTCACGATGAAATGGAATTTGGCTATCGTCATTCACTAGTTCAGGAAACTGGAGATATTGTAATTAGTGCTACTTTTGGTCTTGAACCAGGAGATAAGTGGGCAATTAAGGCTAAAATGGAATACTTCAATGGCTTACGTAGAGCAAAGCAACCACTTGAATATCCTTCTTGTGGAAGTGTCTTTAAACGTCCAACAGGTCATTTTGTAGGCCCAATGATAATTAAAGCTGGTCTTCAAGGAAAAAGAATTGGTGGAGCGGAAGATTCAAAGAAGCATGCTGGCTTTATTGTTAATGTTGGTGGTGCTACAGCTACTGATTATTTAGATTTAATTCATTTAATTCAAAAGACGATCAAAAAAGATTTTGATGTTGATTTGCAGACTGAAGTAAGAATTATAGGAAAAGAAAAAGATTAGATACTACGACAAAGCTACAAGTAACGGCTTGTAGCTTTTTTGATGAGATGGTGAAAAAATTGAGCGATATTATTAAATTAACGCATGTACGTAAAGAGTATGATGATGGTTTTGTGGCTCTAAAAGATATTAATTTGACGATTGAATCAGGAAAATTCTATTCATTGCTAGGACCATCAGGATCAGGCAAGACCACTATTTTAAGAATAATTGCTGGATTTAGTGAACCAACAAGTGGTCAGGTATTTTTTGCTGGAAAAGATATTACTAACTTGGATGCAGCCAAGAGAAAAATTAATACGGTTTTCCAGAATTATGCCTTATTTCCGCATATGAATGTTTTTGAAAATGTTGCTTTTGGTTTGCAAATTAAGAAAAAGGATAAGCAAGAAATAAAGTTAGCTGTTAAAGAAGCTCTTCATATGGTTCAGTTAGATGGCTTTGCAAATCGTGAAATTTCTGAATTAAGTGGTGGGCAGCAACAACGTGTTGCAATTGCAAGAGCAATTGTTAATCAGCCAAAAGTTCTACTTTTAGACGAGTCTTTATCGGCTTTAGATAAGCGTTTAAGAAAAGACATGCAATTTGAATTACGTGAAATTCAAAAGAAACTGGGGATTACATTTATTTTTGTTACTCATGATCAAGAAGAAGCTTTAGCTATGAGTGATGAGATTTTTGTTTTAAATGAAGGAAAAATCCAACAAAGCGGAAGTCCAGTTGATATTTACGATGAGCCAGTTAATGATTTCGTAGCTCGCTTTATAGGTGATTCAAATATTCTGAGTGGAAGAATGATTAAAGATTATGAAGTAGAATTTGGTAATCATCGTTTTGAATGTGCTGACGCTGGAATTAAACCAGGAGAAAAAGTAGAAGTTGTTTTAAGACCAGAAGATCTAGATATTACTGATATTGAGCATGGAAAATTAAGAGTTATGGTTGAAAGTCAGCTCTTTTTGGGTGATCATTTTGAAATTAAAGCCATTGATAGTGATGAAAATGAATGGCTGATTCACTCAACTAATCCAACTAATATTGGAAAAGAAGTAGGGGTATATTTTGATCCTGAAGATATTCATGTGATGCGTTTTGGTGAAAGCGAAGCAGAATTTGATAAACGCTTAGAGGCATATGAAGGAGACGAGTAAGATATGAAAAAGAGCAGGCTATTTTTTCTTGTACCCTATGTACTTTGGCTTAGTTTATTTGTGATTGCTCCGATTATTTTAATTACTATTAATGCCTTTAAAGGTGATGATGGATTTACCTTGAAAAATTTCCAGCAGTTTTTTGTCAATGGAACTTTTTTGAGAATGACGCTAAATTCTTTTTGGTATGCGTTTTTAATTACCTTAATTACGTTGTTGATTTCCTACCCAATTGCATATATTTTAAGTCAAATGAAAAATCAGCAATTTTGGCTGCTTTTGATTATTCTACCTACTTGGATTAATTTACTTTTAAAAGCGTATGCATTTATTGGAATCTTCGGCAAACATGGATTACTAAATAACTTTTTAAGGCTTTTTGGCATCGCTCCAGCGAATATTTTATTTACTGATTTTGCTTTTATTTTTGTAGCAGCTTATATTGAAATTCCATTTATGATTTTGCCAATTTATAATGCAATTTGTGATATTAATCCGGCTGTAATTCAAGCTGCTTATGATTTAGGAGCAAGTAAGTGGCAAACGTTTATTAAGGTTTTATGGCCACTTTCTATATCTGGAGTTGAGTCGGGAATTCAAGCAGTATTTATTCCTTCACTTTCTTTATTCATGTTGACAAGATTGATTGGCGGAAACAGAGTAATTACGCTTGGTACTGCAATTGAAGAATATTTTATGACTACGATGAATTGGTCAATGGGATCGACAATTGGAGTTGTATTAATAGTATTGATGGTAATTGTTATGCTATTTACTTCGTCTGATCATCGTCGTAAAAAGGAGATCAAGCTATGAAAAAAATAAAATGGTCTCGGATTTATTTTGCTTTTGTCCTTGTTTTGATGTATTTACCTATTTTTTATTTAATATATTATTCTTTTTCGAGTGGTCATAATATGGATCATTTTGAAAAATTTACTTTGAGTCATTATCAAGACTTATTTAACGATAATCGACTACTAGCAATTTTTTTAGAAACAATCTTATTAGCTCTCTTATCTAGTTTGATTGCGACAGTAATTGGAACTTTTGGAGCAATTGCAATTAGTCAGACTAAAAATAAAAAAGGCCAAAAAACATTATTAGCGTTAAATAACGTTTTGATGGTTTCACCAGATGTAATTATTGGTGCCAGCTTTTTAATCTTTTTTACTTTTTTAGGAATTGGTTTGGGCTTTGGTTCAGTATTATTAAGTCATATTGCATTTTCGATTCCGATTGTTGTCTTAATGGTTTTGCCGCGTTTAAAGGAGTTTGATTACTCTTTGGTCGATGCTGCTAGAGATTTAGGTGCTTCTACTTGGCAAGTTTATAGTAAAGTAATGATTCCAGCTATTACACCAGGAATTCTCGCTGGCTTTTTTATGGCTTTGACTTATTCATTAGATGATTTTGCAGTTACTTTTTTTGTGACTGGAAATGGCTTTTCAACGTTATCTGTAGAAATATATTCACGCGCACGGCAGGGTATTAATTTAGAAATTAATGCTTTAAGTACCTTAATGTTTATCTTCGTAATGGTTTTGGTATTAATTTATTATGTAATTACTAATCATAAATCCCATATCGGTAAGGGGCGTGCACAATGAAAAAGTTATTGATTGGAATTTTTGCTATTCTAGCAGTTTGCTTGGGATTAGAGGCTTGGGCTAAGCAGT
The DNA here is from genome assembly GCF_000014425.1 of Lactobacillus gasseri ATCC 33323 = JCM 1131. Taxonomy (NCBI): domain Bacteria; kingdom Bacillati; phylum Bacillota; class Bacilli; order Lactobacillales; family Lactobacillaceae; genus Lactobacillus; species Lactobacillus gasseri. The sequence goes on along the minus strand of NC_008530.1, from coordinate 1,283,528 downwards.
TAGATAATAGCGGTGTTAGCGCCAATAATAAGAATTTAATTATTTATAATTGGGGTGATTATATTGATCCTAAATTGATAAAAAAATTCGAAAAGCAAACTGGCTATCATGTAATTTATGAAACTTTTGATTCTAATGAAGCTATGTATACGAAGATAAAGCAAGGAGGCACCGCTTACGATATTTGTGTTCCTTCGGATTACATGATTTCGAAAATGCGAAAGGCTAAGTTACTTGAGAAAATTGATACCAAAAAAATTCCAAATTATAAAAATATTGGGAGTGAATTTTTGCATCACTCATTTGATCCTAAGAATACTTATTCAGTCCCGTATTTTTGGGGAACTTTAGGAATTGTATATAATGATAAGTTTGTAAAACCGGGACAAATAAAGCACTGGAACGATCTTTGGTCAAAAAAGTATCGTCATAATATTTTATTAGTTGATTCTGCTAGAGATATTATGGGACTTTCATTAGCATCGATGGGAAAGTCGTTAAATACTACTAATTCATTAGATCTTAAATTAGCTAAAACTAAATTAGATGGATTAGGTCCCAATGTAAAAGCGATTATTTCTGATGAGCTAAAAATGTATATGATTCAGAATGAGGCAGCAGTTGGTGTAACATGGTCTGGCGAAGCGCGGACAATGTTAAGTGATAATAAGCATTTACATTATGTGGTTCCACCAGAAGGTTCAAACTTGTGGTTTGATAATTTTGTTATTCCTCGCACTGTCAAAAATAAAGCAGGAGCATATGCTTTTATTAATTTCATGCTTGATCCAAAAAATGCTGCTCAAAATGCGGAGTATATTGGTTATGCAACGCCAAATATCAAAGCTCAAAAATTATTACCTAAAGAGATAAAAAACGATAAGCAATTTTATCCAAGTAAACAAGCAATGAAAAATTTACAAGTCTATCAGGATTTAGGTCCTAAGAAAATTCAGGAATATAATGATCTATTTCTTGAATTTAAAATGTATGGTCGATAAGACAGTAGTTTAGGTATAATTAAGGTTTAGGAGGGATGGGTAGTGAAATTTAACATCGAGCAAATATTTACTTGGCAAAATTTAATGAATATTATTGATATTCTGATTGTTTGGTATATTATTTATCGCTTAATTATGTTGGTAAGAGGAACCAAGGCTGTTCAATTAGTTAAAGGAATATCACTAATTATCATAGTTAGAATTATAGCCGGTTTATTGCACTTACATACACTAACGTATTTCGTTGATCAAATTCTTTCATGGTCTGTAATTGGAATAATCGTTATTTTTCAACCAGAAATTAGACGTGGACTTGAACATTTAGGAAGATCGCCAATTTTTGGTGGCACAACTATGACTGAAAAACAGGCCGCTGAAAAAATGATTGGAGAACTAGATAAGGCGATTCAATATATGTCCAAAAGAAGAATCGGTGCTTTAATTACAATTCAGCAAAATACTGGTTTAGAGGATTATATTGAAACAGGTATTCCAATTGATGCAGATATTACTGGCGAGTTATTAATCAACATCTTTATTCCTAACACTCCATTGCATGATGGTGCAGTAATTATTAGAAATAATCGGATTGCAGTTGCTGCTGCGTATTTACCACTTTCAGATAATAGTATGATTCCTAAAAAACTTGGAACTCGTCACCGGGCTGCGGTAGGTATTTCAGAAGTTACTGATGCGATTACAATTGTTGTATCTGAAGAAACTGGTGGGGTAACAATTACTCGTAATAGCCAGTTTATGCTTGATTTGACTAGAGAAGAGTATTTGAAGTACTTAAATGCTCAACTAGTTCCAAAGGAAGAAGAAGAAAAGCCGAAATGGTATCAACGAATTGTAAACCATGTTTGGAATTGGGGGTCAAATAAAAAATGAAAAAGTTTTTTGATAAACCTTGGTTCTATCGCATTGTTGCATTGATATTGGCAATTTTACTGGCTATTTATGTTTCGTCTAATCAACAGGGATTTGTAACTCAAGGACGTCGAGAAGAAACTTTGAAAACTGCAACTAAGACGCAAGTAATTAAAGCTCCTCTACAAGTTTCTGTTAATACGGATAAATATTATGTAACTGGTTATCCTGAAAAAATAAATCTTACTTTAGAAGGATCAAATGCGCTGGTTACTTCTACTATTAATACTCAAAATTTCCGTGTTTATATTGATTTAAGCCATTTAAAAACTGGAGAACATACGGTGCCAATTAAGGTAAATGGTTTAAGTACTCAATTAACTTATAGTGTGAGTCCAAGTAAAGTACGTGTAAACATTCAAAAGAGAAAATCTCGTACCCTTCCTGTGCAAATAGAGTATAATAAGAGTGCTGTATCTCATGGGTATAATCTTGGCACAGCAAAGAGTGATCCAGAAGTTGTGAACATTACTGGCGCTAAGAGCGAAGTTAACCAAGTTGATCGTGTTGTAGCTCACGCAAATTTACCAAAGGGAATAGACAGCACATTTGAGCGTGAAGAAATGCTGGTAGCACTTGATAAAGAGGGACATCAACTCAATGTTGCTATTGATCCAGCAACAGCGCACATTACTATCCCAATTAACTTGTCGAAAAAGAAGGTTAAAATAAACGTGACGTCCAAAAATGAATCATCAACTCATGTTTATTCATTAACCGCAAAAGTAGAGACAGTTGAGATATATGGTGATGAGAATACGCTAAAGAAGATAACATCTCTTCCCTTAAAAGTTGATTTAAGTGGTATCAATCGAGATGTTACAAAAGATGTAACAATTAAATTGCCGAAGGGCGTAGTTAAGGCTTCACCATCAGTAATACCAGTTCATATTAAGGTAACTGATACTACTGCTAAAAAAGAATAAAACAAGGAAAGGTTGTTAAATTATGCTTAAATATTTTGGAACAGATGGTGTACGGGGGGTTGCTAATGCTGGCTTAACTCCAGAAATGGCTTTTAAATTAGGTCGTGATGGAGGATATGTTCTTACAAAAGATAAAAAAGATGGAGAAAGAGCGAAAGTATTAGTTTCACGCGATACTCGTATTTCTGGACAAATGTTAGAGTATGCATTGATTTCTGGTTTACTTTCCGTCGGAATTGAAGTTTTAGAAGTTGGTGTGATTACAACACCGGGCCTTTCTTACTTAGTTCGTGCTCAAGGTGCAGATGCTGGGGTTCAAATTTCAGCATCTCATAATCCAGTTGAAGATAATGGAATTAAGTTCTTTGGTAGTGATGGTTTGAAACTATCTGATGCTAAAGAAGAAGAAATTGAAAAATTAATTGATGCACCAGAAGATAAGCTTCCACGTCCTTCAGCTGAAGGCTTAGGTACTGTAACTAATTACCACGAAGGTGCTTCAAAGTACTTGCAATTTATTGAAAATACTTTACCTGAAGAATTAGGTGGAATTAAAGTTGTTGTAGATGGTGCAAATGGTGCAGCTAGTGCTTTGATTTCAAGATTATTTGCTGATATGGGCGTTGATTTTACTACAATCGCAACTCATCCCAATGGCTTAAATATTAATGATCATGTAGGTGCAACTCATACTAAAAAGTTACAAGAAGAAGTTGTAAAGCAAGGTGCTCAACTGGGCTTAGCATTCGATGGGGATGCTGACCGTTGTATCGCTGTTGATGAAAACGGTAATGAAGTTGATGGCGACCATATTATGTATGTAATTGGTTCCTATCTTGCCGATCATGGCCGTTTAAAGAAAGATACGATTGTTACAACCGTAATGAGTAACTTAGGCTTTACTAAGGCTTTAGAAAGACGCGGCCTTAAGAATGTCAGAACTCAAGTTGGTGACCGTTATGTTTCAGAAGAAATGAGAGCTAATGGTTATAATCTAGGCGGTGAACAATCTGGTCACGTTATTATCAGTGACTATCATAATACTGGTGATGGAATGCTTACCGGATTGCATTTATTATACGTAATGAAGGATACTGGTAAGTCATTAAGTGAATTATTAAGCGACTTTAAAGAATATCCACAACGCTTAATCAATGTTCCTGTCAAAGATAAGAAAGACTGGAAAGAACATAAGCGAATTACCGAAGCTATTAAAAAGGTAGAGGAAGAGTTGAGCGATGAAGGACGGATTTTTGTTCGTCCATCTGGAACTCAAAGCTTACTTCGTGTTATGACTGAAGCACCAACACAAGAATTAGCTGATAAGTATTGTGAAGAAGTTGCTAAAGTCGTTGAAGAAGAGATGGGTTCAAAGTAAACTGTCTTTATTAAATTATAATAGGTGATGGCGTTCACCAATTTAACCGATTAAGATCTGACGACGCCTACTTTCTTATGTGTAATAAGGGAGTAGTGTCGTCTTTTTTTGTATAATAGAAAGGAAAGTGAACGATTACATAGGAGAAAATTGATGAAGACAAAATTAATTGCCGTTGACCTTGATGGAACTTTATTGAATGATAAACAAGAAATAAGTGTTAAAACAAGGGAAGCTTTACAAAAAGCATCTCGATTAGGAATTAAAATTGTTCCTTGTTCGGGGCGACCATTTCCAGGAATTAAAGAGTATTTAGATCAGTTAGATCTGCAAGATCCTAATCAATATGTTGTGGCTTTTAATGGTGCTCTAGTTTTGAATGCACAAGGAAATGCAGTAGTTGAAGAATTATTAAGTTATCAAGATTTCCTTTTTTTTGAAAAAATAGCTCAACAATTGAAGGCTAACTTTCATATTGAAGTGAGTGATAAATTTATTACATTAGATCACTTTATTAATTATTATTTATCGCGTGAAAGCTGGCTGACTAGAATGTCGATTGAGGTTTGTGGATTTAAAGATATAGCTAAAGATTTAAAATTTACAAAAGCCATGTTTTCAGGTGCTCCATCAGAAATGGAAAGAGTTTATCGGCACCTGCCCAAAGAAGTTATTGAAAAATATAACGTTTCTACCTCTGATAAAACATTAATCGAAATTAATTCTAAGCAAGCTTCAAAAGGAAACGCTTTAAAAGAATTGGCGCAGAAACTTAATCTTAGACAAGATGAAATAATGATTTTTGGTGATCAAAAGAATGATATTTCCATGTTTGACGTTCCAGATTTTTATAAAGTAGCTATGGGAAACGCGGTATTAGAGATAAAGAAGCGAGCTAATTATGTTACTCGAACAAATAATGAAGATGGAATTGCGTATGCAATAAGAAGGTTGATTTTTAATGAATAAAAAGTTGAAAAATTATATCAGTGTTGGTTTATTTGCATTTTGTGGAGGAGCATTACGTGCTTATTTAAATGTGATTTGGTCACAGGCTGGAACTTTTGTAGCTAATATTATTGGTTGCTTTTTATTAGCCTTTCTAACATATTTCTTTATTGAATTTAGGGAAGGACGAGATTGGCTAGTTACAGGATTAAGTACAGGTTTTGTAGGAGCATTTACAACCTTTTCTAGTTTCCATTTGGATACATTCAAGCAATTAGAAAGCGGAATGAATAATCAGGCGCTGATATATTTCTTTAGTTCAATCTTTATTGGATTTTTATTTGCTTATTTAGGAATGATTACAGGAAAAATATTGGGTAGAAAGTTGGCAATAAGAGCATGATAACGACACTTGTAACAGCTGGTTTTGGAGCAATTTGGGGAGCAATTCTTAGGTACGGAATTACTAATTATGGTAAAAAACATTGGTCTAGCAACTTTCCTTATGCTACTTTATTAATAAATCTTACTGGGGCATTTTTGTTAGGGCTAGTTTTTTCGCGCAATTTTTCGCCATTTGTTTATGCTTTAGTTGGAACCGGGGTACTGGGAGGTTATACGACCTTTTCCACATTAAATGTTGAGTTGCTTTCTCATTGGCAGGATCATAATTACAAAACATTCCTTCTTTATGCTTTATTATCCTATGGTGGCGGCTTAATTTTAGTTTTTGCAGGATATAAAGCAGGCTTAATAATTTAGAAAAAATGCTAGCAAATTTTAGGTTTGCTAGCATTTTCGCTTGAAGTTGTTTAATTTTCGTTCTTAATTGATACTTTTCCAATTTCACTTGTGATCGTTAGTGAGTTACTTGAATTTTCATTACCAACATATCCTTCAATTTCATCATATTCATTATTACCATAAATAATGGAGTCAAGTGGAAGATCAGTAGGGCCGATTTTTTTAGTATTGATTTTGAATTTAAATAATTCTTTCTTTGGTACATTTACGCGGATACTTCCAACTTTACTTGTGATTGAAAAATTAAAATTAGATTTATCAGCAATTGATAAGGATATTTTCCCAATTCCAGACTTAATATCACCGCTACCGTTAACCTTATTTAAGCTCATATTTCCTGTATCAGTAACTAAATCCATTCTTTCGCTATTAAGGTCATTAATAGTAATTTTTCCACTCTTAGTATCGATAAAAAAGTTTTTAGTAGAAATACTTTCTAAGTCTATATTTCCACTACTTGTATGATAAGAAATCTCTTCTTTTGCACAAACATGATCGCTAGTTAGAATTCCAGAATGAGCATTAATGTGAAATACATTTGCAGATGTATTAGAAACAGCAATGTCGCCTGACTTTAAGTCTGCTTGAACACGTTTAAGTTTAGAATGAGCCAATAATAAATCGCCAGAAACTGCAGTAACATCCAGCATACAATAATTTGGAACTTTATTAATATAGATATCACCACTTTGACTTCTGATTGTTAGGAAGCCAGTAAAATTTTTAGGTAAAAATAATAAAGTTTTATTTTTGAAAATTCCTACCAGCTTACGTGGACCTTGAGTAATTTTTAAGACGTTACCAATTTTTTCGACCGTTGAATGAAGATTTTCAATATCTCTAGACATAAAATCATGCACAATTAAGTTTGATGAATTAGTGGGTAATACTAAAATATCACCCAAGCGGTAATTAAGGTGAATTTCATCAATTTGATTTAATTTAAGTTTTAATTCATTAACTAATTTTGAATCAAAGATTTTAGCAAAGAAATCATTATATTTACTGTAGTCAGTTTCTTCTAAATTTTTTAGTTGTGATAATAGAGTGTCTAGATCTGTTAAATTTAAAAGTGCTTTCTGTTCCGCTTCAACTTGACTTGCACCATGTTGGATTTCTTTTTTTATTAGGTTGTTGATTTTCTTGCTCAGAGTATTTTGTAAAGGCTTATTTTCCTTAATATGAGGAAATTTATTGAAAAATTCTTTTAGTTTTTCATCAATCATGCTGAACTCCTTTAATATTTGTTACACTTTTATTATATAGCACTAAAAAAAACTTTATGTAGTATTTTAGCGATTATAAAAGACTATTAAAATTTTCGTTAGGAGAAAAAATGAAATTAATAAAATGGATTTGGAGATTAGTTGTAATTGGATTAATCTTTATCTCACTAAGTTTGACTTTAACAAGTCCAGTTGAATTGAAAGTTGATAGTACTGCTGGTCTTGTGAAAAGCTCAATTAATAAGGTAGTTGACCAAGCGAATAATAGTGATTTGCAAATGGGAGTCAGTTTTTTGCAAGAATCGGGAATCGAAGATACGCTTTTATCACAATTACCCAAGAATATTGAATTAAAAACATCATATCAAGGGCTAAATCAATTGAGTACTAATTATTTAGCCAATGGTAAATTAGCTGCATCTGATCTAAAACTAAATAATGATACGCAACAAGAACAAGTTTTTAATCAGTTAATATTGCAATTAGTAAATGAACAATTAAGACAGAATTCTGCGGATGTAAAACAAGCAGCTGAGATTTATCATTTGATTTATTTCCTACTAATTGGTCTCTACATTTTGGCAATGGTAATGGTTTTATTTGGTAAAAAGATTGCAATTTTACCGCTTATGATTGCTGCAATTGGTTCATATGGTGTTTTATCATACGCGGCTGGAATTGCCACAAGCTCGCTCCAGCAAAGCGTTTATGACGGGATCAACGTAAGCTTAAGTAGTGGATTAAGTCAAGCTTTGATTATTGCGATTATTGCTGCAGTTGGATGTTTATTCATTAGAATTAAACAGAATAAGGAGTAAAAATGCTGTTTGAAACAAGTGATAATGTAAAAATTAATTATGAATTAACTGGGAAAGGGAAGACGATTGTCCTAGTAAATGGTTTTGGTGCATATCAAGAAATATGGTCTGCTCAAGTACCATTTCTTAATAATTTAGGGTATCAAGTACTTACTTATGACCACCGAAATATGGGGAAGAGCCAACGCACAGAAAGAGGACATAATATTGTTCGTTTAACACAAGATTTAGAAGAATTAATTTCTTTTCTGAAAATTAAACAGGCTATTTTCATGGGACATTCAATGGGCGCTTCGATTATTTTCTGTCTAATAAAAAGATGGCCAACTGTTGTTAAGCGTGCATTAGTGGTAGATCAATCACCTAAGATGCTTAATGATAAGAATTGGAAGTATGGCTTTATGGACTATACAAGTGAAAATTATCATAAAAAATGTCAGGAAAGACCCCATGTTCATGAAACTTTCGCAGGACTAGATGATGGTGTTTATGCCAAACTTATGAAAGCAAAAGAAGAAAACCCCTTTAATAGAAAAGATAATGTGGACTTGTTAGAAAATCATATGTCCTTAGATTGGCGAAAAGTTATAGAAAACGCAACAATTCCGATTACTTTTTTTATTGCTAAGGAGAGTCCGTATTATCGTGAAGGATATGAAAAGTTGCTTGAAGAAAAAAATGATCAAGTAGATAGTTTTATTATGTCACCAACTGGTCACGTAATTATGGCAGAAATTCCTAAGCAATTTAATAACAAATTAAAGGATATTTTAGGGTAATAAAAAAGAGGCTCATGCCTCTTTTTTGGTAATTATTTTAACTTTTTAGCGATATTTGCTAAATTTTGATAATTTTCTGTCATCCATTTCAAATAAGTTGTATTGTTTGGAATAGTTTCACGAACTTGCAAGATTGGAATCTTCTTTGATTTGGCTCTTTTAACGAAATTGTTAACGGTAGAACTACTTACTTGGGAGTTTTTAACAAAGAAAGAGATACCACGATTATTAATAGTTTGATTCATTTGATGAACAATTTTGGCACTCGGATCAGTTTCATTTTCGATTGCCTCTTCAAAATCTTTATCGCCGATCTTAAAGTGGGTGGCTTTCAAAGCATAGTCGAATACTGGTTCACTAACATATACTGGTTTTTGTTTTGTACCATCAATTGAATCAGCTATTTTTTTGACTTTTTTGATTTTTGCTAAATATTTAATTCCATTCTCTTTATAATAGTTTGCGTGTTTTTTATCAATTTTAGATAAGCGCTTTACCAAATAGTTGACATATTTTGTTGGCATATTTAAGTCAAACCAGATATGAGGATTATCACCGCTTTTCAAATTCATTAAGTCTTCACCAACTAAAACAGCAGACTTATTACTTGATTTAGCCAGTTTTGCTAGCCAGGAATCATATCCTAAACCATTAGCTACAACAATTTTGGCATCTTGAACTTTTTTTGCATCTGCAGTAGTTGGTTCAAAATCGTGGGGATCGGTGGAACTACTAGTAATAATGGCTGTTGCTTTGCCGTACTTACCTAAAACATTTTGTGCAATATTAGCATAAACATTGGTGCTGGTAACAATCGAGATTTTGTTAGACGATGAATTTTCTTTTTTGGAGCAGCCAGTAAGAACTAGAAATAAAGCCCCCATTACAATAAAAAGAGAAAAAATCTTTTGATAATATTTTTTCATTTTGTATATTTATCCTTTCAAGGTATGTGATCGATATCTTTATTCAATATAAATCATATCAGAATCCGTTAATGATTTTTAATTTGATAATTTATTTTTTAATAATTTGTCTTAGTTAGCTTGTGTTATAGTAGAAAGAAATTATGAAATTAAGGTTGAGAAAAATGAAAGCTACAGTTTATATTACAGGTAGTATTGCCGCCTATAAAGCAATTAACGTTGTACGAAATTTTCAAAAAGAGGGACATGAAGTAAGAGTAGTTATGACAAAAGAAGCTGTCCATTTAATCGGTACGCAAACATTAGCTGCTTTAACTAAGTATCCAGTGTTGACTGATCTCTGGGAAAAAGAAAGAGCTGATCAGATTCAGCACATTGAATTAGCCGATTGGACAGAAATTGCTGTTGTAGTTCCAGCAACGGCTAATTTTATTGCTAAAATTGCAAATGGTATTGCTGATGATGCGGCAAGTACAACTTTCCTAGCAACAGCTTCACCTAAATATGTAGTTCCAGCTATGAATAGTCATATGTGGAGTAATCCAGCCTTTCAAAGAAATCTAGCCTTATTAAAACAAGATGGAATTGCGGTAATGGATCCTGCTACTGGGCGCTTAGCTGAAGGATATAGTGGTAAGGGAAGGATGCCAGAGCCAGATAACATTATGGCTTGGATAGATGATTCTTTTCAAGCTAAACAAATATTAGCTGGTAAAAAAATTGTAATTACTGCAGGTGGAACAATATCTCCGCTTGATCCGGTTCGTTTTTTAGGTAACCGTTCAAGTGGTAAGATGGGAATAGCTTTAGCTAAAGCTGCTCTTGTTGCTGGAGCCGAGGTGATTTTAATTTCGGGTCATATTGCTGTCTCATTACCTAATTCGCCTAGTTTAAAAAACATTAAGGTAGAAACTACAGAACAGATGTTCTCAGCAGTTAAGACAGCTTTTTTAGGTGCAGATGCTTTAATTATGGCAGCAGCTGTAGCAGATTATGAACCGGTAAATTATATTGCTCATAAAATCAAAAAGCAGGATCAGGGGGATGAGTTAAAAATTTATTTGAAAGAAACTCCTGATATTTTGAAAAAAATGGGAAGTATAAAAAAAGCGAATCAAGTTGTTGTTGGTTTTGCTGCTGAAACAAATAACTTATTAGAAAATGCTTCGAAAAAATTGCAAGAGAAAAAAGCTGACATGATTGTTGCAAATGATGTCAGTCATGGAGTATTTGGTAGTGATGAAGATAAAGTCATGGTTTTAAGGCAAGATAAAACAACTGAAAATATTACAGAAACAACTAAAGTTGAAATTGCTAAAAAAATAATTGTTTTGGTTGCTGAAGAACTTGAAAGTAGGAAAGTTGAAAAATGAAAAAAACAGTATTAACTAAGCGAGAAATGATCTTTGTCTGTTTGATGCTCTTAGTGCTTTTAGGTTTATTTATTTCCAGTTCGATGACTTATCACGAACAAGAGATGTCACCAGGATTTATTCATCGACATTTTCCGATTATTGAAAGAATAGTTGGAAAATGGAATATTTATTATGCTGGTCGCTGGCATAATGCATTTTTAGACAATGGGGAAGCTGGAATGACACAATTTGTCATGAGAAAATTTGCCCATTTTTCATCGTATTTTTTAGTTGGTTTATTTGCTTGTTTAGGATTAGATCGTTTATTTAAAAAATGGTGTGGACCTTTGTTTATCTGGTTAGGAATTATTGGATTAGCTGGATTAGATGAATTTCATCAATATTTGACAGGAGATAGAACCCCAAGTCTTCACGATGTTGCTCTTGATTCAGCTGGAGCGCTTTTAGCTATTTTACTCTGTATTTTTGTTTACTGGATTAGACACCATCAAGAAAAAAGCAATTCCTAATTAATCATAGATTGAATTTAAACCTTGAGTGCGTTATGATTGACAAGGTTAACTATATTAAATAAAAAGAAAGAAGGATTCTTATGTCAGGACATTCAAAATGGCACAATATTCAAGGCCGCAAGAATGCGCAAGACGCTAAGAGAGGTAAAGTTTTCCAAAAATTATCTCGTGAAATTTATATGGCTGCAAAGAGTGGTGGTCCTGACCCTTCAGGAAATCCTACTTTACGTATGGTTATGGATAAAGCACGTGCAGCAAACATGCCTAAGACTAACATTGAACGTGCTATTAAGAAGGCTGAAGGTAATTCAGATGAACATTATGATGAAATTACCTATGAAGGCTATGCACCAGGTGGTGTTGCAGTTTTAGTTGAAGCTTTAACTGATAACAAGAACCGTACTGCTTCTGATGTCCGTGTTGCCTTTACTCGTAATGGTGGTTCACTCGGTGCAACTGGTTCCGTTGCTTACATGTTTGACCGTAAGGGTTACATCGTAATTGATCGTTCCACTACTGATGCTGATGAAGACCAAGTTTTACTTGATGTTATGGATGCTGGTGGGGATGATTTAGAAACTAGTGATGATGCATTCGAAATCTACACTGATCCTAAGCAATTTACTGCTGTACGTGATGCTTTAGAAAAAGCTGGCTACAAGTTAGCTAACGCTGAATTAACTATGATTCCGCAAAACACCACTCCAGTTCCAGCAGATAAAAAAGAGCAATTTACTCATTTAATTGATGCATTAGAAGATAACGATGATGTTTCTAATGTTTATACTGCTGCTGCAGATGATGATGAATAATAATTTATCAAGAAGTAGACCTAATTTTGTTAGGTCTATTTTTTATGGCTGACCTTTGTGTCAGTCTTTTTTTTCTTAATTTTTAAAATGATAAAAAAATATGGCCTATTTTCGCGTACTAATAAGTGTATGGCAAAGGAGGGATTAATTATGAACGAAGTATCAGAAGCTATTTTAGAAAAAGCAATTGAAAGCCATGCTAGTGATATCTTTATTTTTCCCGCTATTAGAGGATATGAAATAAAGATTCGAACTGCCCTAGGTTTGAGTAAAATAAAAGAATTAAGCCAGAAAGTAGGAAAGGAATTACTTAATTATTTCAAGTTTCAGGCGCAAATGGATATATCTGAGCGTCGTAGACCACAAGTGGGGGCGTATCAGACTGAATTTCGGGGTGAAAAGGTCTTTTTACGCTTCTCAAGTGTAGGGGAATTTGAAGGAGATGAGTCTTTAGTAGTTCGATTAATTTATGAAGGGAAAAGTAATAATTATTTTCTCCCCGAACAATTTGATTTGCTAAAAAGACTCACCAATCAACGTGGGCTGATAGTGACTAGCGGTCCGACAGGATCAGGAAAGACCTCAACCATGTATGAGTTAGCGCAATTAGTTGGAGAAAAAAAGGTTGTAATGACTATTGAAGATCCAGTCGAGGTTTGGAATCCAAGTTTTTTACAAACACAAGTGAATCTTGTTGCGGGAATTACTTACCCAGATTTACTAAAGGCTGCTTTACGTCATAGACCGGATATTTTAATTATTGGAGAAATTCGAGACCAAGAAACTGCCAAAATCAGTATTAACGCAGCTCTAAGTGGACATTTGGTTTTAGCAACTATTCATGCAAAAACAGCTTTACAAACAATTTCACGGCTTGAAGGATTAGGAATCACTAAAGACGAATTGTGCAATTGCTTGACGGCTGCTTCTTATCAAAGATTGTTACCGATAAAAGATCGAAATAAAGTTGCCTGTTTAATGGATATTGGATATGGAAAAATACTTGATCAAGCTATTATGTCTAATGATAAGCGTCATGATTTGCGCAACTGGCAAAGTGCTTTAGAGCAGTTGGTTGAAAGAGGAAAGATTAGTGAAGATACGAAGCATCTTTATGAAGAAGGATAAGCTAAATAGCGCTGCTCAATTAATTTTTATTGATTATTTAAGACAAGCACTGATTAACGGTTATTCGCTTAATGCTAGTTTAAAATTGCTGCCTAAAATATGGAGTGGTGATTCTAATCAATTAGTTTATATAAGTAAACAGGTTGAAGAAGGTAGGCAACTTGGGGATGTATTGCATGAAGTAGGATTTTCTAGTACTTTAGCTGCACAAATAAATATGGCAATTATTGATGGCAATTTATTGTCTTGTTTGGACCAATTAAGTAAACTTATTCGCTTGAAAAATAAGCAGTTAAAGAAGCTGCGAGGAGAATTAGCTTATCCAGCACTTTTAATTGGAATGATGGTTACGCTATTAATTTGTATGCAAACTTTTTTAAAGACAGAAATGTCAGATAATGACTGGACGAGTAATGTAATGCTGGGTGGACTTGTGATGTTAGTTATTATAGGTGCATTTTTTATTAGTAAGGTAATCAGGCTACTTAATAGGCAAGATTATTATGCACTGAAGAAATTAACTAGGATACCTGTAATTGGACCAACATTAAATTTATATGTTCACTATCTTATCGTGTCTGACTTAGCTGTTTTATTAATCAACGGCTTTTCATTACAAAAAATTTGCCAACTTACTGATCAGCAACCAAAGAACTCATTACAGCAAGTCTTAGGAACAAAAGTGAAGAATCAGTTAGAAAAAGGAACTGAGATTAAAACAATTATTGAGAATGAAGCCTTTATTTCTAATAACTTAGTTATGCTTTTAGAAACCGGAACAACAAGAGAGCAAATTGGGAAAAGAGCGCTATTACTTAGCAAGACACTTTTTTATGAACTAAATCTCAAATTAAATGGTTTAATCGTTAATTTGCAGCCACTATGCTTTATTTTTATTGGAATTTGTATTCTGGGGATGTATTTGAAAATTTTAATGCCAATGTATCATTTAATGGAAACAATGTAGAGGGAAAAATGAAAAAGTTAAAACAATTTATTATGAAAAATAAACGGGTAAAAGGATTTACCTTAGTTGAAATGGTAATTGTAATTGCCATTATTGCGATGTTGATTTTGCTAATTGTTCCAGGACTAAGTAAGCAAAAAGAGAGAGCAACTAGTAAAACAGATGAAGCCTTAAGAACAACGGTTGAGACTCAAAGACAATTAGCTGCAGATAATGGAGATGGTACTTCATTAGAAGAGCTGGTAAAGAAAGAATATATTTCTCAAAAACAAAAAGAGAGATATGAAAAATTACCACAAAAATGATTTTTAAGAGAATAAAGGCTTTTACTTTAGTTGAAACGATAGTTACTTTAGCAATAGTTTGTTTACTTGTGTTAATGCCAACGCTTTACGTGAAAAATATTAAGGAACAAATAATTTTGGATAGTACTACGCGTCAAATTAGATCAACTATAAATAAGTATTTACACCGTTCAACAGTAGAAAAGAAGTCATATTTTTTATCATATTTTGACAATAATTCTTCAATTCAGATAATGGAGCCACATCAAGTATCAAAAGTATATTTGAATCGACATGTTAGAGTTTATAATTTTAATAATTTATACATTAGCAATCGCGGAACGATATCGCCAAGAACAATTACTGTTAAGAGTGGAAGTAAAGAGAAAAAGATAAAAATACAGATGACATGGGGTAGGATGGTTGAAGAATAGAAAAATAAAGGGCTTCATTTTGTGGGAAGCATGTGTAGGCTTTACGATAGCTTGTCTAGGAGTATTGCTTTTAGGGATGACAATTAAACAAAATAGGCAGACTGAG
Organism: Lactobacillus gasseri ATCC 33323 = JCM 1131; assembly: GCF_000014425.1. NCBI lineage: Bacteria > Bacillati > Bacillota > Bacilli > Lactobacillales > Lactobacillaceae > Lactobacillus > Lactobacillus gasseri. The sequence continues at coordinate 1,268,173 of NC_008530.1, read as the reverse complement.
AAACAAATTGAAAAACGAGTAGATAAGGCATATGCGGAATATATTTTTAGACATAGTGATAAAAAAACGTTATTAGTGCATGATCATCTCTATCGTAGGTAAGAATAATGAAAAAGATAAAGGGCTTTACCTTATTAGAAGCTGTGTTTGCAATCGCAGTTACTATTTTATGTGCACAAATATTATTTGGACTTGTAGGTACACTTAGAAAAATTAATCGCCAAAAAACCGGAGTTAATGAGATTACGTATAGTTATGTACAAATAAATAATTTCTTAAAAGAAAGTGGACATGTTGAAGTAAGTACAACTGGTTCAGATCCAACTAAAATTGTTCTTAGAAAGTTATCGGATAAGAAGAAAAAGAATGGTGATTTAATTTACGATACATATGTAATTGATATGAGTTCAAATGATGTTTTGAGAATGAGAACAGATGAGGGAGGGCACATGCCACTGCTTTTTCAAGTTAAAAGAATAAAATGTTCTACTGCAAAAGATTCTTTTACTATTTTAGTAACTGAAAAAGATGGTAGGCAAAGTGAGATGTTTTTCAAAACAGATTTACCAGAGAAGAAGGAAGATAAAATAAAGGATGAGAAAAAAGATAATAGTAAAAAGACTTAAGGGAAGTGCCTTAATTAGTAGTTTACTGCTTATTAATATTTGTATTGCTTTCGTAATGATGTATCAACATAGTTTTACTGAAAATATGGAAAGTAATCTTTCTTTAATAAATTATTTTTCCAAGTAACATTGTTTGCTTGCTAGTATTTGATGATACCTATAAAATATTAGAAGGAATATTAAAGAAGGAAGAAAAATGCAAAAAGTAGAAGAATTATATCCAAAGTTTCAGAAGGCTATTGAGCATTTACAAAAAGCTCTGAATGTCTCTTTTTCATCGGCATTAACGGAAACCTTTGATAATCTAGAAAATGGTAAGATCAAAGTCGAATCGGGTGCCCCAGATAAAGAAACTGTAGCTGAATTAACTGAAGAGTATCGTCAATTAGATTATGATAATTTGCCACGTGCTCTAAAAGTACAAATATTTACTCTATTAACTTTAAAAGCAGTTACTCAAGATGCCAGTGACTATAACTTGATGCCAACACCTTCAGTGATTGCTACAATAATTGCTTTAATTTGGCAAAGAATCGTTTCTAAAGGTAAAAAAACTGTGGTTGACCCCGCAATTGGAACTGGAAATTTACTTTATTCGGTTATTAGACAGTTGATTCAGGAAAATCATTCACAAAACAATTACAAATTAATTGGAATTGATAATGAAGAAGCATTATTGGATTTAGCAGATATTGGTGCTCATCTTGAAGATTTAAAAATTGATTTATACTGTCAAGATGCTTTAGATCCATGGATGATTGAAAAGGCGGATATAGTGGTAAGTGATGTGCCAGTAGGTTATTATCCATTGGATAATAATGCTGAGCGCTTCGAAAATCACGCAAAAGAGGGACATTCTTTTGCTCATACTTTATTTATTGAACAAATAGTAAATAACCTTAAACGTGATGGTTTTGCATTTTTAGTAGTACCTAGATTACTGTTTACTGGTAAAGGATCTACTGAATTCATGACTTGGTTAGCTAAAAAAGTTAATATTCAGGCAATTGTCGATTTGCCCGATGATATGTTTTCAAGTCAGATTCAACAAAAATCTATTTTAGTTTTTCAAAATCATGGAGAACATGCTGTTAAGCGTGAGGTTCTGGTGGCTAAATTAGATTCATTAAAGAAACCAGAATCTTTAGTAGCATTTAATATGAAACTAAATGACTGGTATCATAAGAGTGAAGATTAATTTATATAATACGAGAGGTATATAAAATGAAAAAAGTTTTAGCAGTAAACTCAGGTAGTTCATCATTTAAATACAAATTATTTTCTCTAGATAATGAAAAAGTAATTGCATCTGGTATGGCTGACCGTGTTGGTTTGCCAGGATCTGTTTTCACAATGACTTTAGCAGATGGCAGTCAACATGATGAACAAAGTGATATTGCTAATCAAGAAGAAGCAGTCCAAAAGTTGCTTAGCTGGCTTAAAGAATACAATGTGATCGATTCTTTAGCAGATATTGCTGGGGTAGGACATCGTGTTGTTGCTGGTGGTGAAGAATTTACTGATAGTACAGTCATTACAGATGATAATCTTTGGAAGATTTATAATATGAGTGACTATGCACCATTGCATAACCCAGCTGAAGCCGACGGTATCTATGCTTTTATGAAAGTTTTACCTAACGTTCCTGAGGTTGCTGTTTTTGATACTTCTTTTCACCAATCATTAGATCCTGTTCAATACTTATATTCAGTACCATATAAGTATTATGAAAAGTTCCGTGCTAGAAAATATGGTGCACATGGTACTTCTGCTCGCTATGTATCACGTCGGACAGCTGACTTATTAAAGAAGCCAGTTGAAGATTTGAAGATGGTTCTTTGTCATCTAGGTAGTGGTGCATCAGTTACTGCTATTAAAGATGGAAAGTCTTTTGATACTTCAATGGGATTCAGTCCGGTTGCAGGAATTACAATGAGTACTAGAAGTGGGGATGTAGATCCTTCCTTGCTTCAATTTATTATGAAAAAAGGCAACATTACCAGCTTTAATGAAGTTATTAAGATGTTAAACACTAAATCTGGTTTACTCGGTCTTTCAGGAATCTCCCCAGATATGAGAGACATTGAAAAAGCAATTAAAAATGGTGATAAACAGGCTAAACTTACAAAAGACATTTTTATTAACCGAATTGTTCGCTATATTGGGGCTTATATGACTGAAATGGGTGGCTTAGATGTTTTAGTCTTTACTGCAGGAATCGGTGAACATGATGCAAGTGTAAGAAAACAGATTATGGATGGTCTTACTTGGCTTGGTCTTGAATATGACGAAAAAGCTAATAAAGCTAACAAGGAAGGAATTATCACTACACCGAAATCAAAGATTACTGCGATGATCGTTCCAACAAATGAAGAGTTAATGATTGCACGTGACGTTGTTCGTTTAGCTAAATTAGATAAATAGCTGTGAAAGCAAAGTTATAGCATTTTAACAGTGACTGTGATATCATTGAAACATCTGGGGATGTTTTGGGATTCGACAGGCGTAGATTCGCGTTGACTGCGATTCGTAGGTCACGTCTACGTTAAAACGTCACAGTTAAATTATAACTGCAAATAACGAAAATTCTTACGCAGTAGCTGCTTAGTCAGGCTGCGTGATCCAATGACGGATTGCTCGTGTCTGTCTGCGGGTCTTACCATTTAACGAGCTACGTTTAACTACTTACCTTAATAGTTAGAAATAAGATTCTTAGGTTAGTTTTGATAGTTTAGCCCTGTTATATGGCGTTTTATCAAAGCGAAGTTTAAGTAATATAACTATGATCGTAGAGGTTAACGACGGAATACGTTTGGACAGGGGTTCAATTCCCCTCATCTCCATAAATAGTTGGAAAAGCCACACTAGAGTAATTATCTGGTGTGGCTTTTTTAGTATTAATGTGATAAACGATTGACAAGTGGCAATTGAATACAAAAACAGTAAATTTTGCCAAATCTATACAATTTTTTTAAAATAATATTTATTTTTATAACAAAAGGTGATAGTCTGTAAGATGAAATGTTAAACGCTTAGCATGTAGGAGGAGAAAAGATGTTGGAAAATAAAAATCATAAGAAGATGTCTTTAAGCGGAAAATCTTTATTAATGGGAACCTTGTCTACAGCAGCAATTGTATTAAGTGCTTCCACTGTAAATGCTGCTACTACTAATGCAGACAACGTTAATGAAAACAAAACTGTAGCAGTAAGTACTACTACTTCAGCAAATAATAAAAATAATAATCAAGTAAATTCAAGCTCAGAAAAGAGTGTTGATACTAAAGCAGAAAAAGCTACTACTGTGACTTCAGCAGCAACTAAAGAAGTTAAAGCAGATGCTGTTAATACTTCACCAGTAAATAATGTTAAAGCTGCTACCACCTCTACAACAACTACTAAAGAAACAGTAGATGGTACTGAGAAGACACCTGTTAATTCTTCTGCTGATGTTAAAAAGAACGATGCAGTAAAACAAGATGAAAAAGCAGCTACTTCATTTAAGACAAATACTGAAGAAAAAGCTAACGAAACTTCAACAAAAACAGCATCAAACGATAACAAAGCTGAATTAAAGGGTCAAATTAAAGATATTGTTAAAGAATCTGATGTAGATACCAGTAAATTAACCAATGATCAAATTAATGAATTAAATAAGATTAACTTTTCTAAAGAAGCAAAGAGCGGTACTCAATTAACTTACAGTGACTTTAAGAAAATTGCTAAAACTTTAATTGAACAAGATGCTCGTTACGCTATTCCTTTCTTTAATGCAAGTAAAATTAAGAACATGCCTGCAGCAAAAACTATGGATGCCCAAACAGGAAAAGTAGAAGACTTAGAAATTTGGGATTCATGGCCAGTTCAAGACGCAAAAACTGGTTATGTTTCTAACTGGAATGGTTATCAATTAGTAGTTGGAATGATGGGAGTTCCAAATACTAATGACAATCATATTTATCTTCTTTACAACAAGTACGGTGACAATAACTTTAATAATTGGAAGAATGCTGGTCCTATTTTTGGCTTAGGTACTCCAGTTATTCAACAATGGTCTGGCTCAGCAACTTTAAATAAAGATGGTTCAATCCAACTTTACTATACTAAGGTTGATACAAGTGATAACAACACTAACCACCAAAAGATTGCAAGTGCAACTGTCTACTTAAATCTTGAAAAGGATCAAGACAAGATTTCTATTGCACACGTCGATAATGACCACATCGTTTTTGAGGGTGATGGCTACCATTACCAAACTTACAATCAATGGAAGAAGACCAACAAGGGTGCAGATAATATTGCAATGCGTGATGCACACGTAATTGATGATAAAGATGGTAATCGTTACCTTGTCTTTGAAGCAAGTACTGGTACAGAGAATTATCAAGGTGCTGACCAAATTTATCAATGGTTAAATTACGGTGGCACTAACAAAGATAATTTAGGTGATTTCTTCCAAATCTTGTCTAACTCTGATATTAAAGATAGAGCAAAATGGTCTAATGCTGCAATCGGTATTATTAAGTTAAACAATGATACTAAGAACCCTGGTGTTGAGAAGGTCTACACACCATTTATTAGTTCTCCAATGGTAAGTGATGAAATTGAACGTCCTGATGTAGTTCGTTTGGGCAACAAGTAT